>DXFS01000036.1 GCA_019114345.1 Candidatus Agathobaculum pullistercoris | reverse complement strand
GGCTTCTGGGCCGAGCCGCAGCCGGTCGATATGGCGCAGGAGGCGGATGCACCAGATGCGTGGCATGCCCGCATGGACGGATTTGACGGCGCGACCCTGACCGTCACCGTCACCTTCACTGACGGCGCGGCCGACACCCAGACCATGACCCTGCACACCGGCAAGCTGGGTGTGGAATACCCGAGCGATGAAAGCGGCCCGCAGCTCACCGGCGAGGTGCTCACCGACGAGCAGGCAGAAACGCAGGGCTACCTCTACGGCGTTTACGCGGAAATCGAGGAATAACAGCGCAAAATCCCCTGATGGAGTCCATCGGGGGATTATTTTTTTGCAGAAAAGCGGGAAATCAGCTTGAAAATCGCATGCATATCGCATAAAATAAAAGAAGCTTTGAATAAAAGAGGAAAGATCATGCTGAATATTGTTCTGGTTGAGCCGGAGATCCCGCAGAACACCGGCAACATCGCCCGCACCTGCGCGGCGACCGGCTGCGTGCTGCATCTGGTCGAACCGCTCGGCTTTGCGATTGACGATAAGCGGATGAAGCGTGCGGGGCTGGATTACTGGCACCTGCTCGACGTCCGCATGTATAAAAACCTGGACGAGTTCTTTGCAAAGAACCCGGACGGGCGCTATTTTTACGCCACCACCAAGGCGCCGCACGCCTACCACGAGGTGGAATACCGCGACGGGGACTACCTGATGTTCGGCAAGGAGACAAAGGGTCTGCCCGAAAGCCTGCTGGTGGCGCACCCCGAGCGGTGCGTGCGCATCCCGATGCGCGAGGGCGCAAGGAGCCTCAACCTGTCCAACTCGGTGGCTGTGATCGTGTTTGAAGCGCTGCGGCAGACCGGGTTCCAAAACCTGAAGCTCGCGGGGCCGTTCCCGCAGGAGTGAGGAGGAAGCTATGGAAAAAATACACATCCTGACCGATTCGTCCGCGGACATCCCGCAGGCGCTGGTCGAGGCGCATGGGATCGAGGTCGTACCGATCACACTGACGCATGAGGGGCGCACCATCCGCGAATACTACGACATCACGCCCGAGGAATACTGGAAGCTGCTCGAGGACAGCCGCGAGATCCCGGTGACAGCAATGGTCACGCCCACGGTGTTCCTGGACTCCTACCGCCGCGCGGCCGAGCGGGGATGCACCCATCTGCTGGCCGTGCTCATCAACGCAAACGGCTCGGGCACCTATCAGGCGGCATGCCTCGCGCGCGATATGTTCCGCGAGGAGTGCGGCGATAAAATGCGCATCGAGGTGATCGACTCCGCTACCTATACCTATATCTATGGGCATATTGTGGTGCTCGCCGCCGAGCTGCGCGACCAGGGCGACAGCTTTGATGCGATCCTGGGCGTGGTGCGCAGCCGCCTGAACCGGGTGGAGGCGTTCCTCGGCGTGTACAGTTTGAAGCATCTGAAGAAATCCGGCCGCATCTCGGGCGGCGCGGCGTTCGTGGGCGAGGCGCTCGGCCTCAAGCCGATCAGCCATGTGTATGACGGCGCGGTCAACGTGTGCGACAAGGTGCGCGGCGAAAAGGCGCTGGTCGCGGGGCTGATCCGCAAGGTCTCCGCCCGCGTGCAGCAGCCGGAAAAACAGACCGCCCTTCTGCTGTACGGCGACGTGCCGGCCGCGCGCATCGACGAGCTGGAAAAACGCCTGCGCACCGAAATCGGCTTCCGCGATGTGCTGCGCAGCCCGATCGGCCCCTCGGTCATCACCAATACCGGCCCGCAGGCGCTGGCTGTGGCGTACTACGGGCAGCCCCGCATGTAAGCAGAATTGGGCATATTGTTTAATATTTCACAAATTTTTTCTGAAAAACGCAAAAATCTGCTGAAAGAGAACCGAAATGTGAGTATTTTCACATTTTTGCTTGCTATGGATGGGAAGAACGAGTATAATTTTGTAATGGAAGCGGAATTCTTCTAATGGGAAACCGCGATTTTGCTCCGTATTGCTAACTTTTATATCTTAAAGGAGAGGGATATTTTTATGCAGTACAATAAGAAAAGCGTTGAGGACATCGACGTATCCGGCAAGAAGGTCATTGCCCGCTGCGACTTCAATGTGCCGCAGGACGAGAACGGCAACATCACCGACGACAAGCGCATCCGTGCGTCGCTCGAGACCATCAAGTACCTGCTGGACCACAACGCCGCTGTGATCCTCTGCTCGCACCTCGGCCGTCCGAAGGGCGAAGTCAACATGAAGTATTCGCTCGCGCCGGTTGCAAAGCGCCTGAGCGAGCTGCTCGGCCAGGAAGTCAAGCTGGCCAAGGACGTTGTCGGCGAGGACGCGAAGAAGCTTGCCGCTGAGGTAAAGCCGGGCGAGGCGATCCTGCTCGAGAACGTGCGTTTCGAGAAGGGCGAGACCAAGAACGATCCCGCGCTGGCCAAGGCGTTTGCCGACATGGCGGACATCTTTGTCAACGATGCATTCGGCACCGCGCACCGCGCGCATGCCTCCACTGCCGGCATTGCCGACTACCTGCCGGCTGTCTGCGGCTTCCTGATCAAGAAGGAAATCTCCATCATGGGCAAGGCGCTTTCCGACCCGGCCCGTCCGTTCGTTGCCATTCTGGGCGGCGCGAAGGTTTCCGACAAGATCAACGTTATCAACAACCTGATCGACAAG
>DXFS01000035.1 GCA_019114345.1 Candidatus Agathobaculum pullistercoris | reverse complement strand
ACATCGGGGACTCCTCTGGCTTGCAGACCACGACCATCTCCTGCTTCTCGAACTGATGGATGCGGTATACGCCGCGCTCCTCGATGCCGTGCGCACCGACTTCCTTGCGGAAGCAGGGCGAATAGCTGGTCAGGGTCTGCGGCAGGGTCTCTTCGTCGTTGATGGTGTCGATGAACTTGCCGATCATAGAGTGCTCAGAGGTGCCGATCAGGTACAGATCCTCGCCCTCGATCTTGTACATCATGTTCTCCATTTCCTTGAAGGACATAACGCCCTTGACCACGTCGCCGTGTATCATGAACGGCGGGATATAATAGGTGAATCCGCGGTCGATCATGAAATCGCGCGCGTAGGACAGGATGGACGAATGCAGGCGCGCGATATCGCCCTTCAGGTAATAGAAGCCGTTGCCCGAGGTGCGGCGCGCGGCATCCAGATCAATGCCGTCAAAGGACTCCATGATGTCCACATGATACGGAATTTCATAATCCGGAACAACCGGATCACCAAATTTTTCTAACTCCACATTTTCCGAATCGTCCTTGCCGATCGGGACAGAGGGGTCGATGATGTTCGGGATGACCATCATGCGGCTGCGGACTTCTTCCTGATAGGTCTTTTCATCCGCTTCGAGCTTTTCCATTTCATCCGCCATGGCCTTGACCTCGGCCTTGACCTTCTCGGCCTCGTCCTTCTGGCCCTTGGCCATCAGCCCGCCGATCTCCTTGGACTTCTTGTTGCGCTGTGCGCGCAGCTCGTCGCAGCGGGTCTTGGCGGCGCGGAACTTGGCGTCAAAGTCAATCACTTCATCCACCAGCGGCAGCTTTTCGTCCTGGAACTTTTTCTTGATGTTTTCCTTGACCGCGTCCGGGTTCTGGCGGACAAATTTGATATCCAACATGGTTTAAATTCTCCTTTTATTCTATTTTCCTTTATTCTTCTGTTTCTGTGGGGCCATACTGCGGCTCGACCGTCTCAATCTGTTCCTTTGCGGCGGTGAATAAGATATTGATATCCGAGTCGAAGGAATCTTCCTGTGCGTTGCCCAGCAGGCGCTCCTCACCGTATTGGCTCACCAGCGTGTCATACTCAGCCCTTGCGTCCAAATTGTTTCCTGCAAGAAGCTGTGCGTTGATGCGGGCCAGACTTGCGTACACTTCGCGCTCCTCTTCCATCTGGGTCACTGCCCCGACGATATCCGTCTGCGCTTCATCCGTTCCGATCAGTGTCCGCAGCTCTTCCACCACTTTTGTCAACTGGTCGTACTGGATTTGCAGTTCTTCCACTTTCTGGGTGGCTCCCTGAGCAACGGTCTGCTGTTCTGTAAGCTGATCGGTCAGCGTATCAACCTGGCGGTCAGCACGCGCCTGCGCGATGTAACTGATCAGGATCAGCGCGATCGCAACGGAAAACAGTCCCACAATATAGAAGGTAAGCGTGGTGCGGCTGAGCTTTTTTTCCGGTTTGTTCTGCTCAGGTGTATTCTTTTGCTCGTCCATGGCTTCCTCCTTATACGCGCAGACTGCGCAGTGCTTCGATCAGCCGTTCCAGATCGTCTGCGCCGTAGTATTCCAGCGTCAGCTGGCCGCTGTTCTTGCCCTGCTGGATGCTGATTTTACGTCCCAGCACACTTTCCAGCTCTTTTTCCACGTCCGCAACATAGTCCACGGAGAAGGCTTCCGGCTGCGGCGGCTTGACGGACGGCTTTTTGTTGAGCCGCTTTGCAAGTGCTTCCGCCTGACGGACGCTCATGCCGACCATCTGACGAGCTGCTTCCACGCGCTTGTCCTCATCCGAAACGGCAAGTACGGCGCGGGCGTGGCCGCCGGACAGCTTGCCGTCCGCAACCATGGTACGCACCTCGTCCGGCAGGCCGAGCAGGCGCAGGGCGTTGGCAACCGCGGAGCGTGATTTGACCACGCGGTTTGCGACCTCCTCCTGTGTCAGGCCAAACTGCTGCATCAGACGGTCATATCCCTCAGCTTCCTCAATTGGATTGAGATCCTGCCGCTGCAGGTTTTCAATCAGGGCGAGTTCCATAACTTCGCCCTCACCAGCTTCAAGCACCATCGCCGGGATCTCTTTGAGCCCAGCCAGCCGGGCAGCACGCCAGCGGCGTTCGCCTGCGATGATCTGGTAATATCCATCCTTTTCACCATGGCGCACGGTAATTGGTGTGATCACGCCGTGCAGGCGGATGCTTTCTGCCAGCTCTTCCAGTGCCTGCTGGTCGAATTTTTTCCGAGGCTGATTCGGATTACGCTCGATTTTAGTAAGCGGCAGCTGGGTGATGCTGTCTGCTGCTCCATTTTCGCTCAGACTTGCTGCTGCATCATCGCCGAACAGATTGGACAGTCCTCCGCCCAGTCCTTTTTTGGCTGATGCCATCAGCCTCTCCCCTTTCTTCCGTTCTTCTTTAATATTTCATCTGCAAGTGCCAAATATGCTTCTGCTCCGCGGCACATGCGGTCATAGTCCGTGATCGGCTTGCCGTGGCTGGGCGCCTCACTGAGCCGCACATTGCGCGGCACGACGGACGAAAACACCTCGCCCGGGAAGTGTTTTTTGACCTCTTCCACCACCTGAATGGACAGGTTGGTGCGTCCGTCAAACATAGTGAGCAGCACACCCTCAAGCGCAAGACCCGGATTCATGGATTTTTTGACCATACGCACAGTCGTCATCAACTGGCTCAAACCTTCCAGTGCATAGTATTCGCATTGGAGCGGCACCAGAAAGCTGTCTGCTGCGCACAGGCAGTTGAGCGTAAGCAGACCGAGCGACGGCGGGCAGTCGATAAAGATGTAGTCGTAATCCTCCCGCACCAGCTCGAGTACATTTTTCAGACGGCTCTCCCGGTTATCCATGGCGATCAAGTCAAGCTCTGCTCCGGCCAAATTGACATTTGCCCCGATCAGATCCACCCATTTGGTTGAAACGATCGCGCTTTTCACATCTGGTTCGTCTGCGACGATCAGGTCGTAGACTGAGGTCTCAAGTGAGCGCGGATCCACACCAAATCCCGATGTTGCGTTGCCCTGTGGGTCAAAATCGCAGAGCAGGACACGCTTGCCTCTCTCAAACAATGCGGCCGCAAGGTTGATGGCGGTTGTGGTTTTTCCTACGCCGCCCTTCTGGTTGGCGAAGGCAATGATTTTCCCCATAATCGTTCCCTCTTGTCTCTGGAGATTTCTTGCGGATTTTATTATAGCACATTGATGCGTGATTGCAAAGCTCTGTTATGAAAAATACCCAAATGTTTCACGTGAAACACACAAAGGGAGCCGCCTTATCCGGCAGCTCCCTTCCCTATATTATGTTTCACGTGAAACAAATCAATCTAAGCCCGTGCATGCGGGATAACAATTGTCAAAGTCAATCCGTCTTCGCTGTCCTGCTGTTGTACCGTCGCACCGATACCAGAATCGACCATCACACCAACCGCGCGGTTAAGCGTATTTAAAAAAAAGCGGACATCCTTGATCAACCGCACAACCTTGCGCTCCTGCTGTGCCGGAAGCTCGGTCTCCCTCTCCCTTTCCTTAAGAAGCTCCTCAATATACTGCTCGGAACGGCTGACGTTCAAATCATGCTCGATGATGTAATTAGTTGCATTGATACGCTCGTCTTCGCTGTCCAAGCGAAGCAGACAACGCGCATGCCGTTCGGTCAGGTTGGCGCTGCGGATCAGCTCCATATTCTTCTGGGACAGGCGGAGCAGCCGCAGCTTGTTTGCAACAGCGGACTGCGTCTTACCGACCTTACGCGCAGCTTCCTCCTGCGTCAGGCCGTACTGGTCGATTAAACGTTTAAAACCGTATGCCTCCTCAAAAAAATCCAAATCACGCCGCTGCAGGTTTTCAACTAACGCAATTGCAGACGAGTCCTCGTTATCCGCTGCGATAACCAGGCACGGAACCTCATTCAACCCGGCAACCCGGGCCGCACGAAGACGGCGCTCACCTGCTACCAGTTCGTAGCCTCCGCTGGGAGAACGGCGGACGGTTAGCGGATTAAGTACACCATACTGCCGGATACTCTCAGCCAGCTGTGCAATCGCCTCCGGATCAAAGTATTTACGCGGTTGATTGGGATTGCGCGCAATATCGCTCACGCGGATGCGGCGTAGGCTGCGCTCTTCCCTGCCCGATACCAAAGACAATACAGACATCATTTATGTTCCTCCTTGATAATCCCGGTTGCACGGGAATAATTACCATATCCTTTGGTAATAGATTACCATATTATTACATTTTGGCAAGTATAATCGACCGCAAAAACTGCCTGATTCGACTTATATCTGTCATTTCCAACGACAAAACGCACATTTCCACCTATTTTCGGACAAAAAATACCCTCTGTAATTTCCATACAGAGGGTAAACAAATTGTTATAATACTTAGTCAGAGCGGTGTGGACTGGATCTTTTTAAAACGGCGCGGGTACTGCGCAGGCGTCTGTGCCGTCTTTTTCAGGCACACAAGCGTGCGCTCCACGCCGTCATGCGGTACGGCATAGCTGACCTGTTCCATGGAGGTCACACCCAGCACCGTGCAGGCGTGCACCGCCGCCTGTACCTCTCCGGCACAGTCAGCCGCCTTCATTGCATAGAACACGCCGCCGACCTTAACCATGGGTACAGTGAATTCCGCCAGCACACGCAGCTCAGCAACAGCACGTGAAACAGCAGCATCAAATATCTCACGGTGGTCTCCGGCAAACTCCTCCGCACGTGCATGGATCGCTGTACAGTTAGAGAGGCCAAGTGATGAGATGACTTCATTAAGGAAATCCACACGCTTGCGCAGCGCGTCAAGCAGGACAAATTCTGTCCCCGGGCACAGAACCGCAAGCGGCAGTCCGGGAAAACCTGCGCCGGTGCCGACATCGATCACCCGGGTATGCGCCCGCATATAAGGGGCAAGCGCCGCGCAGTCGAGAAAGTGCCGCGTGACAACCCCGGCCGGCTCGGTGACCGCAGTCAGGTTCATGACCTTGTTTTTTTCAAGCAGCATAGCGCAGTATTCCATGAGTTTTTCCACAGCCTGTGGAGGAATCTCGTGCATAATCTCCTCCAGGCCGAACCGGAGCATCTCCCATACGGTCATGCCTTCTCCCCCTTCCAGCGTGTCTCCATATAAATCATAAGCGCGGTGATATCCGCGGGCGAAACGCCCGAGATGCGCGCCGCCTGCCCGAAGTTGATCGGCTTGACCGCATTGAGCTTCTGCCGGGCTTCCAGACGGAGCGAATCGATTGCACTGTAATCCAGCTCAGGCGGCAGCGGACGGCTTTGCAGCTTGCGGTACTGTTCCACATCTTTTTGCTGGCGGTCAATATAGCCCGCATATTTGACCCGGATCTCGACCTGCTCGCGGATGACCGCAGGCAGCGCCGGACGTTCAGGATCAAACCGCGCCAGATCGGCATAGCTCAGCTCAGGACGGCGCAGCAAGTCGATCAGCTTGCAGCCCGCCTTGACAGGAGCACTGTTTTTACCCGCCAGAAAGCCGTTGAGCGCGTCCGACGGCGCAATACCGACCGACGCCACACGGTCGATCTCCTGCTGCACCGCTTCGTACTTGCGGCGCACTTTTTCCCCGCGCTCGGGTGGATTAAGACCGATGCGCACGCCGATCGGCACCAGGCGTTCATCCGCGTTGTCCTGCCGCAGCAGCAGGCGGTATTCCGAGCGCGATGTCATCATGCGGTAGGGCTCGTTCGTGCCGCGGGTGACCAGATCGTCGATCAAGGTGCCGATGTAGCCGTCCGCGCGGTCAAGGATGAGCGGTTCCTCCCCCTTGATTTGCAGGGCGGCATTCACGCCCGCGACAAGGCCCTGTGCTGCGGCCTCCTCATAGCCGGACGAACCACAGAACTGGCCTGCGCCGTACAGGCCTTTGATCTTTTTGGTCTCGAGCGTGGGCCGCAGCTCAAGCGGATCGACGCAGTCATATTCGATCGCATACGCCGGGCGCATGACCTCGGCATGCTCCAGCCCCTTGACCGTATGCAGCATCTTGAGCTGCACGTCGAACGGCATGGAGGAGGAAAAGCCCTGCACATATATCTCTTCCGTATCCAGCCCCATGGGTTCAAGGAACAGCTGGTGCCGCGGTTTATCGGCAAAGCGCACCACCTTATCCTCAATAGACGGGCAGTAGCGCGGGCCGACGCCGTCGATCTTACCGCCGAACAGCGGCGACCGGTCGAGGTTGGAGCGGATAATCTCATGCGTCTGATCGGTTGTATAGGTCAGAAAACAAACCGCCTGATTGCGCGGCGGGTGGTCGGTTTCAAAGGAGAATGGGATGATCTCCTCTTCACCCTCCTGCACCTCCAGCCCGGCATAATTGATGGAACGGCGGTGGATGCGCGGCGGCGTGCCGGTCTTGAAGCGCTGCAGCCGCAGACCGAGGCTGCGCAGTGACTCAGTCAGCGGCTTTGCCGATGCCAGACCGTCCGGGCCGCTCTCGCGTGTATAATCGCCGATGATGATGCGCCCGCCGAGAAACGTACCTGAGGCCACGATCACGGCTTTCACAGGATGGCGCGCGCCGATCGCGGTCACGACTGCGCTGACCGCGCCGTTTTCGGTTTCAATCGACACGATCTCATCCTGCATCAGGCGCAGGTTCTCCTGCCGCTCAAGCGCATGCTTCATGTAGGATCGGTATTTGACGCGGTCGGCCTGCGCACGCAGTGAATGCACCGCCGGACCCTTGCCGCGGTTGAGCATGCGGTACTGGATGCAGGCCGCATCCGCGGCGCGCGCCATCTCGCCGCCGAGCGCATCGATCTCACGCACCAGATGCCCCTTGGCTGTACCGCCGATCGCCGGGTTACAGGGCATATTGCCGACCGCGTCCAGATTGATGGTGAAGCACGCCGTGTGCATGCCGAGCCGGGCCGCAGCGAGCGCAGCCTCGATGCCCGCATGTCCTGCGCCAATCACAACAACGTCAAACGCTTCTGCCGGGAAACCGGTCATACGCATCCTCCTCATCAAAAGAATGAAAACAGGTATTGACATGTACTGCTTTGTGCATACCTGTTGATAACTCTGTGTAAACTTTGGATAACTTGATCATTTTACGTTATTTTTCGATAACTATTTGTATAATAAAACATATATATTGCAATTTGTGTTCAATTTTTTCAAAAACAAAGGGCCGCTGCGCGCGGCAGGCGGCCCTTATCCACAGGCAATCCACAACAGGGCAAGCCCTGTCCGGACATTACTTTCCGACACAGAAATCGCTGAAAATCCGCGAGACCACCGCTTCGGTCACGGTCTCGCCCGTAATCTCACCCAGTGCAGCGATCGCTCCCTCGGCATCCATCACGACCGCATCCGGCGTCATGCCGGACTGCGCGGCATACAGCGCGGCTTCGCACCGCTCTGCAGCGCGCGCCAGTGCAGCCGCCTGGCGGGCATTGGTGATCAGCGCACCGTCAAACGCGCCGTCCCCCAGACCGATCGTGCGCGGGATGAGCGAGAGCAGCTTATCCATGCCCTCACCAGTCTTGGCGGACACAGGCACGATGTGCAGGAAATGCTTTTTGAGCAGCTTTTCATCCAGCTGCTGCGGCAGATCGACCTTATTGACAACCGCGATCGCGCGGTGTCCCGCTGCACGGGCCAGCACGAGCATGTCCTCGTCCCCGATCGGCTTGGAGCCGTCAAACACCGCAAGGATAAGCGAGGAGGCGGAAGCCTCGGCAAGCGCACGGTCAATGCCCGCCTGCTCGATGGGATCGGTGGTATCCCGCAGGCCGGCCGTATCGGTCACACGCAGCAGCAGCTGCCCCACCTTGACGTTTTCCTCGATCAGGTCGCGCGTTGTGCCCGGGATATCGGTCACGATCGCGCGTTCCCGGCCCAGCAGCGCGTTGAGCAGCGTGGACTTGCCCGCATTCGGGCGGCCGAGGATGACGCATGGCACGCCCTCGCGCAGGATACGCCCGCGCTCATAGCTTTCCGCCATGGCATACAGGCGGCTGGTCGTACGGTGCAGCAGGGCGGCGGCGTCCTCAAACAGGATGGGGTCGATATCCTCGTCCGGGAAATCCACCACCGCATGGAAGTGCGCGACCATGCCGATCAGCTCCTCGCGCATCTCCTGCACGGGAGAGCCGACCGCGCCCATCACCTGCGCCGCAGCATTCTGCGCAGCTTCGGCGGTGCGTGCGGTGATCAGGTCATGCACGGCCTCCGCTTCGGAAAGGCCGAGCTTGCCGTTGAGGAACGCACGGCGGGTAAACTCGCCCGCCTCCGCCTGGCGCACGCCCTGCGCGAACAGGGCGTCCAGCGCAAGGGTGAGCACCGCGGTCGACCCGTGGCACTGCAGCTCGGCCATGGGTTCGCCGGTATAGGTGTGCGGTGCGTGGAACGCGACCGCATAGCAGCTGTCGATCAGCTTGCCCGATTTATCGCGCAGCGTGCCGAACATCAGCTTCTGTCCGGGCGCATCGGTCATGCGGACGCCGCTTTTGGTCTGGAAAACCGCGGCGACCGCATCGATCGCATGCTCGCCCGATACCCGGATCAGACCGATCGGACCGCCTGCGGAAGAGATAGCGGCAATCGTATCATTCATTCCGAGCAGCCCCCCACAATCAATGATGTGTACGGTAGCTGTTGTCCGGAGCGATTACAACACGGCGGCCGGGCTCGGTGCCGGTCGAATAAGTGGTGACGCCGTTGAAATCCTGCAGCGCGGCATGGATGATGCGGCGCTCATAGGGGTTCATGGGCTCGAGCGTCATCGAGCGGTGGGACTTAACTACCTTCATTGCCATTTTGCGTGCAAGGCGCTCGAGGCTTTCGGCGCGCTTTTCGCGGTAATTCTCTGTATTGACCGACAGGCGGACATGCTCGTCCAGCGCATTATTGAGCACCAGCGAACCAAGATACTGGATCGCATCCAGCGTATCGCCGCGGCGGCCGATGATCGGGCCCATATCCGGGCCGGAGATTTCAAGGCGCAGCTGGTCGCACTCGACCTGGGGCAGCTTGGTTACCTGGCCCTCAACGCCCATTTTCTCGAGCAGGCCGGTGATGAAATCGGTCGCCAGCTGCTCGGCCTTTTTCATGCCCTCCTCGGAAACCGGGATGAGCTCACGCTCCTTGGGCACGGACGGGGTGACCGGACGTTCCTCACGCGGGCGGCGCTCCCGGCGGCCCCCACGCTCGCGGCGCGGGCGCTCCCGGCGGGGCGGACGCTCCACCTCAAGCTTTTCCGGTACAAAATCCGGCGGTGCAGCTTTGACAAGGCGCGGGGTGTCGTCCTCATCCGTGATGGAAAGCTTCTGCGGCTTTTCCGCAGGTTTTTCCTTCTTCTGCGCGGGCTTGTCCTTTTTGGCCGGTCTTTCCGCAGGCTTTTTCTCTGCGGCAGGCTTTTCCACAGGTTTGTGGACAAGCTCTTCCTTTTTGACGAGTTCATCCGGCACCTCATAGGTTACACGTACGCGCGCGGGCGTAGCGCCGATGCCAAGAAAACCCTTTCTTCCGTTATCCAGCACCTCGACAGACACATCATCACGATCCAGGCCCAGCTGCCTGAGCGCATTCTGGATTGCCTCATCGCGGGTGTCGCCGGTTGCTTCTAAAAATTTCTGCATAGATCACTTTGCCCCCTTCTTTTTCTTGGCGGCCTTGGCCTTGCCGGCCTCGGATGCAGCTGCTGCAGCGCGCGCCTTTTCCGCCTGCTCGATCTGGGCAGCCTTGTGCGCCGCGCGCTTTGCCTCCTTATCCGCCTCAATGCGGGCGGTTTCTTCAGCTTCTTTTCTCTCCTGCTTACCGCGCAGCAGCTTCGTCAGCACGATTTCCTGCACGCAGGTAAACACGTTGTTGAAAATCCAGTAAATACCGATCGAACCCGGCAGGATAAAGCCGAAATACAGCGACATAAGCGGAGTAATGATATACAGCATCCGCATCTGGTTTGCCGCGGCATTGTTGCCGTTTTTAGTCTGCTGCATCTTCTGCATGATATAGCTGGACAGGAACGCAGTCAGGCCGGACAGGATCGGGATGATCCAGATCAGGCTCGGGTGGCTGATCGACGGCGTCTCCGCCAGATTCAGGCCTAAGAAGGTAAAGTCAATGTTGAGCAGTTCGCCGTTGCCGTTTGTGATAGCGGTAACAGCATCCGGCCATACATTGCCGTTTTCCGCATACATCTGGCCGAGCTTGTCCGCGATCTGGATCTGCCCGGTATAATTGAGCGTGTTGGGATCAACGCCAACCAGGTTCGCCAGCTTGGTCAGCGTTTCATCACCGAAACCGAGCATGAACTTAAGCGGCTGCTGCACAGCATAGTACAGGCCGAACATGACCGGGAGCGGGATAAACTGCGGCAGGCAGCCCGACATCGGGCTGACGCCGTGGCGGTCGTATAGTTTCTGCATCTCTTCATTGAGTTTGACGCGGTTGTTCGCATACTTTTTCTGCAGCTGCTGCAGTTCCGCGTTGAGAGCTGTCATTTTGAGCATGCTCTTTTTGCTCTTGATGGTCAGCGGAAGGATGACCAGCTTGACGAGCAGCGCGAACAAAATGACCGCAAGGCCATACGATCCGACATGTTCAAAAATAAACAGCAGGAGCAGGCCGAGCGGCCTGACGATGACGAGTCCAAATATTTCTCCCATAAAAACCTCCGTAGGGTTATTCTTCTTGAGAAAGAAAACAATAGGCACCGCTTATCACGGTGCAGTCTGTCTTCTGCCCGCGGCTGCAGCTTACAGCGCAGGGCAAAAGTGCCGGCAGCCGCATCCGGTCCGGTTCCCGCTCTGCTGCCTCCGCACCCAGCGGGCAGCATAAAACAGGTATTCCAGACCCTTCCGGTGCAGCGCCCCCACCCCCTTGCTACGGCACGGGATCGTAGGGGTCATGTTTGGAAAAAGGATGACAGCGGCAGATCCGCTTGACAGCAAGCCATCCTCCCTTGAGCGCCCCGTATTTCTCGATCGCCTCCATCGCATACTGCGAGCAGGTCGGGATATAACGGCAGCAGGGCGGGCGGCCCGGCGAAATATACCGGCGGTAAAAACGGATTGCCGCCAGCATAGCCCGCTTCATGGCTGAGCCGCCGCGGCCTTATTTTCCTTTAAGGCGCGCAGCAGCGATTTTTCGATTTCCCAATAGGTTGCGCCCACTGCGCGGCTGCGCGCAACGAGCACAAGGTCCACGCCTCTGGCAAATTCGTCCTCATGCAGGCGGTATGCCTCACGGAACAAGCGCTTGACGCGGTTTCTCTGCACCGCGCCCGCCAGCTTGGCGCTGACCGTCAGCCCCAGCCGGTTATAGCCCAGGCGGTTTTTCCGGCAGTACAGGACGAGATGCCTGCCCGCAGTGGAGACGCCCCGGTGGTACAAACGGCGGAACTCATGGTTTTCCTTTAAGGATACTGTGTTTTTCATTTTGCTTTTGATACTCCTCGTTTTTCCGATGCCCCTGAAAAAACGAATTTCTTTGCAGCTAAGTAATTTGCAAAGCCGGCAAACGCCGTTTTCTCGCCCGGCAGGCGCTGCCCAGATCATAAACGCCGGTTTTCTTTGACGAAAAAAACGAGCCGCTTTTCGGCGGCTCGCTGCGAACTCTACCGCGCCGCTGGCGCGTATTCAATAGAAAATAAAAGCGCTGCTTTTATTTTCATCAAAACCCGCGACATGTGCGTGGGTTTTGATACAAGGGAAGAAAAAAGTTTCGCGTGTCGGAACTTTTTTCTTCTCTGGTTTTGTCCGAGCACAAGCTCGGCAAAACCATCTCTCGATTGAAACCGTGGTTTCAATCGAAGAATCTTAGTGGGTCAGACGCGCGCGGCCCTTTGCACGTCGGCGGGCCAGCACCTTGCGGCCGTTTGCCGTATGCATGCGCTTGCGGAAACCATGCTCCTTGGAGCGCTGGCGCTTCTTCGGCTGATACGTTCTCTTCATTCTTTGTGCACCTCCCTGTTTTCCAAATTTACGGATGGGCACCGGCATAGGTCCGGTTATGATAGGCGGGCATACGCCGCTGCCTGTCCGCATGATATGAGACAATACTTATTATCTTATAAAAAGCGCCGTATGTCAAGATTTTTTTGCTCAAAATGCAATTTATCAACATCTTGGGGATAACTTTTATTTTGCTACAACAGATTGCGTGATACCGCCGAAAAGCGCATCAGCGGCGGCCTTTTATCAACAAATTGCGTTGAATCTGTGGATAACTTATGCTATTATAATAGGTATCCATATCGACAGGAGGCGCCCCATGGCCAACAATATACTGGAGATGGCGCTCGAACGCCTTGAGCGCGATTTCCCGCCGTCCAGCCTTTCGGCCTGGTTCGACGATGCAACGGTTGTTTCCTTTACGGACAACCGTTTGGTTTTGCACTCCCCGGTGCAGTTTAAAAAAGAATTTATCGACCACAAATTTATCGAGCCGCTGCAGAACGCGCTTTATGAGCTGACCGGCGACCAGATCACGGTCGTCGTTGTAACCGGCGAATACACTGCGCCGACCACCAGCACCTCGCCATACGACGACTATACCTTTGAGCGGTTCATCGTCGGCTCAAGCAACAAATTCGCGCATGCCGCTGCGCTGGCCGTCGCGCAGCGCCCCGCGGCAGAAAACAACCCGCTTTTTATTTACGGAAACTCCGGCCTTGGAAAAACCCATCTGATGTACGCAATTGCCAATGTCCTGCGCCGCACACATCCGGAATTCCGCATTATCTATGTCAAGGGCGAGGATTTCACCAACGAGCTGATCACCGCCATCCAGGAGGGTAACGTACAGGCCTTCCGCAACAAATACCGCATGGTCGACCTGCTGCTGCTCGACGACGTGCAGTTCATTGCCGGCAAGGAGCGTACGCAGGAGGAGTTCTTCCATACCTTTAACGCGCTCTATGAGGCGAAAAAACAAATCGTTCTCACCTCCGACCGGCCGCCCAAGGAGATCAATACGCTGGAAGACCGCATGAAGACCCGCTTCGAGTGGGGCCTGCTGGCGGATATCCAGCCGCCCGACTTTGAAACCCGCATCGCGATCATCCGCGATAAGGCGGTCAAGATGGGTGTCGAACTGCCCGACGATGTTTCCACCTATATTGCAGAGAACATCCAGGCAAACATCCGCCAGCTGGAGGGAGCGGTCAAAAAAATCAAAGCCATGCACGAGCTGATGGGCGAACGCATCACCGTCTCGCTGGCAGAAGATGCGATCGACGCCCTGCGCACGGAAAACCCCGGCCTCAATCCGACGCCCGAACGCATCATGGAAGCGGTCGCCAATTATTTCTACATCCCGGTCGAGCAGATGATTTCGCAGAACCGGTCCAAAGACGTTGCTTACCCGCGCCAGATGGCGATGTACATGATCCGGCAGGAGCTGGAATACTCCTTCCCGGACATCGCAAAGATCTTCAAGCGCGACCATACCACGGTCATGCACGCCTGCAACAAGATTGAAGAAGAACGCAAAAACTCCCGTGAAACCGAAGAGGTCATCAAAAAGCTTCACAACAATATCCGGGGCGACTGATTATTGAAAACGGACGATGGAAAACAAAGAATGACAGATCTTGTGCAGCAATGCCGGCATTCTGCATCCTCCGTTCATTTTGTCCCCAAAAGCCTGTGGATTGCACAGGGAATGCCCTGTGGATAAAAACATCAGCTGTGTAAGCTGTGGAACTTACAAAATCCATCCACAACCGGCTGTGCACGACATTTCCCGCATAAACACTCGCTCTTCACCGGTTTTCCACAGTTTCCCCAAGTACTACTACTACGATAAAATCCTATTCTATTTTCTTTTCAGTTTTGCAAGAAAGAGGAACCTTCATGAAATTCTCCTGTGAAAAAGAAACCCTGCTTAGCCTGATCGGCACAGCTTCGCGCGCAGTCACCGGTAAAAGCGCCATGCCCCTGCTCGAAGGCCTGCTTGTTACAGCCGACGCCAATACGCTCACCCTGACCGGCTATGACCTTTCCATGGGCATCCGTACCACAACCGAAGCTGACGTGATAGAACCGGGCAGCATTGTATTAAATGCACGACTTTTTTACGATATTGTGCGCAAACTGCCGCAGGATGTTGTCTATCTGGAGACCGACGACAAGCTGCTTACCACCATCAAATGCGGCCGCGCGGTGTTCAACCTGATCGCGACCGAAGCAGACGAATACCCGGCGCTGGCCGAGGTATCGGCAGAAACCGGATTTTCCCTGCCGCAGGCCATGCTCAAAAGCATGATCGCACAGACCATCTTTTCCGTGTCCGACAACGAATCCAAACCTATCCACACGGGCTGTTTATTCGAGCTTGAAGGCAGCCGCCTGAATGTTGTGGCTGTGGACGGCTACCGCCTGTCCGTGCGCCGCGAAACTGTGGAAGGCATTCCCGGGGACATGAAGTTCGTCGTGCCCGGTTCATCCCTGCGCGAAATCGAGCGCATTCTGACCGAAGAGGACGGCGACGTTGAGATCTTCCCGGACAAAAAGAACATCCTGTTCCGCATCGGCGGTACCACGCTGATCACCCGCCTGATCGACGGCGAATTTTTGAACTACCGCGCCGCGATTCCGGCGGAATTTGAGCACGTCATCAAGGCCGACCGGCACGAACTGGTCACCTGTATCGAACGCGTATCGCTGATCGTATCGGAAAAGCTGAAAAACCCGGTGCGTTTCCACTTTGACGGCTCATATGTGCAGATGACCTGCATTACTGCGGTCGGCAAGAGCTATGACGAATGCACGTTTGACGGCGAGATCGAAAACCTGGAGATCGGCTTCAACAACCGCTACCTGCTCGATGCACTGCGCGCCGCCGGAGACGATACGGTCAAGCTCCAGCTCAAGGGCCCGCTCAACCCGATCGTTATTTCGCCGCTCGAAGGCGATAAATATACCTATCTTGTGCTTCCTGTGAGGCTGAAAGCCAATGACTGAGATCAAAATTGAAACGGATTTTATCAAGCTCGACGCACTGCTCAAGTTTGCCAACCTGGTTTCCTCGGGCGGGGAGGCCAAGATCCGCATTGCGGAGGGTGAGGTACAGGTAAATGGAGAAATTTGCCAGATGCGAGGCAAAAAGCTGCGCCCGGGCGATACGGTAACGCTGGGATCGGAAACCGTCAGGATCATCTGAACCCGGCCCGTCAACAGAGGAGAGGACTATCATGGAGGGTAAGACTGTCAAATACCGGATCAGCCGCGACGAGTGGAAGCTGTTTTTTGCCCGGCTTGCCCCAAAGGCGCGGTATCTGTGGTATCTGTTTGCGCTGACGGCTGTGTTTTATGCGCTCTATACGCTGTTATCGATGGCGCTGGCCGGTACAACCGCTGCGGGAGCGGTATACCTGCTGTTTGTCGTATATATCCTTTTGTTTATCTATATTGCACGCGGGGCGCTTCCGCGCGGCCGTCTCGAACGGTATGAGCGCCGGCTCCAGGACCAGTATGGCACCGCAAACCTGCACTATGAGATCACATTCGGTGCTGATCGGTTCCAATACGGCTGCCGCGAGCGCAGCAAGCAGAAAATGGAAATCCCATACGGCAGTGTGGAGAAGCTGACGACCGACGGCAGGCTGGTGGTGCTTCATCTCGGGCGCAGGGGAGCGGGCGTGAGCATTGTCTGCCCGGCAGATGCGTTCCAGGGCGGGGCACAGGGGATGATCGACCTGTTCCGCAGCAAAAACCCGTCCTGCAAGGTGGTACAGCGATGAATATCTGCACACTCACGCTTGAGCAGTTCCGCAACTATGAGCACGAACGGTTTGTTCTGGATCCTGCGGTCAACCTGATCTGCGGGGAGAACGGGCAGGGCAAGACCAACCTGCTTGAGGCGGCCGCAGCCTGCTCGACCATGCGGCTGTTCCGCACGGCGCAGAAAAAAGAAGGCCTCCGGTTCGGAGCGGACCATGCCTTTATCAAGGCGGATTTTACGGCGCAGGGGCGCGATTTCGCGCTTGAACTGCGCCTTTCGCGCGCAAAGGCTATGGAGATCTACAAGAACGGCGTGCGCCAGAGGCGGCAGGCAGACGTGCAGGGCATCCTGAAAACCGTGCTGTTCTGCCCGGAGGACCTGATGCTGGTGCGGGCGGGCGCGGCCGCGCGGCGGCGGTTCCTGGATATTGCCCTGTGCCAGCTGCGGCCCAACTACGCGCGCTATCTGGAGGAATACAACCGTCTGCACGACCACAAAACCCGCATCCTGCGTGACAGCGAGGAAAAGCCCTCGCTGCTTTCCATGTGGGATGATTTTTCGCTGCGCATGGCGCATATCGGCGCGCAGGTCATCCGCTACCGCGCGTATTACTGCAAAAAGCTGCTCGCGCACGCAGCGGAGGTATATGCGGACATTGCACCGCAGGAAAAGCTCTCGGGCGTATACAAAACGGTTTCGTCGGTCACCGACCCGTTTGCGGATGCCAGGCAGATTGAAAAGCAGCTGATTGAGCACGTTTACAGCCATAAAGCGGCCGAGATTGCGGCAAAAAGCTGCCTTTCCGGCCCGCACAAGGACGATCTCGAGCTGCTGCTCGACGGGCGCAGCGCGGCCTCGTTCGGCTCGCAGGGGCAGGTGCGCACCTGCACGCTGTCCCTAAAGCTCGCCGAGCGCGAGCTGTTCTTCTCTGAGGACGGGGAATACCCGGTGCTGCTGCTGGACGACGTTTTGAGCGAGCTCGACCGCCGCCGGCAGGACTTCGTGCTCAACCGTATTGCGGACGGGCAGGTCATGATCACCTGCTGCGAGGACGGGATCTCGGAAAAGCTGCGCGCCGGAGCGGTATTTCAAATAAAAAACGGTAAAATTATTTGACTTTAGCGAGTTTTCGCTACACATTTTAAGAAAAAAGTGGTATAATAACAAGTGGAGAATGGATAGTTGAGAATGGAGAATCAGGGCGCGGCTACAAGGTGCTGTTTTCTTCGGTGCAGCGGCCCGCCTTTCCTTTTCCATTATCAAATTTCCATTCTCCATTACTACAAAATCCGGAGGGATTTTGATGTATCTGCATCTGGGACAGGATTATATCGTGCCGCTGCAAAGCGTAGTCGCAGTGTTTGATATGGACACGGCGACCGTATCCAAACGCACGCAGGCGCTGCTGGCCCGGCTGCAGGAGGAAGGGCGCATCATCGAGCTGTATGAGGATCTGCCGCGCGCAGCGGTTTTATGCGAGAATGCCCTGGGCGAGACGCTGTATCTGACCCAGCTTTCCCCGCAGGCGCTGCAAAGAAGGGCGGAAAAGAACGGGATTGGATAGAAACCCGGAATGGAAAATGGAGAATTGCGGCACGTACTTTTGCAATGATCCATTCTCTATTCTTCCTTATCAATTATGAGGAATGGAACACGGAAAACAAAGCATGGAGAGTCAAAATATGAGTGAAGAACTGGAAATCAAGGACGAGGTGCTCGACCTGAAGGTCACCGAGACCTATGACGAAAGCCAGATCCAGGTGCTTGAGGGCCTTGAGGCCGTCCGCAAGCGCCCGGGCATGTACATCGGCTCGACCTCGGCGCGCGGCCTGCACCATCTGGTCTACGAGATCGTGGACAACTCGATCGACGAGGCGCTCGCGGGCTACTGCACGCATATCGAGGTCACGATCGAAAAGGGCGACATCATCCGCGTGGCGGATAACGGCCGCGGCATCCCCTGCGGCATCCACCCGCAGATGGGCATCCCGACGCTGGAGGTCGTTTTGACCGTGCTGCATGCGGGCGGCAAGTTCGATGGCTCGGGCTACAAGGTGTCCGGCGGCCTGCACGGCGTGGGCTCGTCGGTCGTCAACGCCCTGTCCGACTGGCTGGAAGCCGAGGTGCGCGACGGGCATACCAAGCACTACATGCGCTTTGAGCGCGGCGTAACGGTCGTTAAGATGCGCGACACGCCCTGCGAGAGCGAAACCGGCACGACCATCCGCTTCCACGCGGACCCGGAGATCTTCGAGACCACGGAGTACGACTACGATACGCTGGAAAAGCGCCTGCGTGAGCAGGCCTTCCTGAACGCCGGCCTCAAGATCACCCTGCGCGACGAGCGCGACGACGAGCCGACCGAAGAGGTCATGCACTACGAAGGCGGCATCCGCCAGTTCGTGCAGCATTTGAACCGCACCAAAAACCCCCTGCATGAGGAAGTTATCTACATGGAGGGCAGCCGCGACACCTCGATGGCCGAGGTCGCGATGCAGTACACGGACAGCTATAACGAGCTGCTGCTCTCCTTTGCCAACAACATCAATACCACCGAGGGCGGCACGCACGAGACCGGCTTTAAGGCCGCGCTCACCCGCGTGCTCAACGAGTACGGCAAAAAATATAAGCTGCTCAAGGACGACGAGTCCTTCAAGGGCGAGGACGCGCGCGAGGGCCTGACCGCGATCATCTCGGTCAAGCTGCAGGAGGCGCAGTTCGAGGGCCAGACCAAGACCAAGCTGGGCAACAGCGAGATGCGCGCGCTCGTGGACGCGATGGTATCCGAAAAGCTGATGACCTTCTTTGAGGAGAATCCGCAGGTCGCGCGCACGATCATCGAAAAGGCGCAGACCGCCGCGCGCGCCCGCGAGGCTGCGAAAAAGGCGCGCGAGCTGACCAGAAGAAAATCCGCGCTGGATTCGGCTTCGCTGCCGGGCAAGCTCGCGGATTGCATTGAAAAGGACCCGACCTATACCGAGATCTACATCGTCGAGGGTGATTCCGCAGGCGGCTCGGCCAAGGAGGGCCGCGACCGCCGGCACCAGGCCATCCTGCCGCTGTGGGGCAAGATGCTTAACGTGGAAAAGGCGCGCCTTGACCGCGTATACGGCAACGACAAGCTCACCCCGATGATCACCGCGTTCGGCGCGGGTTTCGGCGATGATTTCGACATCTCCAAGCTGCGCTACGGCAAGATCATCCTGATGGCGGATGCCGATGTTGACGGCAGCCATATCCGCACCCTGCTGCTGACCTTCTTCTTCCGCTTCATGCGGCCGCTGATCGAGCAGGGACACGTGTATATCGCGCAGCCGCCGCTCTTCAAAAACGAGAAGGGCAAGGATGTGCGCTACACCTATACGGACGAACAGCAGCGCGCCTGCCTGGCGGAAATGGGCGAGGGCGTGCGCGTGCAGCGCTACAAGGGCCTCGGCGAGATGGACCCGGAGCAGCTGTGGGAGACCACCATGGACCCGGCGCACCGCACCCTGCTGCAGGTCACCATGGACGACGCGGCGGCGGCGGACGAGACCTTTGCGCTGCTGATGGGTGAAAAGGTCGAGCCACGGCGCGAATTTATCGAGAAAAACGCCAAGTATGTCATGAATCTGGATGTGTAAGCGCAATCAGGCGTTTGCGAAATAGAGCCAACATTTTTGGAGGCAAGGAATGAGTCAAGAATACGAACAGCAGAAAATCATGCAGGTCGATCTCGAAAAAGAGATGAAAAAGAGCTATATCGACTATGCAATGAGCGTTATCGTCGGACGTGCGCTGCCGGATGTGCGCGACGGCTTAAAGCCCGTGCACCGACGCATCCTGTACGCGATGTATGAGGACGGCCTGACCTCGGACAAGCCCTACCGCAAGTCCGCGACCACGGTCGGCAACGTGCTCGGCCGCTACCATCCGCACGGCGACGCATCGGTTTACGACGCGCTCGTGCGTCTGGCGCAGCCGTTTTCGCTGCATTACCCGCTGATCGACGGCCACGGCAACTTCGGTTCGGTGGACGGCGACCCCCCGGCGGCTTACCGTTACACCGAGGCGCGCATGGCCAAGCTCGCCAACTACATGCTCGCGGATATCAAAAAGGATACGGTCGATTTTGAGCCGAACTTCGACGAAGAGCGGCAGGAGCCGGTCGTGCTTCCCTCCCGCTTCCCCAACCTGCTGGTCAACGGCTCGTCGGGCATCGCGGTCGGCATGGCGACCAACATCCCGCCGCACAACCTGACCGAGGTCATCGACGGCATCTGCTACGTCATCGATAACCCGGAAGCTGAACTGGATGAGATCTGCCAGTTCATCAAGGGGCCGGACTTCCCAACCGGCGGCGTCATCATGGGCCGCAGCGGCATCCGCGCCGCGTATGCGACCGGCCGCGGCAAGATCAAGGTGCGCGCCAAGACCGAGATCGTCGAGCTGCCCAACGGCAAAAGCCAGATCCAGATCACCGAGATCCCGTACATGGTCAACAAGGCGCGTCTGGTCGAGTCCATGGCGAACCTGGTCAAGGACAAGCGCGTCGACGGCATCACCAACATCCAGGACCATTCCTCGCGCGAGGGCATGCAGATCGTGGTGGACATCCGCCGCGACGCCAACGCGCAGGTCATTTTGAACCAGCTGTTCACCTATACCCAGCTGGAGGATACGATCTCAATGATCCACATTGCCCTCGTGCCGACCGGCTCGGCGGGCAAGCTGCAGCCGCGCGTGCTGACCCTGCGGCAGATCATCGACCAGTATGTCGCGTTCCAGAAGGACGTCGTTGCCCGCCGCACGCGCTTTGACCTCAAAAAAGCGCAGGATCGTGCGCACATCCTTGAGGGCCTCAAGGTCGCGACCGACAACATCGACCGCATCATCGAGATCATCCGCGGCTCGAAAAACGAGGCCGATGCCAAGGTAAACCTGATGGCGGAGCCGTTCTGGATCGACCAGATCGCGCTGCTCGGCATTGTGGACGGCTCGGAGCACTTTGAGTTCCATCTGGATGAGCCGCAGGCGCAGGCGATCGTGGATATGCGTCTGGGCCGTTTGTCCGGCCTTGAGCAGGAGAAGATCCGCGACGAATACAACGAGCTGGAAAATAAAATCGCAGGCTTTGAGGAGATCCTGTCCTCAGATGCAAACATCCTTGCAGTTGTCAAGCAAGAACTGCAGGAGATCAAGCAGAAATACGGCGACGAGCGCCATACCGAGATTGCAAACGTCGCAGACGAGATCGACATCGAGGATCTGATCGAGGAGCAGGACTGCGCGTACACGCTGACCCACTTCGGCTACATCAAGCGCCAGCCGACCTCGGTCTACCGCGCGCAGCGGCGCGGCGGCCGCGGCGTTTCCGCGATGAGCACGCGCGAGGAGGACTTTGCCAAGGATATCTTCACTGCCTCGACGCATGACACCATCCTGTTCTTCTCCAACCGCGGCAAGGTGTACAAGCTCAAGGGCTACCAGATCCCGGAGACCGGGCGCAGCGCCAAGGGCATGAACATTGTAAACCTCTTGGAGCTGGAGAACGACGAAAAGATCACCGCCATGTTCCCGATCAAGGAATTTGCAGATGATAAATTCCTGTTCTTTGTCACAAAGCAGGGCATCGCCAAGCGCGTGGTACTGTCCGACCTGCAAAATATCCGCCGCGCGGGCCTGCGCGCCCTCAACCTCAACGAGGATGACGCGCTGGTTGACGTGCGCCTGACCGACGGCGAACAGAACATCCTGATCGCCACCCATGAGGGCCGTGCGATCTGCTTTGACGAGAACGAAGTCCGCGCGATGGGCCGCACCGCGACCGGCGTGCGCGGCATCCGCCTGACCGGGGACGACTATGTGGTCGGTGCGGCGCGCGCGCGCAAGGGCGCGTACGTGCTGTCCATCACCGAGAACGGCTACGGCAAGCGCACCCCGGTGGAGGAATTCACCATCCATCACCGCGGCGGCGGCGGCATGATGCTGCATAACCTGACCGCCAAGACCGGTCTTGTGGCGGGTATCGCGGTCGTGGACAACGACAATGACGTGATGATCATCACGGACGACGGCGTCATCATCCGCACGGGCTGCGAGGAGATCCGCGAATGCGGACGTGGCTCGCAGGGCGTTATCGTGATGCGCACGGGCGAGGACGTCAAGGTCATCTCGATCGCGCGCACGAGCAAGGAGGAAGAGGACGAAGTTTCCTCTGAAGAAGAATCCGGGGCATCGGAAGACTCTGAATAAGCCTTAATTTGGGGCAGGCCGAAAGGTCTGCCCTGTTTTTTTCGCCCGGTAGGGCGAGGTGTGCCCACTTTCCAAAGTGGGTGGAAGTGCCGCTGCGCGCGGCGGGCGATCCGCCTGGACAGGGCGGACGGGGTGCCCGCGTATCACGGGCGGGGATGCGGCCTGCGCGGCCGCACTGCGCACAAGAGGAGAGGGAACCCATTTGGTTCCCCCTCCTCTTGCGAATCACCTTCCCCTCTTTCAGGACGCGCTGCGCGCGTAAAATTAGGTGACGCCTTCCATCTGCCACCCAATCGCTGTTGCGACAGGCAGGGGATTGGCTGCTACCCCAGAGGGGTGCGGGGGCGCATCGTGCGCCCGCACGGCACCCGGCCGGAGCGTCGCCTTCACGGAAACAACAGGCTTAAACCATACATCGTCAGCACTCCCGCCTCCCGGGTCAGGCGCAAAACGAAACTGCCGCGACGTAATCGCAAATCAAATTTTTCCACAGAATGTGGACAAATTTGTTTGCGGTCGCGGGCACCCGCGAGCCTCCCCCGGCGGGGGTGATTGACAAGAGGGGGTAAGGCCCCCTCTTGCCCGCGAGGCGGCCGCGCAGGCCGCATTCCAGCCCGTGAAGCACGGGCACTTCCGTCCGTCTTTTAAGGCGAAAAGGCAAAAGAAAAGACCGCCTTCCGATGGAAAACGGTCTTTTTGTATCCTTTTTATAAAAACGAAAAAACGAAATTACTCCGCGGTGTAGGGCAGCAGAGCAATGTGACGCGCACGCTTGATCGCCTCGGTCAGCTGGCGCTGGTGATGCGCACAGGTGCCGGTCATACGGCGGGGCAGGATCTTGCCGCGCTCGGACATATACTTGCGCAGGCGGGCAGCATCCTTGTAGTCAACGTGCTCGACTTTATCAACACAGAAAGCGCAAACCTTGCGGCGGCGACGGCCGCGCTGCGGGCGCTCGGAACGCTCCGGACGGGGCGTAAATTCCTTCTTGGTTTCTTCCATTGTCGCGTAACCTCCTTTTTAGAATGGGACATCGCCGTCGTCGTCAGCCAGCTCCTGAAAATCCGAATCGCCCGCGGGCAGATCGAATGCGGGAGCAACCTGGGACGCGGCAGGCTCGGGCCGCATCTGCGATCCGTTATCATAGCCGCCGTAACCGCCGCCTGCGTAGCCGTTTGCTTCGCGGGACTTTTTGGTCTCGCCGAAGGAAACCTCGTCGCAGTTGACCTCAATGGCCGTGCGGTTGTTGCCGTTCTGATCCTGCCACTGGCGGGACTGGACACGGCCGACGACAATCGCCAGCATACCCTTGGTAAACCACTGTGCAACGAATTCCGCCTGACGGCCCCATGCGACGCAGTCGATAAAGTCGGTCTGGCGTTCGCCGTTCGGGCCCTTGCGGTCTCGGTCGATCGCAAGGCGGAATGAGCACACAGCCATGTTGCTCTGGGTGTGGCGCAGTTCGGGATCACGGGTCAAACGACCCATCAGAATTGCCTTGTTGAGCATGCTCAGTTCACCGCCTTAGTCATCCAGGCAGACGATGATCGAACGCAT
>DXFS01000034.1 GCA_019114345.1 Candidatus Agathobaculum pullistercoris | reverse complement strand
CGTCAAAAGTAACGGTCGCGCCGTCCTCCACGCCGAGCTTCTCGACGTAGATCACGTCGCCCTCAGATACCTTGTACTGCTTGCCGCCAGTTTTCAGAATGGCATACATTTGGTTTTCCCTCTCTTTCGTTTCAGAGTCACGCTTGGCACGGCGGCGACCCGGTTTGGGGCGCGCTTAACTGAAGCCAATGCACAATGCGGCTTTTAGTAGCATAACACAAGCGGCGGCGCCTGTCAAGCGCCGCCGTGCGTTTTTTTTGTGATATTTTGGGGTTACGCGAACATCGCAGCGACAAAGTCGTACATACCTGCCGGGGTGGAGGTCGCGCTGCCGGTTGCCGCACGGTCCATGCTGACAAACCCGGTATTGCCTTGCGCCAGGCCGATCACCCGGTCGGAGAACAGCACATAGTATGTGCAGGCCGGGGCGTCGCCCTCGGCGGCCGCATAGCTTGCCGAATCATCCCGGTAGGCTGCAAGCCGGTCCTGCAGATAGCCCGAGGGCACGCTCAGATACTGCAGCTGCGAGCCCGTGTTATACACCACGTATACGCCCTCGGTCAGCTGCGGGATGAGATCTGCGATGCTCGTGGTCTGCGCTGTGGTCGGGTCATCCAGCGACGCAGTCAGGCTGGCAAGCATGTTCTGGTTGTCCTGCGTCAGCGTATTCACCTGCGCAGTCAGCGTTTCCTTTTCCTTGTTCAGCGTGTCAACCTGCCCGTTCAGGTCATTGATCGTGCCGCCCCGCACCATAAACAGGATAAAGAACAGCAGCGCCAGCACAAGGCACACCAGCACCGCAATGCACAGCAGCAGGCGGTAATTGAGCTTAAACGGCTTCCCCGGCGCTTTCCCTCCCGCGGCACGCACAGGCGGCCGTCTCCTGATCTGGCTGTTCTGCCCGCCGCGCCCTGCGCGTTCGGTATGGTCGGTTCGATCCATGTTTTTTCCTCCCGTGTTGCTGTTTCGCGTATATCGATCCTCACTTGGAGGGGTTTTCGATGATCTTGACCTCGCCGGACGAGCAGCCGACGATCATGCGCTTGCACATATTCAGGAACAGGCCATGCTCCAGCACGCCCAGCATGCCAGTCAGCTTGCCGTAAACATCCTGGATGTCGAAGCCCGCGCCAAGATGCAGATCCGCGATAAAATTGCCGTTATCCGTCACAAAAGTCTTGCCGTCCTTGACGCGCAGGACCGGGTTCCAGCCATACGCCGCCATGCGCTCCATGGCCTGCTTGGAGCCGTACTGCGCGATCTCGACCGGCAGGTGGAACGCGCCGATCTTGTCCACCAGCTTGCTCTCGTCCATGATCCAGATGACTTCCTTGGCCATGGATGCGACCACCTTTTCGCGGTAAAGCGCACCGCCGCCGCCCTTGATGGCGTTGAACTGCGGGTCGATCTCGTCCACGCCGTCGATCGCAAGGTCGACATGATCCAGCTCGTCGATCGTGAGCAGCGGGATGCCCAGTTCGCGCGCCTGCGCCTCAGTGGCCTTGGAGGTCGGGATCGCCTGGATCTTGAGGCCGTTCTTGACCATCTCTCCCACAGCGTTGACCATGTGATATGCGGTAGAGCCGGTGCCGAGACCAACTACCATACCGTCCTTTACATATTCAGCGGCTTTATCGCCGGCCAGCTTTTTCATATCCATCGAAAATTCCTCCCCTGACTGGTTGATACCCTGTTTGCTGCAGGTAATTCTTATTCTTATTATAAAGTGACAAAGTGCAAAGGTCAATCATTTCCGCAGAAAATTGCCATCTCCCCGTTTCTCCGCGCATACAGTGTGCATTCGGATTTGAACCCGCTCCCCCAGTATGGTATACTATGGCTATCTCAGGAAACCAGGAGGCTTGCGGGCATGATCCAGTGCTTTGTCAAAAAAGAGTATGAGGCTCCATTCGGTCTGACGCAGCCGCCGCGCCTGTTTTCGGTCAGCCGTACGGACGAAAAAGCCTCCGCCCATCCGCGCGTGATGCATGCGCACGATGATCTGGTCGAGATTGTGCTTGTGCGCGGCGGAGAGAGCCGGTACTATGTCGGCGGCACACCGTACGATGCGCGCCGCGGCGACCTGTTCATCTTCAACAGCCGCGTCGTCCACGACGAGCCCTCCGGTCCGGACCGCCCGGTCGCGACTGTAAGCCTCGCGCTCGGCGGGCTGCAGGTGCCCGGCCTGCGCGAGAACACGCTCATCCCGGCAGACGCCTCCCCGGTCTGCCGCCTGTCCGAGGCACAGACCATCCGGCTTGAGCGGCTGTACGACGTGCTGTACGACGAACTGACTGCGGGCAACGACGACGGAGCGCACCACCTGCTCATGGCGATCCTGACACTTGTGCAGCAGTTCCGCGGCGCGCTCGCAGAAGGCAGCGCGCAGGACGCCAATGTATTCGCCCAGCGCATCAAGGATTACATCGACCGCCACTTCGCTGAGGAGTTCTCACTCCAGCAGATGGCGGACGCGCTGCATGTCAGCCCGTACTATCTCGCGCATGTGTGCAAAGAGACTACCGGGTATTCCCCGCTGCAATACGTCCTGCGCCGCCGCATCGGCGAGGCGCAGACCCTGCTCATCACCACCGACCTGCCGGTCACCCGCATTGCCGCGCAGGTGGGCTACGACA
This sequence comes from Candidatus Agathobaculum pullistercoris, assembly GCA_019114345.1. GTDB lineage: Bacteria > Bacillota > Clostridia > Oscillospirales > Butyricicoccaceae > Agathobaculum > Agathobaculum pullistercoris. Next base: position 2,931 of record DXFS01000034.1, on the reverse strand, counting down.
ACCCCAGCCACTTCAACGCCCAGTTCTCCAAAGCGGTCGGCATGTCACCCCGCACCTTTCGGCGGGAGTATGTGTACCACAAATGAGCCGGCCGGGCAGGCCGACCGCAAGAATGCGAAAGTTTACCCAAGCAGCCGCACGTCAGGCGGCTGCTTTTTCATGCAAAAACCGCAAGAACGCTCTGGTTTTCTGAAAGGATGAGCGGTACAATAACACCATAGAGAAGGCGGCGGGACAACAGACCGCCGGAGACGCTTTGTGGGAGAAAAGGAGCATTATTATGAAAACTGTCAAGGTTGGTTCGGTTGGTCTGGGTCGTCTGGGCTATGAGCATGCATGCAACCTGGCCACCCAAGTGCCCGGGTGTGAGCTGGCGGCGATCTGCGACGTGGACGAGAAGCGCGTCAAGGAGGTCGGCGAAGAGCTCGGCGTACCCTATACCTACACGGATTTTGAGGAAATGTGCAAAAACCCTGAGCTGGATGCGATCGTGATCGTATCCCCCTCCTTCCTGCACTGCCAGCAGATCGAAACCGCAATGAACAACGGCAAGCACGTGTTCTGCGAAAAGCCGCTTGGCACGGACGTTGCCCAGTGCAAGGACGCAGAGAAGGTCGTCGAAGCCCACCCCGAGCTGATCTTCCAGCTTGGCTTTATGCGCCGCTTTGACAAATCCTACGCTGAGGCCAAGCGCAAGATCGATAACGGCGATATCGGCAAGGTCGTGCTGGTCCGCTCCTATACGCAGGACCCGCGCGCAACCATCGAATCCACGCTCAAGTTCGCCCCGCACTCGGGCGGCCAGTATCTCGATATGTGCGTGCACGACATCGACCTGATCCGCTGGTTCACCGGCTCGGACGTCAAGAACGTATGGGCGATCGGCGGCGTGTTCGAGTTTGACCTTTACAAGGAATTGAACGATGCGGATAACGCCTGCGCTACCATCCAGATGGAGAACGGCGCCATGGGCTTCATGTTCACCAACCGCACCCATGCAGCGGGCTCGAACGTCGAGACCGAGATCATCGGCACGCACGGCACGCTGCGCATTGCGAACGTCGGCGCAAAGAACCTGCTCAACATCGTCGACGAGCACGGCTCGCGCGAGGAGTACTACCCGGATTTCATGAGCCGCTGGCACGAGGCGTTTGTCGCCGAGATGGTCGCGTTCACCGATCATGTGCGCAATAACACCAAGCCCAGCGACCTGACCGTTTACGACGGTACCGCGGTTTCCGAGGCGGCCTACCGCTGCAAAGAATCCTTCGAGACCGGCAAGATGCTGCCGATCCGCTGAGCAGCAGCAATCCCCCAAAGAAGAGAGAAGCATGCCTGCACAGCAGGCATAGAAAAGGGAAGCCGAAAACAGCTTCCCTTTTCTGTTATACAGTTCCATCCCCGTCCTGCAGGATACGGCCGAGGATTTTTTTATCCTGCTTATCCTTTGGCCGGAAACGCGCGAACAGGTCGGGTCGGTCGGCCTTGGTGCGCCGCAGGCTCATCTCGCGCCGCCATGCCTCGATATTCGCATGGTGGCCGGAGAGCAGCACCGCAGGCACTTCCCTGCCGCGCCAGTTTTCCGGACGGGTGTACTGCGGGTGCTCAAGCAGCCCCTCCCAGTGGCTTTCCGCGGTAAACGCCTCCTCGTCGGGCAGCACGCCCGGCACCATGCGGCAGACCGCGTCCGCGACTGCCATGGCGGGGATCTCGCCGCCGGTCAGCACAAAGTCACCGATCGAGATCTCCTCGTCCACGCACTCGTCGATGAACCGCTGGTCCACGCCCTCGTAGTGCCCGCAGACCAGAATAAAATGCTCCCTTGCGAGCAGCTCACGCGCCTTATTCTGGTCAAACGGCTTTCCCTGCGCGGACAGGAACACCGTGTGCACATGTTCCCCGGCGCAGAGCGCCTGATGGCACAGGTAGAGCGGCTCGGCGAGCATGACCTGCCCGCGGCCGCCGCCGTAGGGCGCGTCGTCCGCCTTGTGGTGCTTGTCCAGCGCATAGTCTCGGATGTTGGTCGCCTTAACGGTCACCAGCCCCTTATCCTGCGCGCGGCCGATAATGCTCTCCCGCATAACCGCGTCGATCATGTCCGGGAACAGGGTCATGATGTCGATCCTCATTCCACAAGCCCCTCGATGCTCTCAATATAGATGACGCCCTGCTCCATGTCGATCTCCTGCAGGAAGGGTTTCGCAGCCGGGACATAAACCAGACGGCCGTCGCCTGTCTTGATCTCGTACATATCGTGCGCCGGGTTGTCGGTCAGCACGTCTCGCAGGCGTCCGATCTCGCGAGCCAGCCGGCGGTCGAAGATGGCAAAGCCGAGGATATCCTGGATAAACACCAGATCCTCCGGCAGCTCGACGTCCTCCCGGTCGATATGCAGCACGCGCCCGCGCAGCGCTTCGGCCGCCTCGGGTGTGTCCACACCCTCGAGATGCATGAGCACGATATTTTTATGCACCTGCGCCTTTTCCACGGTCACAGGTGTTTTTTCGTCCAGGTACAGCGTGTCAAAGTCGCACAGCACTTCCGGGCTGTCGCACCAGCTCTGCACCTTCAGGTCACCCCGGATACCGTGCGTGCCCACGATCTTCCCGGCTTCCAAAAATTGTTTTGGCATAGGTTTGTCCTCCGGTAAATTGGGGAATCGGGCGCTCATCGCCCTTTCCGAACCATTCTTGCGCAGCTCCCCGCGCATATAACAAAAAATCGCCGCGCCGCGGCGATTTTCAGCTCGAAGCGCCCTGAGGCGCATAAAACAGAAAACCGCCATGCGGTTTTCATCAAAAGTGCGGGCTTCGCCCGTGCTTTTGATACAAAGGCGAAGCACTGCAAAAATCAGAATTTTTGCGGGGCTTCGGCGCGATCGCCCTTTCAGGCGCAGCCTGACAAGGGCGTGCCTCATTTGGAACGGGCTCT
>DXFS01000033.1 GCA_019114345.1 Candidatus Agathobaculum pullistercoris | reverse complement strand
GCGCAGATGCTGTTCGGGCCGGAGTACGGCGTAGCAAAATTCGTCGTTGTTGCAGACAGCAACGAGGCAGCCGCCAAGGCTGCGCAGGAGAAAATCGGCTTCGAGCGCGTGACCACGGACTGGCATGACGTTGTCACGGCGCCGGACGTTGATCTGGTAGACATCGCAACGCCGAACGCTTTCCACTATGAGGTCGCCAGGGCGGCGCTGGAAAACGGTAAGAATGTATACTGTGAAAAGCCGCTGTCCATTTCAGCGGAGGAATCTAAAGAACTGGCCGAGCTTGCGGCGCAGAAAGGCGTTATCAACTATGTCGGCTTCAACAACACCATGAACCCGGCCAACGCCTATGTGCGTGAGCTGGTTCAGTCCGGCGCACTGGGCAAGATTATGCGGTTCACCGGCACCTATGATCAGGATCAGCTGCTCGATGAAAGCCTGCCGATCACCTGGCGCCACATCAACAAGCTGGCGGGCTGCGGCGCGCTGGGCGACCTCGGCTCGCACCTGCTGTCCATTTCTCAGTTCATCATGGGCGATATCAGCAAGGTTAACGCCATGAGCACGATTGTATTCCCCAAGCGCCCGAAGGCAGCGGGTTCCTCCGAGATGGCCGATGTGGAGAACGAGGACATCATGACCTTTATGGCGGAATACGCCAACGGCGCGATTGGCACGATCGCCTGCTCGCGCGTGGCCACCGGCCGCAAGAATTATCTGTGCTATGAAATTCAGGGCACCAAGGGATCGGTGCGCTACGATCTCGAGCGCATGGGCGAGGTGCAGGTCTACTTCCAGTCGGACAATGAGCGCGACCGCGGTTTCCGCACGGTGCTGCTCAATCCGCAGATGAAGGGATATTCGGCCTTCCAGCCGGCAGGCGGCATCTCGATCGCGTATAACGATATGAAGATCCTCGAGGTGCATGAGCTGTTCTCGGCCATCACACACGGCACGCCGTATGCCTGCAATTTCGAGTTCGGTTATAAGATCGACCGCACGGTCGCCGCGGTGCTCGAATCCGCGGCAAAGCACGAGTGGGTCAACGTAAAGTAAGGAGGGCAAACGATATGGCAATCAAGGTTGGCATTGCACCCGATTCCTGGGGTGTTTGGTTCCCGCAGCACGAAAAGCAGCCCCAGTGGTGGCGCTGCCTGGATGAGATGAAGGTTGCGGGCTATGAGGGCTGCGAGATCGGCCCGTGGGGCTATATGCCGAACGACGACCCGCAGGTGCTGAAAAACGCAATGGACGCGCGCGGCCTGACGCTGGTCGGTGCGACCGAGGGCGGCAACTTTCTGGACGAAGGCTCGGTGCAGCAGATGCTGAAGGAGATCGACGATATTTCCGCACTGCTCCGTCACTTTCCGTCCGCTAAATACATTGTCCTGCTGCCGCCGATGTACACCAATCTGGAAACCGGCGTCCTCGAAATGAACCCGGAGCTGACCGACGAGGAGTGGGCGACTTACTGCAATAACGTCCAGCGATGCGCTGACCGCTGCGCACAGAACGGCTTTACCGGCCTGTTCCATCCGCATGTGGACAGCCATGTGCAGACCGAAGCGCAGATCGAGCGTTTCCTGCAAGATACCACAGTCGATCTTTGCTTTGATACCGGCTACCATGTTTATGGCGGCGGTGAGCCGATCGCGTTTTACCGCAAATGGGCGGCGCGCATCCCGTATATCCATATCAAGGACTGCGACATGGCGGTCAAAGCCAGGATGGATGAAAACAAGTGGTCGTTTGCCAGGGCTGTAACCGAGGATATCATGGTCGAGCCGGGCAAGGGAAGCATTGATTTCAAGGCTTTCCGTATGGCGCTGGATGAAAAGGGTTACGACGGCTGGGTTGTGGTTGAGCAGGATCTGTTCCCGGTCAAGTCGTTTGATATCCCGCTCCAAAAAGCGCGCACCGGCCGCGAAAATCTGAAAAAGGCCGGACTTTAAAGCCATTCTCTTTCCCTTCGTTTCTCCCCCCTGCGGCGCGTAATTGCCGCAGGGGGACGTTTTGTCTTTGCGGCAAAGGAAAAACGGCATACCCGTACATAAGTCGGATATGCCGTTTGTTAAAATCGGATCGTTCGAAAGACAGAGGGCGTCATGCCGTTGCTTTGCCGGAACGCGCGTGTAAAATGGGATGCACTGTTGAACCCACACCGCTCAGCGATCTGTTCCACTGTCGCATCCGTGGAGCGCAGCAGGTGTTTCGCCTGCCGCAGCCGGTATTGCAGCAGATATTCATGCGGCGTACAGCTAACGTATCTCTGAAAGCAGCGAATCAGGTGCGATTTGCTGACGCGGCACTGCTCAGCAAGCAGATCCAGTCGAAGTTCCTCTGCAAAATGGCTGTGGATATACCGTATGGCAGGCTCCAGAAGGCTGCTGACCGCGGCTGCCAATCCTCCAGGCGTGGCCAGCCCGCTCAAAATACTGTGGATACCGGCCGAGATCTGATGTTCATTGGCGAGCATGCCGCTGGTGGAGCGGATGACTGTGATGAAATGCTCGCGGAGCGGCGGAACGTGTGGGCCTGTATGGACACACCCGAACCGCTGGTACAGATAATCCGTATAGGCGCGGCTGCTGCATCCATTGAAGTGGAACCAGTGAAAATCCACGGTATCTTCGCACCAGTAAGCGTGCGGCTGCCGGCAGTCGAGCAGGCCGATCCGGTCTGCCCGCAATTCTGTTTCTATACCGCCATACCGGATGTGGAGCGCCCCTGTACACACATACAGCAGCAGGTACTGGTCAAGAAAGCTGCGCTCTACATGGTAGGCACTATCGCAGATGAAATGCCCGAACTGCGGGCTGAAATATAAGGCATTCCGGGCAAACTCCGACGGAGTGGAAAAATCCATAAACGACTGCGGCCATACGCCGGGATCGGAAATAATCATATGTGTTCCCTGTTGGCTCCGGTATAGAGCGGGTGAAATCAGCAAACGGAGAGAATGGAATCAGATCGAGTATTTGCGGAACAAAGTCGGTGAAATGTCTACACGCGCAGTAAACGCATTGGTAAACGAGGAAACGTTCTGGTAGCCCACCTTCTGCGCAATGACCTTGATAGGAAGGTCAGTGGTCTTGAGCAGATGCTTGGCACGGTTGAGCCGTGTAAGGATCAGGTATTCATGCGGCGGACAGCCGCAGCCCCGCTTGAACAGGCGGGAGAAATGAAACTGGCTCATGTTGACATGCGCTGCCACATCGGTCAGTGTGATGGCATTCATATACTGCGTCCGGATAAAGCGTATGGCTTTGGCAACTGTTTCATCCATAGCCGATTGTTCACCATTCGCCTTATCCGTATCTATCGTCGCGGCAAGCAATCCATACAGCTTTTGCGAAAGCCGCACCTCACTGAATGGCTGTTCATTGCGGAAAGAAAAAACGATCTCATATATCCCATCTTTGATTTGCTCGGCATACGGCGTATCGAACACAAACCCACCGTGCATTTGCACGGCCTGCCGGTAAAAATCATCGGTATTTGATCCATCCAGGTGCAGCCAGACAAATTCCGTATTGCCGATGGTATGATATTCGTGCGGCTCGTGGCAGTTGAGGAAGCCCACCTGACCAGCGGAAGCCACTACGGTCTGCCCGTCGCCGGTCAGAGAAAGACGGCCGTCGCAGATGTAGAACAGCATGTAGCTGTTGTAATTTTCACGCTTGATGCGGTAATCGTAATTGGTGTAGTAATAGCCGCAGGTCGACATGTAAAACAGCATGCGCCGGGCATATTCCGAAGGGGTGCTGAAGTACAGGTCTGAGCCGGAACAGGTCCCGGTTTCATGCACCAGCAAATGGATCATATCCTTTCTCTGTATTTTTTCCCATTATAAACACAGCAAAATACCGGTGTCAATCGACATCCAGCCATTTAGGAAAGAAAGGCAAACCAGCGCAAAGCAAGAGCAAGATATCCTGTTTTTTCCCGGATACCCGCTTCCTATAATATAGTTATCAATTCGGTGCACGGTATTGAAAAAGAGAAAAGGCATAGCGCACAGATAAGAGAAGGAAGGTCCTTGCAAAGAGGTAACCGGGGAATGTTTCATATTTGTAGGCCTTCAATATGAAAGAGAGGGAATTATGATATTTACAATTGGGTCGTTTGTGTTTGTGACCGCACTTGTGGCATTCATCAGCTGGCTGAAGACCCGCAATACGGATGAGACCAACAAGGACGGCTATTTCCTTGGCGGGCGCAGCCTGACTGGCTGGGTGATCTTTGGCTCGCTGATGATGACCAACCTGTCTGCAGAGCAGCTGGTCGGCCGAAATGGACAGGGATATGCAGCCGGCATGACGGCGATGGGCTGGGAAACCATGTGCCCGATTGCCCTGACGCTGATGGCGCTGTTTTTTGTGCCCAAGTATTTCAAGCTTGGGATCTCCACGATCCCGGAGTTTCTGGAAGACCGGTATGACCGGAAAACGCGCGTGATCGTGTCGTTTATCTTCCTTGTGGCCTAT
>DXFS01000004.1 GCA_019114345.1 Candidatus Agathobaculum pullistercoris | reverse complement strand
TGTCCTTTTATTATAATAGTCAAGGATTACTTTGTCAATCAAACTATTGTCGCTTTTCCACGCTTTTTGGGAGAGCGATTTGAACTTTTGGGGAGCGTGGAAATCATCAACAGCCAACTGATTGGAACGGGATCGTGTATCCCGGATTTCATACTGACCAACGCAATGCTTGAGCAGATGGTGGATACCAGTGACGAGTGGATCGTCAAGCGTACGGGCGTGCGCGAGCGCCGCATCGCGAAGAATACCCACACATGGGAGCTGGCGCTCGGCGCGGCGCAGGACGCGCTGCAGGACGCGGGCGTCAGCGCGGAGGAGCTTGACCTCATTTTGGTGAGTACCTGCACGCCGGACAACAATACGCCCAACACCGCCAGCATCCTGCAGGACAAGCTGGGCGCGCGGCAGGTCGGAGCAATGGACATCAACAACGCCTGCACCGGATTCGTCTCCGCGACCGATATCGCGGACAGCTACATCAAGGCGGGCAAGGCGAAGACCGTCCTGGTTGTTTCGGCGGAGACGCTGCACCGCATTGTGGATTACACCGACCGTTCCACCTGCATTCTGTTCGGCGACGGCGCGGCCGCAGCGGTCTATCGCGCGACGGAGAACGAAAAAATCGGTATCCAGTCCACGTTTGTTGCGGCGGACGGTTCGGGCGCAGATTATCTGCACATGCAGGCGCTGCCGGTCGAGGACCCGTTTGCACCCGAGCGCCCGGTCGACCCTAAGGCGCGTTTCCTCAAGATGCAGGGCGCGGCGGTTGTGCGCTTTACGGCGCGGGCCGTGCCGCTGGCGATTGATACTGCGCTGCAGCGTGCGGGCGTGGCGGCAGAGGAAATCGACTGGGTCGTGCCGCACCAGGCCAACCTGCGCATCCTGGACGTCATCGCCAAGCGATACCACCTGCCCCGCGAAAAGGTTTATGTCAATATGGAGTATTTCGGCAACACGTCTTCCGCAAGTGTGCCGATCTGTCTGGATGAAATGCGGAAAAAGGGCCTGCTCAGCGAAGGGCAGACCATCGTGTGCACCGGGTTCGGCGCGGGCCTGACCTACGGCGCGTTTGTACTCAAACTGTAAAAGGGGAGCGAAATCAATGAAAACCAAGATCACAGAGCTGCTGGGCATTGAATACCCGATCGTACAGGGTGCTATGGCGTGGATTGCAGAGCATCACCTCGCGGCGGCGGTCTCCAAAGCGGGCGGTCTCGGCATCATCGCGGGCGGCGCGGCTCCGGTCGATTACATCCGCGACGAGATCCGCAAGGCGCGTGCCATCACGGACAAGCCGCTGGGTATGAACATCATGCTGCTTTCCCCGAACGCGGACGACCTCGCCCAGCTCGCCATCGACGAGAAGATCGAGGTGCTGACCACGGGCGCAGGCAATCCGGGCAAGTATATGGAAAGCTGGAAGAGCGCGGGCATCAAGGTCATGCCGGTCGTCGCGTCTGTTGCATTGGCAAAGCGCATGGAGCGCGCGGGCGCGGACGCGGTCATCGCGGAAGGCATGGAGGGCGGCGGCCACATCGGCGAGCTGACGACCATGCCGCTCGTGCCGCAGGTGGTGGATGCGCTGAGCATCCCGGTCATTGCGGCGGGCGGCATCGCGGACGGCCGCGGCATGGCGGCGGCGTTCATGCTGGGCGCCGAGGGCGTGCAGTGCGGCACCGTGTTCCTCGCAACCGACGAGTGCTATATTTCGGATAAATACAAGGAACTGGTGCTCAAGGCGACCGATATTTCGACCGTTGTCACCGGCCGCCCGTCCGGCCATCCGGTGCGCTCGCTCAAGACCCCAATGGCGCGCAAGTGCCTCGAACTCGAGAAGATAGGTACCGAGCAGTCGCTGGCCGAACTGGAACTTGCAACTTCTGGTTCACTGCGCAAGGCTGTGCAGGACGGCAACTACGAGGAAGGCACCTTTATGTCCGGCCAGATCGCGGGCATGCTCAAGGAGCTGCGCCCGTGCGAGGATGTCATCAAGGGCATGACCGCTGAGGCGGAGGATCTGCTCAAAAACGCGTATAAGCGCTTTGAATAAGGAGAAAACGATGGGACTTGCAATTGTAACCGGCGGCTCGCGCGGCATCGGCGCGGCCATTGCGGAGAGACTGGCCGCGGACGGCCACGATGTTGTCATCAACTGCGCGTCGAGCGTGGATAAGGCGGAAGCGGTCGCGGAGAAGTGCCGCGCGCACGGCGTGAACGCTGTACCCATGCAGTGGGACGTTTCCGACCACGCAGCCTGTGAAAAGGCGCTGGCGGAAATCAAGGAAAAGCTGGGCGTGCCGTATATCCTGGTCAACAATGCGGGCATCACCCGAGACGGCCTGATGGTGCGCATGAAGGAAGAGCAGTTTGACGATGTCATCCGCATTAACCTCAAAGGCGCTTACAACATGCTGCAGCTGTGCGGTGCGATGATGATGCGGGCGAAGCAGGGCCGTATTATCAATATTTCTTCCATTTCGGGCATGGTCGGCAACTTCGGCCAGATCAACTACTGCGCGGCAAAGGCGGGCCTGCTCGGCATGACCAAGACCGCGGCCAAGGAACTCGGCCCGCGCGGCATCACGGTCAATGCGGTCGCTCCGGGCTTTATCGACACGGATATGACCGCAAACTTGTCGGATGATCTCAAGGAAGGCGCGAAAAAGCAGATCGCGCTCGGCCGCTTCGGCAAGCCCGAGGAGATCGCTTCTGTAGTTTCCTTCCTTGCGTCGGACAATGCAAGCTTTATCACGGGACAGACCATTGTCGCGGACGGCGGCATGATCTGACCTGCAGGACACCAGCGGCTGGATACGGCGGGGCGCACGTACTCCGCTGCGGCAGCTAAAACAGGAACTGCGTGCAAAGCACAGGAATTTTGGGGAAGAGGAGTTGCTTCGATGGAACGAGTAGTCATCACCGGTATGGGTGCGATCACCCCGGTCGGCAATGACGTGCAGACGTTTTGGGAATCGCTCAAGGCAGGAAAGTGCGGCATTGGGCCGATCACCAAGTTTGATGTATCTGATTATAAGGTAAAGCTGGCGGCCGAGGTCAAGGACTTCGATGTGACCCAGTATGTGGACAAGCGCGAGGCGCGCCGCATGGATCTGAACTGCCATTTTGCGCTCGCAGCAGCGCAGCAGGCGGTCGACCAGGCGGGGCTCCAGGAAGGTAATTTCGACCCCTACCGAACAGGCGTGATCTATGGGTCGGGCGTGGGCGGCCTTGCCGTCGCAGAGGAGGAGATCCCGAAGCTGAATGAGAAGGGCCCGGGCCGTGTCTCCCCGCTTTGCATCCCGGAGATGATCGCCAATATGGCGGCGGCTTATATCTCCATGCGCTTTGGCTTCAAGGGCGAGAATTTCTGCCCGATTTCGGCGTGTGCGACGGCGAACCACTCGATCGGCGAGGCGATGCGCGCCATCCGCCATGGCTATCAGGACATCGTTCTTTGCGGCGGCACGGAAAACGGCATTATCCCGATCGCGCTGGCGGGGTTCTCCAACATGAAGGCGCTGCACACGGGCGATGATCCGTCCTGTGCGTCCATCCCGTTTGACGCACGCCGCTCGGGCTTTGTCATGGGCGAGGGCGCGGGCTGCCTCGTGCTCGAAAGCCTGTCGCACGCCGAGGCGCGCGGTGCAACCATCCTGGCAGAGGTCGCGGGCTACGGAGCGTCGGGCGATGCGTACCATATTACCAGCCCTGCGCCGGACGGAGAGGCGGCGGCGCATGCGATCCGCGGCGCGATTGAGGACGCGGGCCTGACCCCGGCAGACGTGGACTATATCAATGCCCACGGCACCTCGACCCCGCTCAATGAAAAATATGAGACGATCGCTATCAAAAAGGCGTTTGGCGATGCGGCATATAAGGTAAAGATCTCCTCGACCAAGTCGATGACCGGCCATCTGCTGGGCGGTGCGGCGGCAGTCGAAGCGATCGCCTGTGTCATGGCGATCCGCGAGGGCATCATCCCGCCGACCATCGGCTATCAGGAGCCGGATCCGGAGTGCGATCTGGATATCACGCCGAACGAGGCGGTCCGTATGCCGGTGAACGTGGCGATTTCCAACTCGCTGGGCTTCGGCGGCCACAACGCCTGCATCCTGTTCAAGAAGGTGTAAACACAGAATGGATATGAAGGAACTCAAAGACGTTGCGATTGAGCTGATGGACGCGCTCAAGGCCAAAGGCCTCGGCGAGGTCGAGCTTGAGACGGACGATATTAAAATCAAGATCAAATCCGCGCCGCCGGCCCCGGTTCTACCGGTTGCAGCGGCACCGGTGGCCGCTGCTGCGGCGCCGGGTACAGCTGCCCCTGCCGCTGCGCAGGATGAGGCAGCAGCCCCGGCAGAAGAGCTGCCGGCGGGTACCGAGGTCAAGAGCCCGCTGGTGGGCACGTTCTACTCGTCCCCGTCGCCGGATGCGCCGCCGTTCGTTCTGGTCGGCCAGAAGGTCAAAGAAGGCGACACGCTGTTCATCATCGAAGCGATGAAGACCATGAACGAGATCAAATCCCCGTGCGACGGTACGGTTTCGCGCATCCTTGCGCAGCCGGGCGACATGGTGGAGTATAACCAGACGGTCGCAATTATTCTCTAAGGGGGGACGCTGTCCCCCTTAGATATCCGAAAAGTTCCCGGAGGAAACTTTTCGGAATACCCCCCCTCTCGGCCGCACGGCGGACGAGGCCGCGCCGCCGCGGCGCGGGCAGCGGAGCAAAAGTCCGGCAGAGCCG
>DXFS01000032.1 GCA_019114345.1 Candidatus Agathobaculum pullistercoris | reverse complement strand
GGTCAACAAGTCTGATTCTGCGCCGATCTTCGACGTAGCGGACTACGGCATCTGCGGCGACCTGTTCAAGGTTGTCCCGATGATGATCGACGCCATCCGCGCTGCCAAGGCTTCCAAGTAAAGCCTGTTTCATGCGGCGGATACTGGCTTGATGCTATACCTCCTGACTGCGGGTTTTGGAGCATCCCACAGTTATTTGCCGAATAGCCTCGGCTGAAACCGTTTCAAGCGATATCCGTTGATGTGAAAAATAAACAAGAAAAAGCCGCAGGGCATTGGCCCTGCGGCTTTTTCTTACGTTTCAAGCTTCTTTTTCATCCCGCTTTGCAACCAATACGGCAACCGACCGCGGACCGATGGTAAACGCAGCCCCGTCAAACGGTGTCTCCGGCTCAAATGGCTGTGCGCAGTATGTGTGTACTGCCAGCTTCCAAGACATCCCATCGGGCGGTACAGGCACCTGCTGTTCATGCGGCTCCCAATGAGCGTTGATTGCCAGCAACACCAGGTCATCATCCGTATCCGCTGCATTGCGCCCGGCGAACAGCACGCCGATCTGACGGGTCTCCATATCCATTTCGGCATCCCATGCCTTGCCGTTGTGCAGTGAGACTCCAGGCCAGCCGCAGGCAGCAGGTGCGGTCGCACTGCGCAGCACCGGATGCGCATGCCGCAGCGCGATCATGCGGCGCACAAATTCAAACTGTTCCTGATTGGTCTCCAGCCGGCTCCAGTCCAGCCAGGAGATCTCGTTGTCCTGACAATAGGGGTTGTTGTTGCCGAACTGCGTGTTGCCAAACTCGTCCCCGGCCGGAAACATCGCTGCGCCGCGGCTGCACAGCAGCACTGCGAACGCATTTTTGCGCAGGCGCCTGCGCAGGGCATTGATCGCGGGGTCATCGGTCTCCCCTTCCGCTCCACAGTTCCAGCTGTTGTTATCGTTCGCGCCATCCGTATTGTCCCAGCCGTTTCTCTCATTATGCTTTTCGTTATAGGCATACAGGTCATACAGCGTAAACCCGTCGTGGCAGGTCAGGAAGTTGACCGAGGCGTTTTCACGCTGCTCGGGCGGATACAGGTCGGGCGAGCCGCAGATGCGCTGCACAGCAGCCTCTGCCAGCCGGTCGTCGCCCTTGAGGAAGCGGCGCAGGTCGTCGCGGTACTTGCCGTTCCACTCCGCCCAGCGGTTCCATGACGGGAATGAGCCGACCTGGTACATGCCGCCCGCGTCCCATGCCTCCGCGATCAGCTTGACCCGGCCTAGAATGGGGTCGAACGCCAGGCTCTCGAGCAGCGGCGGCTCGGACAGCGGGCCGCCGTCCTCGTCGCGGCCGAGGATGCTCGCCAAATCAAAGCGGAACCCGTCCACACGGTATTCCACCACCCAGTAGCGCAGGCAGTCCAGAATGAACTGACGCACCATGGGATGGTTGCAGTTGAGCGTGTTGCCCACACCGGAAAAGTTGTAATATCTGCCGTCCGGCGTGAGCATATAATACACATTGTTGTCCATGCCCTTGAAGCAGAAGAAGGGGCCGTCTTCATTGCCTTCGGCAGTGTGGTTGAACACCACGTCCAGAATGACCTCGATGCCGTTTGCATTGCAGGTGCGGATCAGTGTCTTGAGTTCGGTGCCCTCGCGGTTGAACTCGACCGCTGCCGCATATCCCGTGTTGGGCGCGAAATAGCAGACCGTGTTGTAGCCCCAGTAGTTGAGCAGATGCTCGCCGTCCACCACGCGCTCGTCTGCCAGCTCGTCAAACTCAAATACCGGCATCAGCTCGATCGTGTTGATCCCCAGCTTTTTCAGATACGGTATCTTCTCCATCAGCCCGGCAAAGGTACCCGGATGCTCCACCCCCGAGGAAGGATGCCGGGTAAAGCCGCGCACATGCAGCTCATAGATCACCATGTCCTGAAACGGGATATGGATATTGCTGTTGAAATCGCCCCAGTCGAACACATCCTCCACCACGCGGGCGTGGTAGGCCGTATCCTCCGAAGGACGCTCGCCCCAGCGGCTCTGTCCGGTCACCGCGCGGGCATAGGGATCGAGCAGGAATTTGGTCTTGTCAAACAGCAGCCCGCGCGCCGGGTCATACGGCCCGTCCATCCGGTAGGCGTACTCAAACTGCGTGATATCCAGCCCGAACACAATCATCGACCAGGTGTTGCCGATGCGGAAACGGTCGGGAAACGGCAGCACGGCATAGGGCTGCTGCTCGGTGCGGTGGAACAGGCACAGCTCGCAGCTGGTCGCACCGATCGAATGGATGGTAAAGCTCACACCGCCGGGAACAAGCGTCGCACCGTTCATCAGGAACAGCCCGGGGCGCACGGGAAAGCCTGCGATCTCCTCGGTAGCATGCAGCTTGCGGCCCGCCGCAGATGGGAAAATGATCTTCTGATTGGACATGGGGATTCCTCTTTTCTTCAAACAGAACAGCTCTGTTTCCAGCATACCGTTTTCCTTGAAATTTGTCAACTCACAGGCAAATAATCTCCGATCGGCAGCAGGCCGGCACGCTCCTATTTTGGCAGCGCCGTCTGACCCATCTATGACTAAATTTTTTCAGACACGGATGTGCCAGCAGATTCCTGTATATTTTCCGTTTTCCTTGTCCATACTTGGGACAACGGAGGTAAAGGGATATGAAACAATACAATTCCAAGCATACCGCAGTGCTATCCACACGCGGCTTTTACACCATCCTGACCGTCTGCTGCCTGATCATCGCAGTATCTGCCTATGTGCTGTGGACCAGCGCATCCGAACCCGAGCAGGATAAACTGCAGGCCAGTACGCCGATCATCACCCCGGCAGAGGAACCCGACCTGAGCGAGGACACACCCGTCCTGTCCGAAGACAGCGCAGTCTCTTCCGGGCAGGATATTGCGCCGGATGATCCGGAAGCTCCGGATACCGCCCCGTCGGATACGGAAACCACGGAAACCGTCACCGCGCCTGAACCGACGCCTACCGTGACGGTCAATGCCCCCATCTATGTGCGTCCTGCGTCGGGTGCTGTCATTACACCCTTCTCAGGCGACGAACTGCTGTTCCAGCCAACCTTCGGCGACTGGCGCGTGCACACTGGTACCGACTTTGCCGCCGAACCGGGTGAGACCGTGCTTGCGCTGACCGACGGCACCGTGCAGGAGGTTTTTGAGGACGGGCTGTACGGAACCTGCGTCACGCTGTCGCACGCTGCCGACCTGACCTCGACCTACCGCGGGCTGACCGATGTGCGCGTGGTCGCGGGGCAGGCGGTCACAGCAGGCGAGGCGCTCGGCGCGGTCGCGGAAACGATCGATGCAGAGGAGGCGCTCGGTACCCATCTGCATGTCGAAGCCGCCCGCGCAGGCACGCCGGTCGATGTGCTCGAACTGCTTGGAGAAAGCGAGATCGAATAACATTAGACAAAGCCGCGGAGCGAAACGCCCCGCGGCTTTGTCTGTCCTCTCCCCCTGTTTTTCGCGCAACTGTGGTCAATCCTCCGGCCGGAGCCGGTAGACGCCCGCCTGCTCGCCGCCTGCCACAGTCATAATGCCCTGCTCAAGCAGGAAATGCAGCGTCCCGTCCACGGACACAGCAGCGCCGCCGTCGACGGTGGCCTCGCCCTGCGTGCCGTCGGAAAAAGCATAGGTGATGCTGCCCTCCTCCTGCTGCCCGACCGTCAAGGTGCTGCTGTCCTCCCCCAGGTAGATGCCGGCCCAGCTTTGCCGGTCTGACGCCGACGCGTCGTACAGCGGGAAGGCGGTGTAATCCTCGAGCACGCCGTCGCCCAGGTAGTAATACGCCTCGCCGGTCGTGCGGTCAACGGCCGCCTTGCCCACCGGCGTACCCTCCGCGCCGCTGACCTCGAACACAAAATAGGCATGCTCCGCGCCGTCCGCCGCGCGGACCGACAGCGTTTCCTCCGTCAAAGCCGCAGCGCATGTCCCGCTGAGCGGCGCCAGCACCTGCTCACGCGCCTGCGCTTCCGTCAGCAGGCGTTCTTCCTCAGCCCCGACCGTCTGATCCTGCGGCACGGCCTGCTGCACCGCCTGCTCCTGCCCCGCATCCGCCTGCACCGCACACCCGGAAAGCAGCACGGCACAGAGGGCGGCCAGGGCGATCGTCCGTTCCATTCGGCATCCTCCTCCCGGAAATAACAGAGCGGCGCCACTGTATGCGCCGCCGCCCTTATCATACCGGAACGGAATGGAAAATTCAACCAGAATCCACCGCAAATCCGGTCAATCCTTATTCTTTTTCAGCTTTTTACGCCAACGGCTCTCTTTTTTCGTGCGTTTGAACCGTTTTTTGACACTCTCCACCACGCTGTCCGTGATCGAATAGTAAACCGGGGTGATAAACAGCGTAGCGATCGTCGAGATGACCATACCAGTCATCATGACAATGCCCATCGGGCGCATCATTTCTGAGCCCTCACCGCCCGAGAATACCATCGGCACGAGGCCGAGAATAGTCGTCAGAGCGGTCATCAGCACCGGCCGCACACGGCGCGGACAGGCGTTGAGGATGGCTGTATTCTTATCCTCGCCGCGCTCCCGGCGCTGCAGCGTGTAGTCGACCAGCACGATCGACGAGTTGACTACCGTACCGGCCAGGATGATGACGGCAAGCAGCGCCACCATGGAGATCTTGTAGCCAAGCGGCCACAGCAGCAGCATCGAACCCAGCAGGCCGATCGGCAGAATCAGCATGATCGCGATCGGCAGGACGAACGAGTTGAACTGGCTCGCCAGAATGAAATATACGAGCAGGATAGCCACCATCAACGCAGTCATCAGTGAGTTCGTGGTCTCCGCAATGCTGGAAGCGGTCGTATCGCCGTCCGAAATCTCGACGCCTTCGGGCAGCTGATAGTTCGCCAGCAGCTCATTGACCGCCGCTGTAATACCCGCAGTGTCGCCCGATTCGGACTCGCCCGTGACCGTGACCGTCTCATACTGGTCAATACGCGAGATTGACTGCGGGGACAGTTCGGTGTATACATCCGCCACCATGGAAAGCGGCACCGTGCCGCCGGTCGCAGCCGGGAGCTGAAGCGATTTCAGGGAATCAATATTCTGTGTAAGCGTCTCGTCGCCCGAG
This sequence comes from Candidatus Agathobaculum pullistercoris, assembly GCA_019114345.1. Classification (GTDB taxonomy): domain Bacteria; phylum Bacillota; class Clostridia; order Oscillospirales; family Butyricicoccaceae; genus Agathobaculum; species Agathobaculum pullistercoris. The sequence continues at coordinate 7,937 of DXFS01000032.1, read as the reverse complement.
ATGGTCACATCATACTCCTGGCCGTTCATACGCAACGTAGTCGCCGTCGAGCCGGTCAGCTCGCCGCGCACAAGCGCGCCGATGGTCGAAGCCGTCAGGCCGAAGCGCGAGGCGTTCTCCCGGTTGATTTTAACCGCCACACGCGGCACCTGATCTCCTGCTGAGGATTCCACGTTGACCGCATCCGGCAGCGCGGCGACCTGTGCAGCGAGATCGTTTGCCGTCTCTGCGAGCTGGTCATAGTCCTCACCGGACAGCTGCAGGCTGATATCCGAGCCCTCGCCGATCGACATGCTGCTGGCGGAGACCGTCAGCTCACAGCCTGCAATGTCAGCCAGGTCACGGCGCAGCTGATTGGCAATCTCATTGGAGGATCGGTCGCGTTCCTCCAGGTCAACCAGTGAAATGGTAACGCTCGATCCCGAGGTAGACGACATGACAGAGGTTGAACTGCCCGTGCTGTAATACACCTGTTCCATCTCGGGGATGGTCTGCTCAGCGATCGCGACGATGCGGTCCTGAATCGCGGCAGTATCCTCCATGGTCGAGCCGCTCGGCATGCTGACGGAAATGCTCACCTGTCCCTGATCCATCTCCGGGATCAGCTCGCTGCCGGCCAGTGCAATGCTCACGACCGAAACCACACAGATAACCGCCGTCACGCAGATGCCAACCCAGCGGCGGGTGATGAACAGATTGAGCACCTTTTTGTACATACGCATCACGGGTTTATCCGCAATCATCTGCTCCTTGAGCCCCGGATCGCTGGCCGATATCTGGTGCACGCCGCCGCGGTCAAGCAGGATGTAGCACAGCAGCGGTACCAGCGTCAGCGAGATGATCAGCGACGAGGTCAGCAGCGCGACGATCGTGATGCAGAACTCGCGGAACATCATGCCGGTCATGCCGCCGGACAGGCCGATCGGCAGGAATACGGCAATCGTCGTCAGTGTGGAGGCGGTAACCGACAGTACGACCTCTTTGGTACCCAGCACACAGGAGTCCCAGCGGTCATAGCCGTCCGAACGGTAATGGAAGATGTTTTCCAGCACAACGATCGAGTTATCCACGATCATGCCGACGCCGAGCGCAATACCGCCCAGCGACATCATGTTGAGCGTGATATCCAGCGCAAACATGATCAGGAAGGTAAACAGGATGCAGCACGGCATTGCAACCGAAATCGCAACGGTTGCGCCGATGTCGCGCAGGAACACGATCAGCACGATCGCCGCGAACAGCACGCCCATCCAGATGTTGGACATGGCGTTGTCCACCGTCATATTGATGTAATCCGACTGGTCCATTACAAGGTCCCAGTTGAGTGCATCATTCTGGGCGGTCAGGCTGTCGAGCTCCGCCTTTGCACGCTCGGCGATCTCGACCGTGTTCGAGCCGGACTGCTTGTTGACCGACAGCAGCAGGCACTCCTCGCCGTTGACCTTGGCTACCGCATCCTGATCCTTGGGCTGCATGGCTACGTCCGCGATCTGGTTCAAGCGGACCGTACCGCCTGCCGGCAGCGAGATCAGGGCGTTCTCCACATCGTCCACCGACTGGTATTCGCCGTCCGTGCGCACGGTCAGTGTCTGCGAGCCACTCTCCACGTCGCCGCCCGGGATGGCGATATTGTCCGCGCCCAGCTGCTGAGCCAGCGTGGTCAGTGTCAGGTTGTAGCCGCGCAGGCGCGCTGCATCCACCTTGACCGCGACCTCATTCTCATAGCCGCCCGAAATATCCACCGAGGCCACGCCGTCCAGCCGCTCAAGCGCAGGGGCGAGGTCATCCTCTGCGATCGACTGCAGGCTGGCCAGATCACTGCCGCGCAGCGCAACCATGATGACCGGCATGGAGTCAATGTCGATCGACATGACGACCGGATCGGTCGCATCCTCCGGCAGCTGCGCCTGCGCCAGATCGACGTTGTCGCGCATGTCGGTCAGGACCTCATCCAGGTTCACGCCGTAATCAAACTGCGCAATGACCATGGACATGTTTTCCGCCGAGGTCGAGGTCAGCGATTCCAGCCCGGACAGGCTGGCGCACGCAGCCTCAAGCGGCTCGGTCACCTGCTGCTCGATATCCTCCGGTCCTGCGCCGGCGTAGGTCGAGTATACGATTGCCACCGGCAGCTCCATTTCGGGCATCAGGGCAAGCGGCAGCGATTGAAAGCAATAAAAACCAAACACGGCGATCAGAATATACACCAGAATGGTCATTACATTGTGCTTGATACAGTTTTCCGCGATCTTCATGGGGTTCAGCCCTCCCCATTCGCGGCGGCGTCATCTGCGGTGCTGTCCGCCGGTAGCTCGTCCTCGCCGGTCACGATGCGCACCATCGCTCCGTCCGACAGGTAGGACTGTCCCTTGACCACAACACGGTCGCCCTCGGACAGGCCGGAAAGGATCTCGGTATCCGTCGCGTTGACAAGCCCGGTCTCCACCGGGATGCGCACCGCGGTATCGCCCTCAGCATAGGTATCCACCACGAACACATACTGCTCGTTATCCACGCCGGTCAAAACCGCCTCGGTCGGCACGGACAGGGTGTTGTCACGACGGTCGGTATAAAATGTAACGGTCGCAAACGCTCCGATCGGCGGATCTGCATCTGCGGGCAGCGCAATCTCCACATCGTACAGGCTGGTCTGCACATTAGCTGCTACCGGAAGCTCAGCAATCGTGCCCTTTATCGGTTCGTCTGACAGGACAGAGATCAGCACATCAGCGGCATCTCCCTCTGCGAGATTGACAAACACATCCTCCGCGACCGAGGCCGTGACCTCGATCCGGCTGTTTTCTGCAATCACGACTGCGGGCTGCGCAGATGACGCCATGCCGCCGCGCACCACGTTGACCGCAGTCACGGTGCCCGCGCAGGGTGCGGTGACCGTGCCGAGCTCGGCCTGTGTGGTGATCTGATCCATGGAAGCCTGGATCTGCGCCAGAGAAGCGGACTGCTGCGCCTGCGCCTGCGCCACGCCCGCCTGCGCCTGCGCCAGCGAAGCCTGCGCCTGCTGCAGTGCCTGACGCGCCTGGGTGACGTCCTGCTCGGCGGCGGCGCCCGCTTCATACAGGGCCTCCGCATTATCCACCGCCTGCTGCGCCTGATCCACGCCGATCTGCGCCTGCTCTACACTGAGCTGTGCGGATTCGATCGCGCGGTCGGTCGCATTCCTGGTCGCGCTGTAAGACTGCTGCAGCGCGCCCATCGTCGAGGTAACCGTCGAGGTGTCCACGGTGAGCAGCGTCTGCCCCTGCCGTACTGTATCCCCCTCGCCAACCGCCAGAGTCAGCACCTGTCCGGCCAGCAGCGGATATACTTGTACCTCGTTGACTGCAGCCACCTTGCCGGTGAGCGAATAGGATGCGCTCATCGATCCGGCCGTGACCTCCGTTACCTCGACGGCTGTGCCGCCGGGGGCTTCCTCTTCCGCAGTCTCTTCCTCCTGGCCGCAGGCCGTGCAGAGCAGCATCATGCCTGCAAGCGCAGCGGCAACCATACGTTTTCTTTTCATTGGCGTCCTCCAACTTTTGCCTGGGAATATGAGCCGGTCATGCTGCGCTGCTCATCACGCCGCGCCTGGCCCACTGGTATGTCTGATATGCCGTAAACAGATCGATCTCCGCGGAAGCGGCGGACTCCTCCGCAGCTGCCAGCGTATCCTGTGCGTTCATGTATTCGATCTGCGAAATGATGCCGAGTCTGTACTGCAGTTCCTGTACATCGTAGGTTTTCTGCGCCTGTGCCAGGTTTGCCTGCGCGGCGGTAAGCGCCGCCTGCTTTTCCTGTATGTCCTTATACAGCTGGCGGAAAGAGGCAGTTACGTTTTCGATTTCCGCATCCCGGTCTATCTTCGCCGCATCAAAGGCATGCAGGTTATTGGTTACGCCGTCGGCGTAGTCATCCGAAGCAGTTTCCACGGCATATTCCTTGGACCAGATCGAATAGCTGTTGTCGAGCGCCTCCTGCAGATCCGCTTCATAATCCAGCGCATCCAGCTGCTCCTGCGTGATAGCGGGCAACGCCTCGGTTTCCAGCTCCGTACCGAGCGCGTAGCCGCACTGCAGCGCCAGCGTGTTGGTCAGGTTTTCCATCTGGGTATTCAGTGACTGCTGGTTGGCAAGCAGCGTTTCGCGCTGGCTTTGCAGGTTTTTGAGCGTGTTTTCCCCGGCAAGGCCGATCTCGACCTGCTTCTCGGTCACAGCAATGCTGCGGTCGAGCTGGGCAAGGCTGCGCGCAGTCTCATTAACGGAATATTGCAGCGTCTGCAGGGAAATATAGTTGTTTTCCGCGCTGACGCATATCTCATTTGCTGCGTTCTGCATCTCGCGCCGGGTGCTCTCAATAACTTTCGGCTGATCCGCTTCCGCATCGTCGCGCTGGTTCTCGGTATCGTCATAGGAGGCTTCCAGCCTGGCGAGCGCGGTTTGCAGGGAGGCACGCTGCGCTTCGAGTGACTTGCGAAGTGCAGCGGCATTATCATCATTCCCCAAATTTCGGATTGCTTCGTCCAGTTGGCTGATCTGGCGCTGGTAATTCCAAATCTGGATTTCGATATCAGCCAGGCTTTCCTGGTAATTATCGTCCACATCGGTTTCTTCAGCGCTTTTGATCGTGTTTTCATAGGATTTGATCGAAAGGTTGTTTTCGCGCACGGTTTCTTCCAATGTGTCAAAGGACAACCTGACCGGGCCGGTCTGTTCCTCCTCGGCAGCATCCTCCGCCGCTCCGGACTGTACGTCCGCTGCGTAAGCGGGCGCGCAGGTGCCGCACAGAAGCACTGCAGCAAGCCCCGCAGCAATATATCGTTTCATTGCAATCTCCTTTCCGTCTTATTGTGCCGATGCCGCAGCAGTAGACATAACGCCCTGCTTCGCCCAGTCATACTGGTTATAGGCAGAGGTCAGATTCAACTGCGCCATCTCCACCGCAAGCTTTGCATTTTCCAGCGTATCCTGCGCCTGCTGGTACTCCAGCCGGGAGATCATGCCGCGGCTGTACTGCACTTCGCTGGTATGGAAGTCCAGCTCCGCCTGCTGCTCGGCAGTCTGCGCAGCGCTCAGTGCGGCCTGGCTGTCCTTCACGGTTTGAAATATCGTGGCAAACGAAGACTCCACCGCCTGCTGTTCGGCTTCCAGCGCATCCCGTGCAGACTGTACGGAAAGGCCGGTGGCGGGGATATCCTCGTCATACACGTTCTGCGCCTGGCGCAGTTCGTTGCGCTGCTGCCAGATAGAGAAGCTGTTGGCCTTCGCCTCCGCCAGATCATCCTCGTAGGACATTTCGCGCAGGTCGGCCGCGTATACCAGTGAGATCCTGGATGGCATGACGACCGTCCCCGCGTCAAATCCGCACAGCAGCGCGATGCTGCTGCCCAGATTTTCGCACTGTACATCCAGTGTTTCGAGCGACCGCGCCAGATTATCGCGCTGGTTGTGATAGGTGTCCATCTGCAGCTGGCTGATCGTGCCGATGGACAGCTGCACTTCCGCCACTGCGATCGTACGGTCGAGGGCTGCGATCTGACGTTCGATCTGCGCTTTATTATACTGCAGGCTCTGGATCGTGATCAGCAGTGTCTGCGCAGTCTGCGCAAGCTGGCCTGCCACATTATCTGCCTGCCGGCGCAGCTGGTAGGCCGCATCCTCAAGCTGCAGCAGCGCCGTCATGCCCTGCATCGCAGAGGAGGCGCTTTGCTGCAGGCCCTCCAGCTGGATCTGCAGCACTTTGATCTGCGCTTCATAGGTTTTATATAAACTGTCCTCCGGATTTCCACTCTTCTCCATGGCTGCGGTCATGGATTCGATCAAGCCCTGCAAAGCTTCCGCTTCGGACGAGCCTCCCGTCGCGCCTGAAATCGAGCCCGGATCCATGCTCGCGGCAGTCTTGCGCAGCACCTGCGCCGTCGGGCTGCCTTCCTCCACCGCGGCGCGCACTGCACGCATTCCCATTTTCCTGACGGTGACCGCCGTCGGATCCGCCGCCTGTTCCTCCTGCGCCGCAGGCGGTGTTTCGCCGGCCGCTCCTGCAGGCAGGACGGGCAGCACGCACAGCGTTCCTGCCAGCAGCGCGCTGATGAGTTTTCGTATCATTGCTGTTTTCGTCTCCTCTCGCCGGTTACAACAATTCCCGTGTGATAATGCTTGTGTGGATATATTCAATATCCTGCCGCGGCGGCTCCCCTGTGCGCAGCGTGTGCGCAAGGACTTCAATTGCGCGGGCAGTCTGCGCAGAAAAGTCCTGATCAATGATGAAATCCAGCCGTCCCTCCTCCAGATACTGGCGGGCGTGCGGCGTCAGGTCGTGGCAGACGACATGCACCCGGCGCGTGGGCTTGGCACGCTCAAGCGCATCCATACACCCGCGCACGGATTCATTGGCCATGTAGATGCCGCGCAGCCGCGGGTTGTTCCGCACCTGCTGCAGCACACCGTCATAGGTCAGGTCATACTGCTCCACGCTCTCGATCACGTTGGCATTGATGCCCACGCCAAATATCTCGTGCAGCCGGTCGAGGAAGCCCCGGACACGCAGCCCGTGTGCAGTAAATTCGCGGTTTCCGGTCACAACCAGCACCTCTGCCCCCTCCACATAGGGAGCGAGCAGCCCTGCCGCAACTCTGCCGGATTTGACCATATCCTGCCCAATGTGGTACAGGCGGCGGCTCTGCCGTACGTCCGAGTCGCAGGTCACCACCGGAATGCCGGCAGCGACAAGCCGGTCGATCTCTTCGGTCATGGCGACCGTGTCCGGCGCGGTAACGATCAAACCGTCGATCCCGCGTTCTTCCAGCCGGCCAATGGCCTCGAAGTATGAGCGGTGCGAACGGTTGCTCAGCTCTTCCACCAGCACATCCACATCATTCAGCCCGCGGTTATGTACCGCTATGCGGATACCCTCCCGCATACGTCGGATAAAAAAAGCGTCCCAGCTCGGCAGAATGACCCCAATCCGGAAAGTTCCCTGTCCTGCCCGGGCAGCCTGCCGCTGGGCAGGCGTTTTATAACCGTATTCATTGATCATCTTCTGCACACGCTCGCGCACTGCAGGCGCGACATTCGGCCGGCCGTTGACAACCCGGTCCACTGTTCCGCGGGAGACACCGCACTGTTCAGCGATCCACTGTGCAGTTACCTTCATTTTTTATACTCCTTTATGCGTCCTATCGCAGCATAACACTACAATACATGGTAATTTTATCACAGTGCTGCAAACCAGACAAGCGATTTTGTGTATTTTAGACACACATGGAAGAATTGTTGCATTCTTCTGTGCATTTTTCATTTCTGCACAATGCACGCCGCTTTTGCACGCTTCCAAGCGCTTCCATGCCGCCATTTTGCCCAATCGAATCTGTGAAAATTGGGCGGTGCGCCGAAATTCCACATGCGCACTTGAAGCACTCCCGCAACTGGTTTATAATAAAGATACCTTATATGAAGGAGAGGATTACAAATGGGCATTTTGAAAATCGGCGTAGTCGGTTGCGGCCGCATCGGCAAGCTGCACATCAACAACCTGATCAACAGCGTACCTGGCGTACAGGTTATCGCGGTTGCGGACCCGATGCTGGACAAGTCCGGCGCGCGCGAGTGGCTGGCAGAGCGTAACATCACCAACGCTTCCACCGACTTTATGGATGTCATCAATAACCCCGAGGTAGACGTCGTATTTGTCTGCTCCTCGACCGATACACACTGCGACGTGTCCATGGCGGCTGTTCAGGCCGGCAAGCACGTCTTCTGCGAGAAGCCGATCGACTATGATATCGACAAGATCAAGAAGCTGCTCGCTCTGGTTGAAGAGAAGGGCGTCAAGTTCCAGGTTGGCTTCAACCGCCGCTTTGACCACAACCACAAGGCTGTGGCTGACGCAGTTAAGAACGGCACGATCGGTGATCCGCACATCGTCATCGTTTCCTCCCGTGACCC
>DXFS01000031.1 GCA_019114345.1 Candidatus Agathobaculum pullistercoris | reverse complement strand
GGCGAGACCGATGACGAAAAGGAGAAAGCGGGTGAGGCATAATGGCCTCGACGTATACCTATGACCCGTCCATGATCACCCGCAAGGGAAAGGATCAGATGCGGTTCGAGCTGGGGGACACGGTGATACAGGGCGGCAATATGACCACCGCCCTGTGCGACGAGGAGTACGAGGCGATTATCGCCAAATATCCGGACAACTGGCTGATGGCGAAATTCCAGTGCCTGGACGCGATCGTGATGCGGTTTGCCTACGAGGTGGACACAAAGATCGACGGCCTGTCCTACAGCCTGTCCGACCGGTACCCCAGATGGAAAGCGCTTTACGACGACCTGAAAGCCGAGCTTGCAGCGCAAAATGCGGCAGGGGCGCTCCGGGCGGACAAACGCGCCCTGAAACCGCCTGTGTTCCGCAAATTCATGTTTGAGAATCGGAGGCGGTTCTGATGTTTCTGGTTCCCGGACAGGGGTTTCAGACATTCATAAGGCTGACCCGTAAAACCGCTGTGACAGGCACGGGGCGGCCGTGGGACGGCGGCCTGCAGGATCAGGGCACGATTGATGGCATCCTGACAAACGCTGATCCGCGCGAGGCGGAGCAGTGGCAGCAGGACGGCCATCCGGTCACGCACAAGGTCGTGCAGTGGCTGACGGACAATCAGGCAAGCCCGCAGGATGTGCTCGCGCTTCCGGATGGCAGTACAACACGCACATTCCTGATACAGGGGCTGCGCAACCCCGGCGAGCTTGGACACTGCACTGTGTACTACTGCGAGGAAAGGCGGGATCTGGATGGGCTTTATCAGCAACCAGACAGGGGAACTGATATCTGATATTGAACACCAGATGATGTCCCGCGCCTATCAGGCCGCACAGGCGCTGAAAAAGGCGGAGCTGCAGGTGCTGCGCGGACAGGGCGGCGGACGGCGCTATCGCGTTCCCGGTACCGGTGCATCCTACACTGCGTCCGCCCCGGGACAACCGCCGGCAGTACGGACAGGTGCGTACCGGTCGTCTTATGTTCCGAGAGCCGAACAGAAGTCCGGAAACGTATACCGCTCTTTGATCGAGAGCGGGCTGAGCGTGAACGGCTGGAACCTCGGCAACCTGCTCGAGAACGGCACCAGCAAAATGGCGCCGCGCCCGCATGATGAGCGTATCATCCAAAAGGCGCTGCCGGAGATCAGCCGTATCTACAACCGCCCATTTATGAGGTGATCCGATGATCGAACAATCCATTTACGAGCATCTGACGGGTGCACTGGGCGGGAGCGGGTTTGCACAATACGGCGGTAAGCCGGCCGTGTTCAGCCAGAATGCGCCCGCCGACACCGACCCGGGCTGGGCCGCGGGCCCGCAATTCCCACGGCTGGTGTTTGCGGTGGACTGGGAGCACAGCGCGGACCGTTCCCTCGGCGGGACGATGGCGGTCGATATTGTGTGCCAGGAGCAGGGTGTCCCACCAGATGCCCTGGAAAAGCTGATACGGGAGCTGCTGCACGGCTGGTTCTTCACCGACAATGGCGAAACCGTCGCGGCGCAGTGGGTCAATTCCAACTACTTCACCGAGCCGGTGAATAAAGTGGCAGGCGTGACCATGACGTTTGCGCTGCTTGGCTTCCCACTGATGACCATAGCACCCGATGTGATCGGCCGCATCAACGCGTGGACTGCCGAACAGTTCCCGGCACTGCCGGTGATCAACGCTACCGAGCTGCCCGCGGCGTGGAAGACGGACGAGCACAGCGCGGCGGTGTACTGGCGCATCGTATCGACCGCGCCCGCCACCTGGATTCCTGAGACGTGGCAGACCATCTATCAGACGACCGTGCTGCGCGCCCACCTGTTCGCGGCGACCGTTGCGGATGTAACAGACTGGGCGCAGCGGCTCGTTGTCGCGCTGTATGGTGCCAAGCGGCTGAAACAGGAGCACGCAGCCCCAATCCTGGTGAACACCAGCAACACGATCGACCCGTCCGCCGATGCACTGCGCACCGGTCAGGTGACGGTGGATGCGACCTATGGCATCATTGTGCAGCGGCAGTCCGACAACATGCTGTGGCACATCCATGTGGATAATAGCGAGGTATGAATATGGCAGAAAAAGAAACCACGGCCGCTGCAAAAACGGCGCGCCGTAAAAAAGAGGCGGTCTACACCGCTGAGGAGCTGGTTGCCGGACACAAGGCGTTCGGCACAAGCCCCGAAATCGTTGCAGTCGCGCTCAGGGTAGCGGGGCTGGACAGGGCGACTAAGGCGCAGGCAGCCAAGGTCGTGGAAGAATTCCGACACAGAAAGTGAGGTAAAGAGCATGGCAATTTCGTATACCGCGGGCGAGACCAAGGCGCGCCCGGGCGTATATCAGCGATACAGCCGCACCGGAAGCGACCCGGTTCCCGGCGCACTCAACGGCATCTGCGCGATTCCGCTGCAGTCCGACTGGGGGCCGCTGGCTAAGGTGACCAAGGTCACGTCGGTGAATGAACTGCGCGAGATCTTCGGCGATGGCGATTACAGCGCCACCAATACGGTGCTGGCGGCCGAGATGATGTTCAACGGCGGCGCGAATACGGTGTATGTGTACCGCATGGGCAACGACGGTACGGCGGCGAGCATCCAGCTGGAGAAGGCCACCGCGACCCCGGACGTCAAGCTGACCGCCCTGTATCCCGGTACGTACGCGCTGGCGGTCTCGCTGGCGGAAAGCGTATCGGCAGAGGATGTGAAGGTGCTGAACGTCTATCACGGCACAAAGCTGGTGGAGACCTTCCAGTTTGACGGCAGCGGTACCAGCGACGGCAAAAACCTTGTGGCCGCGATCGAGGAGCAGGGCAGCGCCTACATTGCCGCAAGCCTTGTCGGCGACGGTTCCGGTGCGCTGGATTCTGTCGATGTATCCGACGGCGCGCTGACCGGCGGCGCAAACCCGGCCGTGGACAACGACGAGTATTCGGCGGCGTTCCATGCGCTCGAGCCGTTCTACTACAACTGCATCGCACTGGACGTGGATGATGATTCGAGCATCAGCAAGAGCCTGATGCTGTCCACCTATATCCAGAATGCCTATGACGGCGGTAAGCACTGCATCGGTGTGGTGGGCGAGAAGTCCAGCGTTGCGCTCGAGACTCGCATGACCCATGCCAAAGCATTCAACTCCATGCAGATCGTCTACCTCGGCAACGGCTACAGCACGGCTGCCGAGACCTATGAGGGCGCGCTGGCGATCTGCTACACCGCGGGCATGATCGCGGCGACACCTGCCAATGAAAGCATTGTCCATTCGGTGATCTCGGGCGGGATCGAGCCGACCGAGACGCTGACCAATGCGCAGTATTCGGACGCGATCCTGTCCGGCATGCTGCTGTTCAGTCTGTCGAGCGCGGGGCAAGTGTGGTATGACAGCGGCATCAACACGCTGATCACCACCGCGACCAATCAGGACGAGGGCTGGAAGAAGATCAAGCGCGTCAAGGTGCGCTTCGAGCTGTTCAACCGGATCGACCGAGCTCTGGAACCCAAGGTCGGCAAGGTGGTATGCGACGCGGACGGCGTGGGCGACGTGATCCAGACCGCGCAGCGCGTGATCGATACGATGGCAAGCCCGAGCGAAAACAAGCTCGCACCGGGCGGCACGTTCACGGTAGACCCTGATCTGGGCTACGGCGGCGATTCGGCATGGTTCATCATCCAGGTGGACGATCTCGACATGCTCGAGAAGATCTATCTGCATTACAAGTTCCGCTATCAGCCGGAATAACGAGGAGGGATTGACAGATGGCAAAAAACAATACGCTCAATACCACCGAGCTGATGACCGGAAAAGACGGCAAGCTGTTCGTTGAGGCGGGCGATGTGCAGGTATTCCTCGCGGAGATCAATACCTACTCCGTGAACATGAACGTGGTCACGACCGAGCGCCAGCCGGTAGGCTCGATCCTCGTACACCGTATCCCGACCGGCGTTACCTTTGACCTGACCTATACGGAAATGGTCATCCGCGACGATCTGATCATGGCGCCGCTGCTGCAGGAGATCGCAAACGGTCGCATCCCGGTCTACAACTTCCAGGGCATGTGTGAAAAGCCGGACGGCCAGCAGGAGCGCCTCTCGTTCAACAATGCGGTGCCGAACGGCACCTTCGGCCTGCAGAACCTGACCCCGGGCGAGGTCGTGGAGCGCGAGCACAGCTTCTCGCTCAACCAGATCCCGAAGTTCATTCAGGAGATCGCGGCGACGTACGAGTATGAAGGCTGACGGGAGGGTATGACGATATGACCGAAAAGGACATCCAGCGGGAGGAAGAATTTGACCTCGTAAAAGGCCTGCTCGAGGCGGCGGAATACCGCACGTCGGAAGACTGCATCAGCGAGGAGGAGATCCGCCGCGGCGGCAAGCTGCTGATCCGCGTGCATATCCATCCGATCAGCGACAACGACTTTAAGACAGCCCGTAAGAAGGCCACGACCTTTATGCCCAACCCGATGAACAAAAAGCTGCCGCAGATCGAAAAGTCGTTCGACACGGCGCTTTACAACTCGTGGATCATCTATCTGGCTACCACGCCGGACGACCAGAGGGACGTTTGGGGCAACAAGGCGCTGCGCGACAAGCTGGGCGTCAACCTGCCGGTGGAGACCATCGACGGCGTGCTGACAGCCGGTGAGAAGGCTGCGCTGATCGACCGCATCGGCGAGATCTCCGGTACGGGCGGGGATGCGGATGATGAGGACGAGCTGTCCGACGAGGATACGGCAAAAAAGTAATACAGGAAACCGACCTGGGGTACAAGCTCCACGTCTGTTTCCAGAACCAGGGCATTATGCCGGGCGTTGTGCTGGGGCTGCGGTCCCAGTCCGACCCGGCGCTCCCCGGGGAGACGACCTTTGTGCTTGCATCCACCGCGCTTGCGCTGGAGGAAGGGGACGTCCCCCTGAAAGTACGCAATTTCCCGATGAAGAAAGACGCAAAGAAGGGGTGAGGTTTTGGATAAGCATGTTATTGAAGTTGAGGCTCGGTTTACAGACAACGTGACTGCCGGGGCTAAAAAGGCGGATAAGGCGCTGGACAGCCTTGAGAAAAAAGCAAAGAAGTCCACCAGTGTCAAGATGAATTTCAACCCCAATACAACCAAGCTCGACAAAATGCTGTCCAAACTCGACCAGTTTGCGGGCAAGGCGAAATCCGGCTTCAAGGTGACCGTGTCTGTGGTGGACCAGGCTACGAGCCGGCTGAACCGCATCTCATCTGCCGGCGCGCGCATCGCGGGCAAGACATGGCGGGCGACGGTCAAGATCGCAGACTATGCGACGCGGCCGCTCCGCGGTATTTTATCTGCCTTGACCAGCGTACAGGCGCTTATTGCAGGCGTAGCAACCGGTGCGGCAGTGAACTACGGCGTAGTAAAGCCGGTATCGCTGTCCGATCAGATCAAGCAGTTGAATATGGCGTTCTCCACGCAGCTCGGCGGGGACGCGGCGGCGCAATCGTTCATGAACGAGATCTATGCGTTCGACAAGAAATCCCCGTTCGACACCATGCAGATCGCGCAGCAGGCGCAGTTGATGCTCAATACAGGTTGGCAGCGGGACGAGATCCTGCCAGACCTGAGCAATATCGGCGACTGGGCTGCGGCAATGGGCAAGGGGGAAGCCGGTATCAGCAGCGTCGTCATGGCACTGGGGCAGATGCGGCAGAAAGGCCGTGTCTACGCCGAAGAAATGCTGCAGTTGACCGAAGCGGGCGTTTCCGGCTGGGAATATCTCGCCCAGTCGCTCGGCGTGAGCACAGCGCAGGTGCGTGAGATGGTAGAGGACGGCGCGGTCAGTGTGGATGATGCTGTGCGCGGCATTATCGGCGGTATGAGCGAGTTTGCCGGGACGGCAGAACGCACCGCCAACGAAACCATCAGCGGTATGATGGATCAGATCGGCACGACACTGAAAATGGGCGTTGCGCTGCCGTGGGGCGAAGGCCTGTCCGAGGGCTTTGGCGACGGCTTGCAGTATCTGAAGGATCAGTTGGTCGATAATGATGATCAGCTGACTGCCTTCGGGGAAAAAGCCCGGGACATTGGACGCGATATTGGGTCGGCATTTTCTAATTTTGCGATACGCGGAATCGATAAGGTAAAAGATGTGCTGAATGATCCTGAATTTGAGAGCCTGACTATCAGTGGGAAAATCTCGTTCGCTTGGAACAAACTGATTGCTGAACCGTTCTCTCAGTGGTGGAATGAGAGCGGTAAACAGATGGTTGTTGATGCAGGAAAGAACTTTGCCAGCTGGCTGTGGGAAGGGATTTCCGGCGCGCTTTCAGGTTTTGTTCAGGATCATCCTATTGTGTCTACACTATTGGGACTGATGGGAGTTTCGAAAGGCTACCAATCATTAAAAGGACTTTTGCCGGGGAGCTCATCTTCCAATGGCTTGCCGGGGCTTAGTGGGAATAGCAGTGTTGCGATGATGCGGGTGAATGCAGGCGTTGTCAGAATCAATGGAGGCCTTGGGGCACTCGTTCCCGACGCGCTGGATGGAGTTGGTGATATAGCTGGAGGGCTTGCCGATGCCATTGGCAGTGCGGGAATTTCGTCCGCATTGGAAGGGGCGATCAAAGGCGCACTTGGCGGAATTGGTGATCTTACAATAAATGCCGAGAATGTCAGCCTAAATTCCGATAGCAAAGGTGGAGGAAAGAACAAAAACGCCATAAATGCCCAAGTAGGCAGTGTATCTCTTAATGCTGGCCCGGATATGGAAGTCGCGGGGGGCAACTTCTTTGAAGAATTGCAGAGAATTCTTGAAGGAGAAGAATATGAGGTTGTTCCAGAAGTAACTGTTTTCCCGGAGTACACTTATGAAGATACCGAACTCGATCCAACGCAAATGGGCGACGGGTGGAATGTGGAAGCTGTACCAAATGTAACAGTTACGCCCAACTATTATTATAATACAGGCGGATTTAGTGCAGCGGCGCTTACACCTGCCGCTATAACTGTTTCGCCAACCGTTACGGTATCGCCGAATTACCAATATTCCGGAGGGTTTTCCGGCGGCGGCAATTCGTCCGGGGGATTTTCCGGCGGCAGTAGATCGACCGGAGGGTTTTCCGGCGGGCGGGCTGCCGGCGGCATCGTCAGCAAGTACGGCATATATACGCTGGCCGAGGAAGGTACGCCTGAGGCGGTTATCCCGCTGGGCGCGCACCGCCGTGATCGCGGCGTTCAGCTCTGGCAGCATGCCGGTCATTTGCTCGGCATTCCCGGATTTTTCAACGGAGGAATTGCAGGGGATGAAAACAAGGCAGCCGGAGCGTCACGATATGTAGCGCCGGAAATGAGCGGCGGCGATGCGGATACCAGCATCAGCATATCGCTCGGCGGCGTGAACATCCAGGTGACCGGTGCGACTGGCGACGTGATCGAGGAGATCCGCGCACGGGCGGCCGAGGCTGCCGACATCGTCGCGGGAGAATTCATTAAGGTTGCACGCGTCATGGCGCAGAATTCACCGAGGAGGGCGTAAATGGATACCGATATCTATATCGAAGAAAAGACGGGCGGACGCTCGATGCGCATTCCGTGGATACCGGAATCCATTACATTTGATTCGAACGGGACGCGCTTTGCCAAGTACGAGATCCTCAAAGTCGGCGAAGTATACATCCCGTCCGGCGCGCATATCCACTCGTATGCGTGGAAGTCGCTCCTTCCAGGCGAGGGCAGGCGGGATGATATCCTGCAGCGCGGCGAATGGCAGGATCCGCTGTGGTATCAGCAGATCTGGAGCGCGTGGCGCGATTATGGAACTCCGCTGCACCTGCTTGTGACCGGCACGCCGATCAACCACGACGTCTATCTGGAAGACTACTCGGTGGACTACAAGGGCGCGTTCGGGGATTACGAGTACAGTATCTCATTTGTGGACGCGCGGCAGATCAGCGTGAATACGACACAGCCTGCAGCGCAGACAAGCGGCACATCTGCCAATACAGAGAATGCAGCCGCTGCACAGGAAGCCCAAGGCCAGACTACACGTTCGGAAACCGAAAGCAGCCAGAAAACCTACACGGTGACCGACAGCGACACCCTGTGGGGGATCGCGCAGCGGTTCCTCGGCGACGGTGCCCAGTGGGATACCATTTACAATGCCAACCGCGAGGCGATCGAGAACGCGGCAAAGCAGCACGGGCGCTCTTCCAGCGACCAGGGACACTGGATCTATGCCGGGACAAAGCTGACGATCCGGAAATGAAAAAGCCGCCCTTCGTCAGGACGGCTTGGACAGCTCCTTGATTCGATTGTGGACGGCCTGCAATGCAGTCTTGCCTGCGGCGATGAAATCCATATCCTGCGTGAAATCCGGCAGGAAACACCAGCGGCCGAACATGGTCCAGTTTGCGGCGGCTGGAGTCCATGCATCCGGAAGGTCGAACAGCGGACCGGTATATGGGATGCCTCCGCATCCGTATTCCTGGCGCAGGTATCCGGTAAGCTCCCGCTCAAACGCTTCTGGCTGGGATCGGATATACCGTGCATTGCGGAATCCGAACTTTACCCGGTACATAATCAGTTCGTGCGCGGACAGCGGCTCTCCGGCTGCAGTGTGCGCCAGCATGCAGAGGTTAAAGTCCCCTTTATGACGGGCATAGCCGTCCAGCACGCGGCGCATTGTTTCGCGATCTCCACGCCGGTATGCGGAGATCAGGAGGGCATTTGAGGAGTAATACCAGAATGACGGGTGATCCAGTATCCCGCGCATACGGAAGATCA
The DNA here is from genome assembly GCA_019114345.1 of Candidatus Agathobaculum pullistercoris. Taxonomy (GTDB): domain Bacteria; phylum Bacillota; class Clostridia; order Oscillospirales; family Butyricicoccaceae; genus Agathobaculum; species Agathobaculum pullistercoris. Next base: position 5,063 of record DXFS01000031.1, on the reverse strand, counting down.
CCGGTACAGCGGCATGATAATCTCCGAAATACAGGTGCCGCTCCAGCCCGTAATACAGCAGGAACGCATAGCCGATATCGACCGGCTGATATGGTTTTTCCAGATACCGCAGATAGTTCCAGCGCTGGCCGGGGGTGAGCTTGAACCAGCGCGGATAGCCCGGCATAGGCGGCACTTCCTCCTCCTGGTACACAGGCAGGGCAGAAAAGATCGCGCTCGGTTCGCGTGCGTTGTCGTGGAACTCCCAGATCATTTGACGCCCACCGTCCAGATCAAAGACGGCATGCGCTACTTCATGCGTATGCCCGCCGAGGTTAGGCGGATCGCTTGGGTAGTCCGGATAGTCCCAGTTCTTCTGTGATCCGTCCCCATACCATAGCAGCGGGGCGATGTCAGGATGCGGGTTGAACATGGCGTTCACCTCTCTATTGTGGATATGATAACATATCCACGCCGCAAAATCCACAACTGATGTGATGAGGAGGATAGAACATGGTCAGCAAAATTGACCCGGACTACAGCGCGGTCATCGTATCAAAGGACGGCCCGCGCTACAACATTACCAACCTGATGGATGGCGTTGAAACGGACGAATCGGACGGCCAGCTCGCCCGGCGGGTGACGGTATCCTTCTTCAACATCCTGAACGGAACGAAATACATGAACCAACTGATCCGCGCGATGGACCGGCTGTTTTTGTATGCGAATGACGGGGACGGCCCCAAAGAGGTGTTCCGCGGGTATATCTGGGAAATCGAGTACAGCAGCGAGCTGGAAAAGATCCTTTCCGTCACGGCTTACGATAACCTGATCTTCTTTCAGGAATCCGAGGACAGCCTGTATTTTTCGTCGGGTATGGCGACCAGCGCGGTCACGGCGAGTATCTGTCAGGATTGGGGCGTCAAGCAGAACTACACCTATGAGAGCATCACGCACGAGGAGCTGACGCTTGAGGGTGCGCTGAGCGACATTTTCCTGAGCGACTTGCTGGGTGCAGTCGAAAAGCAGAAAGGAACGCGCTTTGTCATGCGGTCCCGCGAGGACATTATAGATATCGCGCCGTTCGGCGCGAACACAACGGTATATAAGCTCCATGAGCTGGATACCGTGACCGACACCAGGAGCCGGACTACGATGGACGGTGTGGTGACCAAAATCAAGATCCTCGGCTCAACGGACGACAGCGGTGCCAGCAATACCGAGGCCGTTGTAACGGGCGATACCGCAAAATACGGCACGATCCAGAAAATTCAGAAAAAAGACACGGATAAAAGCCTTTCCGATGCGCAGGAGGAAGCCAATACGCAGATCGATGAAAACGGTGCACCGAAGGTCGAATTTGAGGTGAACGCCATAGATATCCCGTGGATCCGCAAAGGGGACAAGGTGCATGTCGAAGCGGGCAACATGGTCGGCGACTTTTTCGTGACCGGCATCAGCCGGAAGATCCGAAGCGATGAAAAAATGATGACACTCACATGCGTCCATGCGGGGTGATGGATTGAAAAACAATATTCAGATGCTCTTTGAAATCCTCAATGGACACACGAAGAGCGTGGCAAAAGCCAACCGCAGTGGCGCAGGCTCGCTGTTCGGCCGGATTATCAATACGGAGCTCACGCTTGAGGTAGACGGCATCCGCGGTGAGATCCCGGCAAACGAGTATATCACAGTGAGCGGCCTGACGCTGGAATCCGGGGATCGGGTCGCTGTCCTGCGGACCCAAGGGAAATTCGTTGTATTGAACACGGTATAGGAGGCACATCATGCCAAATCTTTTTCCGCAGGGGTACGAGGAGCAGCTTGCAGCCGTCTCGGATATTGAACGGGATGAGCCGGTTGGGTACAAACCGTCTGCGGCTTTTTCCTTTGAAACCGGCGATTTTGTACGCAACGGCGCCAATCAGGTGGAAAGCGCATCCGGCGTTGAGGCGTGGGAGGCGTGGTGCCGCATTTGTCTGATGACGCCGCGGTACAGCCACGCCGCCTATACCACGGATTTCGGCGTCGAGATTGAACAGGCGTTCAAAGCCAAGACGCGCGCGGAGGCCGAATCCATTTTGACGCGCCAGATCACGGAGGCATTGTCCGCTGATCCTTACGGACGGACGGCGTATGTTTCCGATATCACCTATACTTGGACAGCCGCGGATGAAGTAACGGCAGATGTACAGGTGGTAGGGATCAATGATGTAACAATCGATATCAGCGTTCCGTTATCAGGAGGTGGTTATTGATGGATCTCCCGGAGTTCCTGCAAAACGCATCGGTCGATGAGATTCATGGCCAGATGCTGAACAGCATGCCGGACGATATCGATAAGAGCCAGGGGCAGCACCCCTACAACTACACACGGCCTACGGCCCTAATCGTATCCGAAATGTGCCAGCAAACGCTGCCTCAGGTGATTAAGCAGATCTGGCCGATGACAGCGTTCGGCGCGTGGCTGGATTACCACGCAGAAATTCGGGACGCATCGCGCCGGCCTGCAACGGCATCCACTGGCGAGCTACAGTTGACTGTTAAGGCGGGTACTACGGTTCCGGAAGGATCGCAATTCTCTACCGCATCCACCGACAGTCAGCCGTCAATTGTGTTCCAGACGACCGAAGCGGCGTTCAGCGCCAATGGCGGAACAATCACCGTACCGGTTGAGTGCACACAGACCGGACCCGCCGGCAATGTGATCGCGCAAACCGTGATTTTCAAAGTGTCACAGCTGGACGGCGTGACCTCTGTTACCAACCCGGAGCCGATCACCGGCGGCACCGACCAGGAGGACGACGAGAGCCTTCGGGCGCGTCTTGTCGAGATCGACCAAACACGCAACATCTCGTACGTTGGATCTGTGGCGGATTACAGGCGCTGGGCGCTTGAGGTTCCCGGCGTAGGGGGTGTGACGGTCATCCCGGCATCAGACGACAGTGGCCTTGTGACGGTCGTTATCACGGATGGCAACGGCGATCCGGCCAACGAAACATTGTGCACAGCGGTATACAATCATATTATGTCGCCGGATGACCAATACGCTCGCCTAACTGCGCCAAACGCCAGGCTGAGCGTGGTAGGTCCGACGGTAATACCACTCTCGATCACCGCAACCGTAGAGCTCGAAGATGGATATGTCCTCGATACAGTAAAAGCAGCGTTTATCTCGGCGGTGCAGGAGTACCTCGGGACTGCGCGCATGGATGGAGAAATTCGCAGATCGAAGATATGCGACCTGTTGGGCAGTATCGAGGGCGTCTACGATTATGATAATGTCACAATGAACGGCGGAACTGGCAATGTGACTATCACACAGACGCAGCTGCCGCAGGTCACGAATGACAGCGTAACACTGACAGAGGGGGCTGTAGCATGAGATACCGCACCGAACTGATGGACAGCATCCTCACCAGCGAGACCGCGCGGCGGTTTATCGATTTCATTGCGCCGGTGTATGGAAACGGCTATGTGGCGCTGTGGATGTTCCAGGCGATCGGCCTCTCGCTGGACGAGCTGACGCAGGCCGCATCCGGGCTGGGCAGCCAAACCGTTCCGCAGACGGCGGACTGGTCCATCCCGGATTGGGAAGCCGAATACGGCATTTCGGCCGACCCCTCTCTGACAGATGAGCAACGGCGCGCCAATATTATCATGCGCATGAATTTTGTCGCGCCTGCAAATCCGGCCAGACTGGAGCAAATCGCAAGCGCTGCGAGCGGCGTGCCGTGTGAAATTATTGAAAACGTCGGCAAGAATACGTTCGCCGTGGTGATGCGCGCACCCGGCGGGAATGTATCCAATATGAAATCTGTTTTGGATACGGCCAAACCGGCGCATTTGATCTATGTATCATATGTATCGTTGCTGCGCGAGGCGGAAAGCGGCGTAAACATTTCCATCGGCGGGAGCTATCACAAAAAGTACCCCGACGTAGAATTGGCCCTGTGGGCGCGTGAAGCAGAAGCAAATGCGCGGACGACCGTCACCTTCACACGGTGCAAACACTATGGAGAAATCGAGGTAGAAAATGAGCACAGTTAAATGGAATAATGCGGCAGTAACGCCGGAAGGATTTAACCTGCAGGCCGAACTGCTTCAAGGCGGAGGGATTGAATTCACCCGCGTGACTGGCGCGAATGCGGATGGAAACAACAAAATCACCCTCAGTATGCAGCCGTCCACAGTGGCCAACGCACGAATCACCGTTCCAGTGCTGCTCAGCAATACATCCCTTTCAGAGGGGTTCCAAATGACGCAATTACGGTTCTACGCAAAAGGCACCGGAGGCGCTCCGGAGTACGAGATACTGTATGCAGTAGCGCAGGATGCCGAAGGCGACTATATCCCGAGCAGCTCAGAAAGCCCGGGCTTTACAATCGACTGGTCGTATACGTTCCAGTTCGGCAACGCTGACAATGTGACGGTCGAGTTGGACCCTGCAGGGCTGGTGAGCTTCAGCACGGTCGGCCAGCCGAATGGCGTAGCCCCGTTGGGCGCAGACGGGAAAATTCCTGATGAGTATTTAGATGGAACGGCAGGCTCGTCTATTGCGCCGCCGTATGATCCGGAAAACACCTATGATCAGGGCGATTACTGCACGTACAATGGCGCGCTGTATCAGGCGAATGTGGATATTGACACGCCGGAGGCGTGGAATGAATCTCACTGGACCGCTGTAAGTGTGACGGAACAGTTCATCCCCAACACCGAGAAGGGCGCGGCGAGCGGTGTCGCCACACTGGATACGAGCGGAAAGCTAACACCGGATCAGAAGCCGAGCTACACAGCTGCAGAAGTTGGGGCAGATGAGGAGGGGAGCGCAGCAGAGGTGCAGACGAACCTCAGCGCGCACACCGGGAACACCAACAACCCGCATTCAGTGACGGCGGCACAGGTCGGTGCGATCCCCCTCTCCCAAAAAGGCGCGCCGAACGGCGTGGCGGAGCTGGACGAAAACGGCAAGGTGCCGTCGGACAACCTGTCCGCGCTGGGCGGCAGCCTGCTGACGATCACATTCGACGAAGCGCTGGAGGGCCTTCCGTACACGCTTGCGGGCGGGGAGGAGAGCTATGCCG
>DXFS01000030.1 GCA_019114345.1 Candidatus Agathobaculum pullistercoris | reverse complement strand
CGCCTGCGCGGCGCGGGCGGGCAAGAGGGGGCCTTGCCCCCTCTTGCGGGTCACCCCCGCCGGGGGAGGTTCACGGATGCCCGCGACCGCAAACAAATTTTGTCCACATTCTGTGGAAAAATTTGATTTGCGATAATGTCGCGGCAGTTCGGTTTTGCGCCTGACCCGGGAGGCGGGAGTGCTGGCGATGTAAGGTTTACGGTTACTGTTCGCGTGAAGGCGACGCCCCGGCCGGGTACCGTGCAGGCGCACCCTTCTGGGGTAGCAGCCAGTCCCCTGCCTGCCGCAATGGCAATTGGGTGGCAGACGGAAGGCGTCACTTATCTTTACGCGCGCAGCGCGTCCTAAAGGAGGGGGAGGTGATTCGCAAGAGGAGGGGGAACCAAATGGTTCCCTCTCCTCTTGTGCGCCCGCCGCGCGCAGCGGCAATTCCCGCCCGTGATGCACGGGCACCCCCTCCGCTCTGTCTGGGCGAACCGCCCGCAGCAAGGCGGTATTTTACCAGTTATCCGATCCGTCATCCGGAATAACGGCTTTCATACCGGTAATGGCGACCTCGATCATGGAGTCGTCCGGCTCAAACACGGTCAGGTGCTGGATCATCAGACCCGGCCAGCGCAGCGCGCGGGAAATGATGCTCTCCGACCGCCCTGCATAGCGGTTAAACTCGTAACTGATGCCCACGACCAGCGGCAGCAAAATGAGGTGCGCCAGCATGCGCAGGAAGGGATTGGTGATATCGATAATAGAAAACACAATGGACGAAACGATCGTCGCAATGATGATCAGCACAAACATGAAGCTCGTGCCGCAGCGGGGATGGTACTTTTTCTGCCGGCGGACGTTTTCAACCGTCAGCTCCTCCCCTGCCTCATAGCAGAAAATCGTCTTGTGCTCCGCGCCGTGGTACTCAAAGGTACGGCGGATGTCCTTCATGTGCGACACCGACCACATGAATACCAGGAACAGGATAACGCGTACGATGCCCTCGAGCACGTTGCGCGCAAGCACACCCCAGCTTCCGGGCACAAAGCCGCCGAGGAAGCTCGGCAGCAGCAGGAACAGGCCGACCGGCAGCGCAATGCCGATCACGGTCGACAGGCCGAGGATCAGCTTGTTCAGCCCCTCGGAGCCGAACTTGTTCTCCAGCCAGATCTCAAACTTGGAGGGCGGCACATCCACTTCCTCGTCCTCAAAAAACGAGGCCGAATAGTTGATTGCCTGGATGCCGTCCTTCATGGCCATGAACAGGCCGTAGGCGCCGCGCAGCACGGGCTTCTTCCAGATGGCGGACGGCTGGTGCGCGTCCTCCTCTTTGATGACCAGCTCGCCATCCGCTTTGCGGACGACAGTGCAGACCTTTTTCGGGCCCTTCATCACGATGCCTTCGATAATGGCCTGCCCGCCGATGGTGGTTTTCTTTTGCGTTGGCATGTATCAGTCTCCTTCGGGATTAAAAGGGGTATCCGGGATCTTGGGGATTGCGCCCGTAATGCCGAGTGCCTCCTCCGCCTCCGCCGCAGGCAGGGTGACCGTGACCGTCGTTCCCGCTCCCAGTGTGGACGCGATATCCAGCGTGCCGCCGTGCAGCGTAACAATCTCGTCGGTCACGGCAAGGCCGATGCCGCTGCCGCGCTGCTTGGACGACCCCTTGTAAAATTTCTCCTTGACAAACGGCAGCTCGGCCTCCGGGATGCCCTGGCCGTAGTCGCGCACGGATGCGACGATCTTGCCTCCGTCCCGGCGCAGGACGATATCGATTTTCTTACCGTCCGCTCCGTATTTCGCAGCGTTGTCCAGAATATTGAGGAATACCTGCTTCATACGGTGGCGGTCGCCGTTGATATAGTAATTGGCATCCACATCCTCGTCATAGCTGAGCTGGATACCGCTTTTGTGCAGCAGGTTTTCGTACATATAAACCGCCTCATACAGCTCGATCGACAGGTCGAACAGCTCGACCTCCAGCTTCATGCGGCCGGATTCGATGCGGGCGAAGTCCAGCAGCTCCTCCACCATCCGGGTCAGGCGGTTTGACTCTTTCTGGATGATGGTCAAGCCCTGCATGACTTCCTCCGGATCCTCGCCCCCGCCTGCGAGCAGCGTCTCGCTCCAGCCGCCGATCGCGGTGAGCGGGGTGCGAAGCTCGTGCGAGACCGAAGAGATAAAATCGTTCTTCATGCGTTCGGCGCGGCTGATCTCGTCTGACATATAGTTGATCGTGTCACACAATTCGCCGATCTCATCGTCATAAGTCTTTTGCAGGCGTACACCGTAACGTCCTGCTGCGATTTCCTTGGCAATATTGTTGATCTTAAGGACAGGATCGACAATCGACTTGACAAAATAACTGTTCGAAATAACGACCAGCATCAGGAAGATCAGGCAGGCCAGGATCGCAATTCCGATGATGATCCAGATCTGCCGCTCAACAATACGCAGTGAGCTGATGAAGCGTACGCCGCCGATCAGGTCGCCCCGCGAGGACAGCAACGGCGCAGTGACACTCATCACACGCTCGTCCGAAAGTGTGTCGCGTCCGATAAACACCTCCGGCTGCTGGCTGGCAAGCGCCTTTGAGGCGTCCTCGGTCGATGCCATGCCGCCGACCGTCAGGCCCGAGGTCGAGAGCAGGATGCGGCCGTTGGCATCCAGAAACTGCATCTCCAGCTTTTCCTGTTCCTGAAAGGTCGCAATGGTGGATTCGGCCTGCGTATAGAACTGGTCATAGGTTTCGGTGAAATATTTCTGAAAAGTATCCGCCGCCGTGGTAGCGCGGGAAACCAGATTGTCCCGCACGGTGGCATAGTAATAGCCCGATATGCCTACTGAAACCAGGATGACCACAGCTGCCAGAATAACGAGCACAAATGACAGCGAGTTCATCATCCAGCGCCCCTTGATGCCGCCCGGTGAGTGCAGCACCTTGGGCACGGCCGGCTGCGGCGGTGCTTCGGGCTGTTTTTTTCGTTTTTGATAGTGCATTGCCATAGCAAGGAACCTTTCTGTTGATGCCGCTCCACAGCGGAAAATCGCCCGACAGGACAAAGGATGGCCCGCGCTTCGCGGGCAGGGGATTTCGCCGCCAGCGGGCGGCGGGGACGGTGTCGCTGCGCGCGACAGGCGCACAAGAGGGGGCGCTTCGCCCCCTCTTGCGAATCACCCCCGCCGGGGATGTTCGCGGATGCCCGCGACCGCAAACAAATTTGTCCACATTCTGTGGAAAAATTTGTTTGCGATAACGTCGCGGCGGATAAGTTTCGCGCCTGCCCCCGGGGTGGGGGGCTGGCGATGTATGGCTTATGCCTATTGTTCGCGTGAAGGCGACGCTCCAGCCGGGTGCCGTGCGGGCGCGCACTGCGCGCCCCTACGGAGGATTGTGGACAGCGTGCCGATTCCCGGGTGTTCTGGGGTGGCAGCCAATCCCCTGCCTGTCGTAATGGCAATTGGGTGGCAGACGGAAGGCGTCACTTACTCTTACGCGCGCAGCGCGTCCTGAAGGCGGGGAAGGTGATTCGCAAGAGGAGGGGGAACCTTCCGGTTCCCTCTCCTCTTGTGCGCCCGCGCCGCGCAGGCGCACTTCCACCCACTTGAGAAGTGGGCACGCCCTCGCCCCGTCAGGCGACCCACGCAAGACAGGAAAAGGAAGGGGTATCACCCCTCCCACATATACCCATACCCGCGGACAGTGACGATATGCGTCGGATCCGCCGGGTCGTCCTCGATCTTGATACGCAGACGGCGGATATTCACGTCCACGATCTTAAGCTCGCCGACATAATGGTGGCCCCAGACCATCTCAAGCAGCTCATCGCGCGAGAGCGCCTTGCCGATGTTCTCCATAAACGCTTTCAAAAGGCCGTATTCAATCTGCGTCAGCTCGATTTTGATGCCGTTTTTCAGCACCTCGCGCGCGCGCAGGTTGAGCTTGAACGGGCCGGACTTGATCACGTCCTCCTCTGAGAAAGGCGAGCCGGACACACGGCGGTACAGCGCGTCCACACGCGCCGCCAGCTCGATCACCGAGAACGGCTTGGTCACGTAATCGTCCGCGCCGTTCATCAGGCCGGTCACCTTGTCCGCCTCCTGCGTGCGCGCAGTCAGCATGATCACGCCCGCCGCATAGCCTGCGGCGCGCATCGCACGGCACACCTCGTATCCGTCAATGCCGGGCAGCATGACGTCCAGCACCGCAACCGCGATATCCTGATTAGCGTGGTATTTCTCCAGCGCCTCTTCACCGGTCTCCGCTTCAATAACCTCATAACCGCTGCGCTTCAGGTTGAGCACCAGAAAGGAACGGATATTTTCTTCATCTTCCAAAACAAGGATCTTGCGCTTCATGGATGTTCCTCCTTTTATTTATCAGTCGCTCCAGTCCTGCGTGACCAGAGAAAAACGGCTCTTGATATCCTCTGATTCGATCTGCAGCGTATCGCCCTGCGTATCCGCTGCCAGTTTTGCAAAATACACCGCCTGGCTGCTCTCACCCAGCTGGATCAGGTCGCTGCGGCCTGCATAGTATTCCCGCGTTGCACCGGTGGCCATATAAATGGAAAACAACGGCCGCTGGTTTCCGCTGCCGAGGTATTCGTAAAACTCGACCTTGCTCAGGTTGTTTTCCGTCGTTTTCACCGCAGTGATCCGGTCGTGCCAGGCAGGATCGATCGACAGCCGCCAGCCGTCTGAGATATTGTCATAGGTGGTCGCAACCGCAACGGGCGGTCGGTCGGGGCTGTAAACATACCAGTCGAGCATGAAGATCGCATCGGACGCCGCAGCGTCGTCATAGCCCGCCATGAGCACCGCGCGCGGCAGCTCGGTCACGCCGTCCGCATTGATATCGGACGCATATACCGAGATCGGACGATAGGTGCTCCGCGTGATCGAATCCTCGCCGTCGAGCGCAAGGTTCATCAAGGTGCCTTCATGGTAAACAAAGATATCTGTGGTCAGGCCAACGCCGCTCGCCATGCGTTCCTCCGCGAATACCGCGGGCTGGCTCGGCTGCACACGGCCGCTGCGCATACGCTCGACAGAAGCGGTCTCCGGGCTGGTGGATACTTCGCCCGCCTGCAGCAGCATATCATTCTGGTACTGATACAGCCGCGCTACACGGCGCCCATCGGGGTCGGTTGTCATCAGCAGCAAATCGCGTGCGCCGTCACCGGTCAGGTCGGTCAGCTCCATAGCAGTGTACTCGGTTTCCAGCAGCACGCCGGGAGAACAACTTTCGTCAAAATCACACATGGTCAGCGCACCGGTCCCATCGCCTGTCAGCCGCCAGGTAATCACCATGCCCCGTTTGCCTTCGGGCGTAATAACCGGGTAGTCGACCGACTGGATCGCAGTCGCCTGTCCCTCTACGGATCCGGTGCAGATGTACTGGTCATTCTGCTTTTGATATACATAGACCTGGAAGGTATTGCTGCTCGCAGACGTAGAGCCCCGGAAAAACGCAACCGCTTCGTCTACGCCGTCGCCATCCAAGTCAACCAGCTGGACAGAGGAACGGTTCTCGCCCTCCATCGGTGCTGTATAGGAAATGCCGGATGCAATCAGCTGCTCCAGTTCGATCTGCAGGGATTGATAATTGGTTGAGGGCCTGGGCGCGGCCAGCAGATCGTCGCCCGACGGGAAAGTGCAGCCGCCCAGCATGAGCAGGGACAGTAGCACGGGAATGATTCGGATCGGTTTCATGGATGTCTCCAATTCATCATGCGCAAATATTTATACAGCTTAAGTATAGCACAACAGGCAGGGGTTTGGTACAGGAATTTGCATAAATTTTATCTTCTTTCACTTTCGCGGCTGACCGGAATACGGATATTTCCATTCCCTGCCGGGCATTATGCCCGGATTGACAAAACCAGGCGCAGCGGGTATACTAAATAAGCATTATCTGCGGGTATGGCGGAATGGCAGACGCGCCAGATTTAGGTTCTGGTGTCCTTGACGTGCAGGTTCAAGTCCTGTTACCCGCACCACTGCCGGGACAAAGCGCTCTTTGTCCCTCTCCCTGCCGGCGGCAGGACTTCGGGCTGCCGCGCGGCCGGGTACGGGCAAGAGAACCGGCTTTTATTTTTCGGCGAACCCATTCGCATATTGACATGCCGGCTGGGATCTTGTTATACTGTTTTGTAATGGCAGCGGACCTCCCGCCTTGGGACGGAAGTCCATCCGGCAGGACCTGCTTCCCTACTGGTCCTGCCGCCGCATGATATCCGGGTGTAGCGCAGTTGGTAGCGCGCCTGCTTTGGGAGCAGGATGCCGCAGGTTCGAATCCTGTCACTCGGACCAACGCCCTCTGAAATCATGGATTTCAGAGGGCGTTTTTCTTCTCCTGCGCTAATCGCTATTTCCTTGTGATCCGGTCTATCGGCCTGCCTTTGGCCAGATCGTCCACCAGCTTGTCAAGATACCGGATATCCCGCATCAGCGGGTCGTTTATTTCCTCTACCCGGATGCCGCAGATCCTGCCCGTGATAAGAGAGCGGCTGGGGTTCATCGCCGGCGCATTGCGGAAGAAGTCCCCATAGCTGGTATCCGACTGCTCCAGCCGGGCGATATCCTCCGGAGTATATCCGGTCAGCCAGACGGTTACCTGATCCATCTCTTCCCGGGTGCGGCCCTTCTTGACCGCTTTATTCACCAGCAGCGGATAGAGCTTTGAAAATGGCATTTGGGTGATATCGGCGCGGGGCATACACCTTCTCCTTTCCTGTCATTGTCCTCCCGACAGTTGTCCGCTGCAGTGCCTGTCAAACTGCTCACGCGATGCGGACATCTCCCGCCCGGTGGCTTCATCATACCACGCCCCGGCGCATTTGACAATGTGAAAGACAGCTGCGCTTTCATCTTTCAGACGGTTATTTGCAAACCAGCCGCAAGCAACTTGCCTGCGGCTGGTTTTGTGTTTGATCCCTGTTCCATAAATAGCCTTTCTGCGGTTCTCCGGGATGCCGGTTTTATGACACGCTGCCTCAGGCAGGCTTTCCAGCCTCTTCTGTCAAATATTCCTCCGCCATGCTGGCCGATACAGCGCCATCGGCAACCGCCGTTACCACCTGGCGCAAAGGTTTGGTCCGTACATCTCCCACCGCATAAACGCCGGGAAGGCTGGTCTTCGTGGTTTCGTCCGCTATGATATAGCCGTTCGCATCCAGATCCAGCTGATCCTGTACCATTCCGGTTGCCGGCCGCCTGCCGATACTGATAAACACGCCGTCACAAGCCAGTGTGGTCTGCTCTCCCGTATCGACATCCTGCAGTCTCACGCCGGTCAGCTTGTCCTCATGAAGCAGTTCCGTAACAATGCTGTTCCAACGGAATTCTATATTCTCAGCCTGCATCAGCGGATCATGATATATTTTGGTAGCGCGCAGGCTGTCCCGGCGGTGAACCAGAATCACCTTCCGTGCAATACGGCTGAGCAGCATGGCATCCGCGGCAGCTGAATTTCCTCCGCCCACAACCACCACCGTCTTCCCCTTATAACGCATCCCGTCGCAGGCGGCGCAATAGGCGACCCCTCGTCCGGTAAGGGCTGCCTCGCCTGCAATGCCCAACTCCCGTGGGTTGGCTCCCGTTGCCAGAACCACGGTTTTTGCATAAAATATCCCCTCGCTGGTTTCCAGAACCTTTGGACAGGCGCTGAGATCCATCCGCTCTGCCTGTGCGTATGTGCTCTTTACACCGAACCGCTCCGCCTGCCGCTGCATTTTCTCCGCCAGGGTGAAGCCGTCGATCCCATCCTCAAATCCCGGATAGTTCTCGATCGCCTCTGTCAGCGCCATCTGCCCTCCAGCCGACAGCTTTTCCAGCACCAGGGTATCCAATCCGGCCCGCGCCGCATAGAGGGCTGCCGTATATCCGCCGGGTCCGCCGCCCACCACGATCATATCATAAATATGGCTTCCGCCCATGGATAATGCCTCCTCGCTTTACCAGCCCATTGCCTCCTGAATGAATTGTTCGATTTCCGCCTTGGATCCCGGATTGACGATGGACCCTGCCCGCTTTCCATTTCGATAAAGGATCAGGGTGGGGATTACTTCCACCTGCTCCGCCTCAGCCAGCCGGGGTTCCTCATCAATGTCGATCTTTGCCGCTGCCAGACGGTCGCCATACTCCTCTGCGACCTTTTCAAATGCGGGACCGATCCGGCGGCAGTAGCCGCACCAGGGAGCCCAGAAATCCACCAGGACAGGTTTATCCCCGTTCTTGATCTGTTCAAGTTCTTCTCTATTCATATTGATAACCGCCATGTTAGGTCAGCTCCTTTTTTTATTTTGTTTTAGTATATCCCAAAGTCCTGTTGTTTTCCGTGATCCAGGTCACATAAAGCAGACGGCATCCTACGGTTCGGCAAACTGTTCCAAAACACCATATATACTGTAAAAACCTTGACAATACAGCTGGAAACTTTATAATAAACGGTGTTCTGTGCAGGGCTGCCCGGACGGACAGCAGTCAAAGCCGGGACAGAAATCCCAGCGCAGGAGGAAATTCCATGAAGCGTTATATCAACACCGCGCTGCTGTATGCGGTTCTCGCCATGGCAGGCGGCGTATTTTACCGGGAGTTTACCAAATTAAACGGTTATACTGATCCGACTACACTTTCTGTCGTACATACCCACTACTTTTTGCTGGGCATGGTATTTTTTCTTCTGCTGCTTTTATTGGAAAAAAACTTTTCCTTTACCGGAGCACGCACCGGCCGGATACTGGCTGTCTATCATGCCGGGCTGAACCTCACCGCTGCGCTGCTGGCAGTGCGCGGTGTAACCCAGGTGCTGGGGACGACGCTCTCCCCGGGTGCGGATGCGGCCATCTCCGGTTTGGCCGGGGGCGGGCATATCCTGCTCGGCGTCAGCCTGGTCCTGTTGCTTCTGCAGATCAGGCGCAGCGCAGCGTCCGTACATAAATGATCAAAGCAGGCATCCCGTAAATTGCGGAAATCCGGCAAAGCAAACGGGCTGATACGGAATAACCGTATCAGCCCGTTTCTTATTTTGTCCTCCTGTTACTGCTCCCTGTGCAGCTCGTCCGGAGGGAATTGATCCAAGATTATTCGTGTACCTTCAACTGGTGCAGCATCTGCACGAACTTCGGGTCGCTGTGGTCGACGATCTCGCTGTGGCCGATATCCATGGCCGCGATCTTCGCCATATCCTCATCGCTCAGGGTGAAGTCCCAGATATCCAGGTTCTGCTCCATGCGGTCCTTGTGCACCGACTTGGGGATGACCACCACGCCGCGCTGCACGTTCCAGCGCAGCGCCACCTGCGCAGCGCTCTTGCCGTACTTGCTGCCGATCCCGGTCAACACCGGATGGGTGAAGATGCCGTGGTTGCCCTCGGCAAACGGCCCCCATGCCTCGGGCTGTACGCCGTACTGCTTCATCAGCGCCAGTGCGTTCTCCTGCTGGAAGAACGGGTGCAGCTCAACCTGGTTGACCGCCGGGATCACGTCCACGGTCTCGCAAATGTCGGCCAGGATCTGCGGATAGCAGTTGCACACGCCGATGGCGCGCAGCTTGCCCGCCTTATGGGCCTCTTCCATCGCGCGGTATGCGCCGATGTAGTCGCCCATGGGCTGGTGGATCAGATACAGGTCGAGATAATCCAGCCCCAGCTTGCGAAGCGAAGTATCAATCGCAGCCTTTGCGCCCTCGTAGCTGGCGTCCTGCACCCACAGCTTGGTGGTGATAAACAGCTCCCCGCGCGGCACGCCGCATTTCGCGACCGCCTTGCCGACCGCTTCCTCGTTCATATACGCGGCAGCGGTGTCGATCAGGCGGTAGCCGCTGGCGATAGCGTCCAGCACAGCCTGCTCGCACACCGCGTGGTCGGGCACCTGGAATACGCCGAAGCCCTCCAGCGGCATCTCGACGCCGTTGTTCAGTTTGACAGTTTGAATCTGGCTCATGACCGGTTCCTCCTTAAAATACGAAATGGGTTTATATGACTTGGTTTATGCATGGATCTTGACGCTGTTGAGCTGCCTTGCGGTTGCATAGCAGCGATGGTCGATGATCTCGCTGTGGCCGATGTCCATCCCGGCGATGGCCGCCATCTCCTTTGGCGTGAGGGAAAAATCCCAGATCGACCGGTTTTCGTCCATCCGCTCCGGGCGGACGGTTTTGGGGATGGTCACCACGCCGCGCTGGTAGTGCCAGCGCAGGATAACCTGCGCGGTGGTCCTGCCGTGCCGGCGCGCGATCTGCCCGAGCACCTTGTGGTGGAAGATATCCCGCTGCGCTTCGGAGAGCGGGCCCCACGCCTCGGGCTGCACACCGTATTTCTGCATGACGGTCAGCGCCTCCTGCTGCTGGAAAAACGGGTGGATCTCGATCTGGTTGACCATGGGACGGATCTCGTGGTTCATGCACAGGTCGACCAGCCGCTCCGGGGAAAAGTTGCTCACCCCGATGGCGCGCACCGCTCCCTCGCGGTACAGCCGTTCCATGGCGCGCCATGCTCCGTAATAATCGCCGAAGGGCTGGTGGATCAGATATAGGTCAATATAATCCAGCCCGAGCCGCTTCAGCGACGCGTCAAAGGCGCGCAGCGTGCTGTCATAGCCCGCGTCCTGCACCCAAAGCTTGGTCGTGACGAATACCTCGCTGCGGGCAATACCGCTGCACGCAACCGCCGCTCCGACAGCCTGCTCGTTGCGGTAGGCCGCCGCCGTATCCAGCAGGCGGTAGCCGCGCGCCAGCGCCTCGCCCACGCACCGCTCGCATTCCGCCGCGTCCGTGATCTGGAACACGCCGTATCCCAGAACCGGCATTCCTACGCCGTTCGACAGCATCACCTGCTGCACATCCTTCCGCCTCCTTTGCTTTGCTGCAGCTTCATTGTAGGCCGGTTTTGTCCGGATGTACAGTGCCGATTGCGCACGCTGCTCTAACCGAAACGCATACCGGGCTTGCCAAAGCAGCCAGGCCGTGCTACAATCAGGACAGAGAGCCACCCGGATATCTGTGAGGTGATACCGCGATGTTTGAACTTTACCAGCTGGCCCAGCTGGTCGCATTTGCCGACTGCGGCACGCTCGCCGCGGCAGCGGAGCAGCTGCACCTGTCCCAGCCTGCGCTCAGCCGTTCCATGCAGCGGCTGGAGGCAGACATGCAGGTTTCCCTGTTCGACCGGCAAAAAAACAGGATCAAACTGAACGCGAACGGGCAGCTTGCCGTCGAGCATGCCTGCAAGCTCCTCTGGCAGGCGCAGGATATGGTGAGCGCCGTGCAGTCCTTTGACCGGCAGCAGCGCACCATCCTGGTCGGCTCGTGCGCTCCCGCCCCGCTGTGGGAGATCCTGCCTGCGCTGTATCATCTCTACCCCGATATGACAGTATCCTCTGAAATGCGCGCAGACGATGTACTGCTGCACGGGCTGCGCGAGGGGACATATCAGCTGATCGTCCTGCCCCGCGCCGTGCAGGAGGACGGGCTCACCTGCCAGCGCTACGAGGAGGAGCACCTGTACTTCTCCCTGCCGCCTGCGCATCCGCTCTCGGGCAGCAGCGGGCTGCACCTGCGCGACCTCAACGGCGAGACCATGCTGCTGTCCTCCAACATCGGGTTCTGGCGGCAGCTGGTGGATGAAAAGATGGCAGATACGCATTTTCTCGTGCAGGAAGAGGCGTTTGCATTTAATGAGCTGGTCAAATCATCCGCCCTCCCGTCTTTTACCACCGACCTTGCCCTCCAGCGCGAGGAGCGGCCGCAGGGCCGCATACAGATCCCCATTCTCGATCCGGAAGCCAATGTCACCTATTATATCGTCTATCAGAACAAAAACCGCAGGCTGCTTGCCCCGCTGCTGCAGCGGCTCATAAAAGCCGCAGAGCAGACATAGTGTTCCTGCAATTTGTCCAGAAAAACCGCATGCCGCCGGAAAATACTCCGGCGGCATATTCAGTATGTGTCAAAGTCATACTGCATTGTGCAATCGGCATTGTACTTTTGCGCGGAGATGCCGTACAATACAGGCTGAAAGAACCATTCCTGTACAACGGACAAAAGGAGCGATTACAATGGATACCATGGTCACCCTGAACGACGGCAACCGCATCCCCGCAGTGGGCTTCGGCGTATTCCGTATCCCGGCGGACGGCCCGACCTACGAGGCAGTGCGGCACGCATTGCAGGCCGATTACCGGCATATCGACACCGCGGCCGCTTATTTTAATGAAGCGGACGTCGGCCGGGCGGTCGCAGACAGCGGCATCCCGCGGGAGGAGATCTTTGTCACCAGCAAGCTGTGGCTGCAGGACTACGGCTATGAGGCCGCAAGCAAGGGCATCGACGCCTCGCTCAGCAAGCTGGACATGGACTATGTTGATTTATACCTGCTGCACCAGCCCTATGGCGATGTAGCCGGCGCGTGGAAGGCGCTCGAGGATGCAAAGGCCGCAGGCAAGATCAAGTCCATCGGCGTGAGCAACATGACGCCCAGGATCTGGAACACGTTTGTGCCGCAGTTCGACACCCTCCCGGCGGTCAACCAGGTGGAGTGCAACCCGTTCTTCCAGCAGAAGGAGCTGCGCGCGATCCTGGACAAGGACAATGTAAAAATCGAGGCGTGGGGCCCGCTCGGGCAGGGCAATTCGGCGCTGCTGACCCATCCGGTCATCACCGCGATTGCCGAAAAGCACGGCAGGAACGCCGGGCAGGTCATCCTGCGCTTTGAGCTGCAGGAAGGGATCATCGTCCTGCCCAAGTCCACCAATCCGGAACGCATCGCGGGCAACCTCCAGCTGTTCGACTTCGAGCTGAGCGGCGCAGAGATGGACCAGCTGCGCGCGCTCGATACCGGCAAGGGCAGCCACGACCCGGAGGCGCCCGGCATTGGGGAGATGCTGCTCGCCAATTATAAGGTGCATGACTGAGCCGCGGACGCCGCGGTCTTACCGCCCCGGCTCCTGCGCACCAGACAGCCGTGACCAGGCGCCGGTCCGCTCTATGTTTATTGATTTTGTACATATTATGCGCCATTGCTTGCTATATAGGATAAAATTTGATATGATAAACATATATCAAATCATGCAGCGGGTATGGAAAACCTGTTGCCCGAGAAGGAGAGCGCATCGCAATGCCGCAGGAGCAACACCGCGCTACTGCACGTGTTTTGGATATTTTGGAGCATCTGGCTGTGAAAAAAGAGGGCCTGACGCTGACCGAGCTGGCGCAGGAGCTGGAGGCGCCTAAAAGCAGCCTGTTCCCCATCGTCCACACCCTGGAGGAGCGGCGCTACCTCCGCCAGAACCGGGAGACCGGACGGTATACGGTCGGATCCGGCATCTGGATACTGGGCGCTGCTTTTGCTGCAGACGGCGGCCTGGAGCCCATTGTCGAGGTCATGAAAAAGGTGGTCGCTGAATGTCAGGAGACCTGCCAGCTGGGCCTTCTGGAAAAAGGGAACGTGCTCTATGTGGAAAAGGAGGACTCCCCGCAGGCGATCCGCATGATCTCCTGGGTGGGCAACCGCCTGCCGGCCAATGCCACGGCGATCGGCAAGGCGCTGCTCAGCGGGCTGACCGATGCGGAGATCTGCCGGCTCTATGCCGACGGCCTCCCGCAGCTGACCGAGCATACCATAACCGACCCCGCCGTCCTGCTCGCACAGCTTGCCGAGGTGCGCTCCGGCGGGATCGCGACCGAGCGCGAGGAATCCACCCCCCAGCTGGCCTGCTGGGCGGTTCCCCTGCACCGACAGGACAAGGTGTTCGCAGCGCTCAGCGTCTCCGTGCCCCTGTTCCGCTGTCAGGAGGACAAAGTCGAGCTTGTCTGCCAGTGCCTGCGCAAAGCGCAGAAAGAAATCGAGCATTTGGCCGAAATATGGAACTTTAAGCTGTAACGATCCGAAAAAACGAGCCGGATCTCCTCATGGAGATCCGGCTCGTTTTAGAATGAAGAGGATATTTTTGCAAGCCTCAGAGAGGCAAGGCAGCAAGAATAAAACAGGGATTACGTTTCGTCCGCCAGCTTACGGTACTTGGCATACCGCGCCTTAGCGTCCGCAACTGCCTTTTCATACAGGGCGTCCGCGCGGTCCGGGAAGTTGTTCTTGAGCGAGGCATAGCGGTTCTCGCCCATGAGGAAGTCCATCAGCTTATCCGTATCCGGCTCGGGGGAATCGAGCTGGAAGGGGTTTTTGCCCTCCGCCGTGCGGCGGGGATCATAGCGGTACAGCTGCCAGTAGCCGCATTCGACCGCTTTCTTCATCTCGGTCTGCGTGCAGCTCATGCCCGCCTTGATATGCTGCTCCAGGCACGGGCAGTAGGCAATGATGATCGAGGGGCCGGGATACTCCTCCGCCTCGCGGATCGCCTTGAGCGTCTGCGCCTGATCGTAGCCGATGGCCACCTGTGCAACGTAAACATAGCCGTAGTTCATGAAGATCGCTCCAAGATCCTTCTTGGCGATCTGCTTGCCGCCCGCAGCGAATTTGGCCACCGCGCCGGTCGGCGTCGCCTTGGAGGACTGGCCGCCCGTGTTGGAATATACCTCGGTGTCCAGTACCAGCAGGTTGATATCGCGGTTCTGCGCCAGCACATGGTCGATGCCGCCAAAGCCGATATCGTATGCCCAGCCGTCGCCGCCGATCGCCCAGACCGACTTTTTCGCCAGATATTCCTTGTTTTCCAGGATGTACTGTACGTCCCCGGTCTGCTCGCACTGCTCAAGCGCTGCGATCAGCGCATCGGTCACCGCGCGGGACTGATGCTTGTCGTCCCAGCTTTCCAGATAGCTGCCGATCGCTTCGGGCGCGATGCCTGCATCCTTCATCGCCTCCAGGCGGATCAGGATCTCCTTGCGGATCGCCTCCTGCGCATGCAGGAAGCCGTAGGCAAACTCGGCATTGTCCTCAAACAGGGAGTGCTCCCACGCCGGGCCGAAGCCGCGCTCGTCGCGGCAGTACGGCAGGATGGGCGCGCCGCCGCTGTAAGCGGACGAGCATCCGGCCGCGTTGCCGGCATACATGCGGTCGCCCACCAGCTGACTGACCATCTTGAGGTAAGTGGTCTCGGCGCAGCCCGCGCAGGCCGCGGAGAACTGGAAGTAGGGCTTGGAGAATTCCAGGGACTTGATGTTCCTGTCGCTGATAACGTCCTTCTTGAGGTAGGACTCGTTCATCGCAACCTCGTCGAAGTTCGCCTGCTCGCCCTTCATTTCGTCGAACGGGGTCATGGTCAGCGCTCCCTCGACCGGGCAGACGGTCAGGCACACGCCGCAGCCCAGACAGTCATAGGGCGAAACCTGCATGCGGTAGGAATACGCCGGCGCATCCTTGCCCAGCCCCTTGGCGGGCACGGTCTCAAACGAAGCGGGAACGTTCGCCTTCTCCTCCCCGGTCAACAGCACCGGGCGGATGGCCGCATGCGGACAGGCCGCCACGCAGCGGTTGCACTGCGCGCACTTTGCGCCGTCCCACTTGGGTACGCTGGTCGCTACGCCGCGCTTGGAGTAGGCCGAGGTGCCGTTCTCCCACGTGCCGTCCAGCACGCCGTACTTCTGGAACACGGAAACCGGGAGCTTATCGCCTTGCTGGCGGTCCATGGGAAGCACGATATCGCGCACGAACGGTGTCGTCTGGCGCGCCTCTGCCGGCTCGTCGGAGGCGTTTGCCCAGCTTTCCGGGATCTCGACCCGGACTGCTGCGTCCACGCCGCGGTCGACCGCCTCGTTGTTCATGTCAACGATCTTCTGGCCGGCCTTCTTGAAATAGGAGTTATAGTTGTTCTTTTTCATATCCTCGACCGCGACATCCAGCGGGATGACCTTGGTCAGGGCAAAGAATGCCGCCTGCAGGATATTGTTGGTGCGCTTGCCGAGGCCGATCTCCCCTGCGATCTTTGCCGCGTCAATGATGTAGAACTGCGCGTGCTTGTGATACAGGTCGCGCTTCATCTTGGCGGGCAGGCGGTTCTCCAGCTCGTCCGCACTCCACGGGCAGTTGAGCAGGTAGATGCCGCCGTCCTTCAGATCCTCGGTGGTGTCGTATTTATTCACGTAGGTCGGCGCATGCACGGCCACAAAGTCCGCCATGGAGACCAGGTAGGTCGAGCGGATCGGGTCGTCGCCAAAACGCAGGTGGGACTGCGTCAGTCCGCCGGACTTCATTGAGTCATAGGAGAAATACGCCTGCGCGTACTTGTTGGCGGTCAGGCCGATCGTGGTGATCGCGTTCTTGTTCGCGCCCACCGTGCCGTCGCCGCCGAGGCCCCAGAGCTTGCAGGAAACCCGGCCGGGATGGGGCAGCTCGATCTCCTTGTAATCGAGCGAGGTATAAGTAACGTCATCGTTGATGCCGATGGTGAAGTTGTTTTTCGGTTTGTCCTGCCGGAGGTTGTCGTACACCGCGACAAACATGCCCGGCGTTGCGTCCTTGGAGGACAGGCCGTAGCGGCCGCCCACGATCTGGATGTCCGTGCGGCCCATCTGGTTGAGCGCCGTGCATACATCGAGGTACACCGGCTCACCGACCGAGCCGGTCTCCTTGGAACGGTCAAGCACCGCGATCTTCTTGCAGGTTGCGGGAATGGCTTCCGCAAAATGTTTGACAGAGAACGGACGGTACAGATGGATCTGCACCATGCCGACCTTGCGGCCGGCTGCATTGAGGAAGTCCACGGTTTCCTTGACCGCTTCCGAGGCCGAGCACATCACAACGATGACCTCTTCCGCGTCCGGGGCGCCGTAATAATTGAACAGCTTGTAATCCCGGCCGGTGAGGGCGTTGATCTCGTCCATATAGTGCTGCACTGTGTCGGGCACGATGGCGCTCTTGACGTTTGCTCCTTCCTTGCACTGGAAGTAGATATCGGGGTTGACGTTGTTGCCGCGGTTGGTCGGGTGCTCGGGGTTGAGCGACTGGCGGCGGAACGCCTTGAGGGCGTCATAGTCCACCAGACCGCGCAGGTCCTCATAGTCGAGCGCCTCGATGCGCTGCATCTCGTGCGAGGTGCGGAAGCCGTCAAAGCAGTGCATGAAGGCATATTTCGCATGGATCGCCGACAGATGGGCCACAGCGCCCAGATCCATCGCCTCCTGCGGGGAGGAGGACATCAGCATGGCGTAGCCCGTGGTGCGGCAGGTCATAAAGTCGGTATGGTCGCCGAAGATCGAGTGGTGGTTGCTCGTCACCACGCGCGAGGCAATGTGCATGACATTCGGCAGGAACTGGCCGCCCATCGCATACATCGCCGGGATCATCAGCATCAGGCCCTGGGACGAGGTGAAGGTCGTCGTCAGTGCGCCCGCCTGCAGCGAGCCGTGGCAGGTGCCTGCAGCGCCCGCCTCGGACTGCATCTGGATCACGTCCACCGTGGAGCCGAACAGGTTCTTGCGGCCCTTGGCGGACCACTCGTCCACCTTTTCCGCCATCGGGGAGGACGGTGTGATCGGATAGATCGCGGCAACCTCGGTAAACGCGTAGGCCACATGGGCCGCGGCGGTGTTGCCGTCCATCACTACATAATGTTTTTTCATAAGGATCGTTCATCTCCTGTAACGTTGCTGTGCAGAGGGGGAAGCATCCAACGGCTAAGCGGCAACGCGATATTCTGAAAATGCTATCACGCTGCCGCAGCCGCTGTTATGGATGATACTGTTTCCGCGCGGGAACAGCAGTTAAACGAAGTTGCACACGCGGGCGATCGCCATTTCGGTGAAGCCCAGCGACTCCGCCTTGGTCTGCTTTCCGCTTGCGACCTCAGCCACCAGCTTGAGGAGAGCGTCGCCCATCTCGCCCAGATCGCCGCCATAGATCAGCGGGGACGCATCCACGTCGATGTTGTCCTCCATGTTGGCGAAGGTGATCCGGTTGCCGGTGATCTTGATGACCGGCGCGATCGGGTTGCCGGTCGGGGTGCCGCGTCCGGTGGAGAATACGACCACCTGCGCCCCGCCTGCGACCATGGCCGCCACGGACGAGGGGTCGTTGCCCGGAGTGTCCATGATCACAAGGCCCTTTTTCGGCTCCACCTGCTTGGCGTAGTCGTAGACCTCCATGACCGGGGTATGGCCGCCCTTGTGGATGCAGCCCAGGGACTTCTCTTCCAGAGTCGTGATGCCGCCCGCCTTATTGCCGGGGGAGGGATTGCCCTCACGCACCTCTTCGCCGACGAGCTGCAGCGACTTTTCATAGCGGTGTACGATCTCGAAAATGCGGTCATGCACTTCGGGCGTCGCCGCGCGGCGCGCCAGAATATGCTCCGCGCCGATGAACTCGGTGGTTTCGGACAGGATCGAGGTGCCGCCGGCCTCCACGATCAGGTCGCTGAGCTGGCCGATCAGCACGTTTGCCGCAAGGCCGCTCGTGGGATCCGAACCGCCGCACTCCGTGCCGATGATCAGCTCGGAGATGGGGAACTCTTCCTTCTGAAGAAGGGACGCCTCTTCCACCATTTCCTTGGCATAGCGCACCGCCATATCGACGGCCTTGAGCGTACCGCCGGCCTCCTGGATGATGACCTGGCGGATCGGCTTGTTGGTGCGCTCCTGAATGGCCTTGACCACCAGGTCCATCTGGCAGTTCTCGCAGCCCAGGGAGACCACGACCGTGCCGTAGATATTGGGGTTGGCGGCATAGCCCGCCATAACGTCCATGGTATACTGCTGGTCGGACGCAACCTGCGAGCAGCCCAGCTGGTTGTTGAAGGTGACCGAACCGACCACCTGCTGCGAGATGATTCGGGTGGTGTCCGATGCACAGACGCTGGCGGGCAGGATCAGCACCTTATTGCGGACGCCGACACGGCCGTCCGGCCGTCTGTATCCATAAAAAGTCATTGCTGTTCCTCCTTACGCCTTATCGTCCAGGTTTTCCCGGTGGCCCTCCACGTTGTGGACGTGGACATGCGCACCGGCTTTGATATCGCTTACTGCAATACCGATATGCTCGCCGTATTTCACCACCGGCTCGCCTGCGGCAATGTCGCAGGCGGCCAGTTTGTGATAGATGGTGATATCTTCGAGTGCAGTGAGTGTCTTTTCCTGACCGCCGCAGAGATAGGTTACCATATCCCCCTTGGCGATCGGCTCGATGGCAACGATCACGTTATCCTTGCCGTCGATGATCATAGCGTTTCGCATGTTGTTTTGCTCCTTTACATAGCCCGGGGCGTGGTTGGATCAGATTAAAGCGGGATGACCAGCGCGCCGATGATCGCGAGAACGAAGATGAACACGGAGGAGATAAACGAACCCAGCGTGTAGGTCTTCAGGCCGCCGGTAACAGTCAGGCCGGACATATTGGTCGCAACCCAGTAGCCGGAGTCGTTGACGTGGCCGATCGAGTTGCCGCCGGACAGGCAGGCCAGCGCGATCCATACCGGATGGCAGCCGATCGCCGGTGCGATTGTGGCCATGATGCCCATGGAGGTCATGCCGGCAACCGTGCCGGAGCCCTGCGCCACGCGGAAGATCATGCCGATGAAGTATGCAAGGAACATGGCGGGCAGAACCGAGGTGGTATCCGTGCCCAGCAGGCCGACGATCGCGTCGCCGATGCCGGTCGCGGTGATAACGGAGGCGAAGGAACCGCCTGCGCCGGTGATCAGCAGCACGACGCCCGCGCTCTTGAGCGCTTCGCCGGCGGACGCTTCAAAGTTCTTGCGGCCGATGTACGGAATGCTGATCAGGTATGCGCCCAGCGTGCCGAGCAGCATAGCAACGAGCTTATCACCCAGGAAATCGCAGATGATCGGGGCTTCCTCAAACAGCGCGCTGCCGAGCGTGCCGAACAGGATGCAGACAACCGGGATGATGATGGGCAGCAGGGACATGAACATGCCCGGCTTGGGCTTGTTGGGGTCTTCCGCATTGCGCGCAGCAACCAGCTCCTGCGCAACGTTCGAGCTGTGGTTGACGTCCTTCTCGTCGTTCCAGATGCCGCGGTCATGGATCTTGATAAATACAAAGTTGGACAGCATAACCGTGATGAAGCCGACAACCAGGCCGACGATCATCATGATGCCGAGGTCAAAGCCGAAAATATCAGCAGCAGCCAGCGGGTTGGGCGTGGGCGGTACCACACAGTGGGCAGTGGTGGCGCCGATGGTCAGGCAGCCGGTGACGTAGCACATCTTCATGTTGATCTTGGAGGCAATGGTGATGCCGATCGGGATCAGGATGATGAACGTAACGTCAAAGAATACCGGGATGGACAGGATGAAGCCTGCGATGCTCAGGCCCCAGACCGCACGCTTTTCCGGGAATGCTGCAACAAGCTTGTCGGCAATAACAGAAGCCGCACCGCTGTCGTTCATCAGCTGGCCCAGTATGGTGCCGAAGCCGACCGGGAGGCCGATGCTGGTCATCATATCACCGAAGCCGGATGAAATCGTTGTTGCCGTGGTCAGCAGGTCGAGGCCGCCTGCTACCCCCATGAACAGGCATGCGATTACCATGCCGATGGCCGCATTGAGCTTGAGTACGATAATACAGAACAGGATGATTGCGATTGCAACTACCAAAGCCACAATCAGCATTGCGGGACTTGCCATATCTTTTTCTCCTTTCCTTTTTACGCGAATCCTTTTTCTTTTGCTATATCAAAATACCTGGGACAGCCCGGCCGCTCGCCCACAGCGGACGGAATATCCCGGGAATTTTCAGAACAGGTTGCCCTCTTCGTCAAAGGGCAGGTCGTATGGCTCTGAGAGGATCTCAATGTTTGGATTTGCCTGCGCCTGCGGCAGCAGCCCCTCCGAGATCTCGATATACTCGATGTGCATGGTGTCCGGGATGCGGATCATCTTGATGTTGTTCTGATCCTCTGCATCCGGGCAGCAGCACAGGGCGAGCTGCAGCGCCTCGCGGTCGTTATCCATGATCATGGGGATCTTCATCAGGTGCAGGAAGGTATTGGTGACGCCGGTGGGATAGGTCATCTCCAGCTTCATCTTGTTGAACAGGCGGCGGGTCGTGACCTCTGCCAGGCCGACGCCCTGCGCATTGCCGTGTGTCTCGTCGGTCAGGTCAAGGATAACGCACTTTTCCGCCTCAATGCCGCCGGAGCAGTACTTGGGCTGGACAAACCGGCCGGAAATGTTCGGATCCATGCCATCACCCGAAATATTCTTGCCGATTTTGTCCACCACAAGTACGTCGCATTTGTCAAACAGCAGGTGCGCAATGGTCTGATAGGACAGGTCGCGCAGCTTGGGCTCCTCGGTGATGATCTCATCCGCGGTCAGGCCCTTGATCAGATAGGTTTGGTCGTATGCGTTCTCAATAATTGCGATGCCGCCCAGAATGGGGCAGTTCTGCAGGATGGTCAGTCCGTATTCCTCGACCAGCTCATGCATGATCCCGGGGCTCTGGTGATGGATGCTCTCCGCCCCGTGCTGCTTGCCCAGGCCGATGGCCATCATCTTCATCAGGCCGCTCTCATAGCGGCCGCGGAACGAGGTATGCGGCTTGATCCGGTTGAACAGGATGATACCATCCGCCTCTGACGCGTATTTATCCACAAATACCGGCTGATGGCGCACACCGGAAAGGCCGACCTGCACGGTCTCCATCGAACTTTTGATCGGGCAGCCCATGTTTTCTTCTGTGATGCCGTAGTCGGCAAGGATCTGGGTCTGGCCCTCCGCAGTTGCGCCGCCGTGGCTGCCCATCGCGGCAACGATATAGGGTTCCGCCCCCTTGGATTTGACAAAATCCACAATCGCACGCGCCATGATGGCATAGTGGCTGATGCCGCGGCTGCCGCAGGTGATGGCGATCTTCATGCCGGGCTTGATCTGGCCGCCCAGCGCCTCGCGGGACAGCTCTCTCTGGACGGTTCCGGCGACTTCCTCCTCGGGGATATGGGTGCTGTCAAATACTTCACGGATTTTGACCATTTTGGGGACCGGGACATCCTTAATCAGGTCGGTAATAACTTTCACAGCAAAATCCTCCTTCCGCGTTTCCTGAGTTCCCGCACACGGCAGACAGCGTTATCTCCATCTTTCGCCGCTTCCCGCGTCCTTGGTACAGCGAACCTGCAGCATCCCGTCCCATTCATTCCGCTTTGGCGCATTTTTGGGTAACTTTTGGTCAACTGTGCGTATTTAAGAACTCAGTTCATATTTAAGAATTACAGCTGGGATTATAGCACAAGGCTTTAGTAATGTCAATGACACAATAGATATAATAGACAAGAGATGTTGTGTGAAAAATCGGTATAAGAGTAATTATGCATAAAATATGACAGTATAATTTGTATCATTTGACTTTAGCAAAATAGACAAATATTTTGGATAAATCTGGATTTCTTTATAATTTGTTCTATGCAGCTGTTTCGTGTCTCCTGCAAAAAAACCCTTTTGTTTTCCTCCACACTTACCTGACATCATGTTTTTCCTTGAATTTCCTGAATTTGTTTCCATCTTATTTCAATCTTTATCGACGGCAAAACATGCTGGATCCCGGCGACTTTTTTGTGTGCATGCACATAACCGCCATCCACAACCTCAACAAATTTTTTGGGAGAATTTCAGTTATTTTTATTTTCATTTTTTGCGGCAGCGCTGTCCGGTTCAGACGGATTGACAGAGCCGCAGCCGCTGTGCTACAGTAAGGAAAATATCTCACTGCCCGGCTGCACGGATACCTCAGCCGGCCGTATACCGGGCAGATTCGGGGGAATAAAACCATGAATGCAAAGATTATCGTTCCGGTAGTAACCGTATTCAACCAAAACGGCACGCCGGATCACGAGGCAAACAAAATTGTAATCGATTACATGCTGCGCAATCAGGTGGACGGCATTCTTGTTCTCGGCTCCGCCGGGGAATTTCCCGGGCTGGACACCGCTGAAAAACAGCGCTTTCTGGAATTTTACGCCGATTATGCCGATGGGCGCACGGCGCTGTATGCCGGCACCGGATGCGAACGGTTTGCGGACACGCTGGCCCTTTCCCGTCTGGCCTGCGATCTGGGCTATCAGGCTCCCCTGGTCATCGGGCCATATTATTACGGCATGGATCAGGAACACATTTTTACCTTTTATGATACGCTGGCCAAAAGCCTGCAGCGCGATCTGATGATCTACAACTATCCTGCGCGCAGCGGGCATAATGTCGCTGCGCAGACCGTGCAGCGCCTGGTTCAGGCCAATCCGAACATTGTCGGCCTGAAGGACACGGTCGCCGAGCCTGCGCACACCAGCCAGGTCTGCCGTGCAACTGAGGGCACGGGTTTTCAGGTCTATTCCGGATACGACGACCAGTTTCTTTACAACCTCTCTGCCGGCGGCGCGGGATCAATCGGCGGATTGGCCAATATTGTGCCGGATATCTGGCACGATCTGGTCTGCTCGGCCCGCCGGAATGATATGGTGCGTTCCATGCAGCTGTCCCGTCTGCTGCACAAGCTGATGGTCACATACGAAACCGGTTTCAGCGCTTCCTTCCTGTTCAAAAAGCTGCTGGCCTGCCGCGGCCTTGGGATTGCGCCGCGCGCGGTCTTCCCCTTCGACGACAGCAGCGCGGATACCGCGTGGATCGAGCAGCTGCTGCATGCTGTGCTGGAGGAATACAGCAGCATGCCGCAGGGTGCATGACAAAACGGGCAAAACCACAACCGGCCGCGGTGGGGGGATTGTCATGTAACGCTTTGCTTCCGCATCTGCGTCTTTGTAACCGAGCGTATACGGTTTTGCGGAGCTGCACACATGGAAAGGTGGTTTTATGAAAACCGAACAGCTGATGATCGGCCGGATACCGGCGGTTTTATATGGGGATCCTGCAGATTCAGTCTATCTGTTCCTGCACGGGCAGATGGGCTGCAAAGAAGAGGCGGGAGCATTTGCCCGGACGGCCTGCCCCAGGGGATTTCAGGTTCTGTCCATCGACCTTCCCGGGCACGGGGCGCGGCAGGAGCGGGCGGAAGAACTCACGCCCTGGTCTGCGGTGCCGGACATCCGGCAGGCTGCCGGCTGGGCGCTGGACCGCTGGCAGTCCCTTTCCCTGCGGGCCAACAGCATTGGGGCGTATTTTGCCGGGCTGTCCATTCCCGACCCGGCCAAGGCCCTGCTGGTATCTCCGGTGCTGGATATGGAGCATCTGATCCGATCCATGATGCAGTGGGCGGGTGTGACCGAGGAGCTGCTGCAGGAGCAGGGAGAGATCCACACCAGCTTCGGACAAACCCTGTCCTGGAGGTATCTGTGCTGGGTGCGGGAGCATCCGGTCAGCCGTTGGGACTGCCCCATCCATATCCTCTACGCAAACCGGGACAATATGACCAGCCGCGCGACTGTGGAGGCGTATGCCCGCCGCAGCCATGCTCAGCTTACAGTGGTCGACGGGGAACATTGGTTCCATACCCCGGAACAGCTTGCCTCTTTGCAGAACTGGGAGGAGCGGGTAACTTGACCCCACAATTCGGCCCGGCACACAGGCACCTTGCTGTCCCGCGGCAGACGGAAAAAAACCGCTCGCCGTCTCTGCGTCTGCAGAGACGGCGGGCGGTTGGTTCTGTTTATGGGAGCTGCTGCAGCTCGCGTCCGATCAGTTCCATTGCAATGGTGAACGCCCGGATGCGCCGCTTTGCCAGCGTAATCTGCGGCTTACAGCGCGCCGGGTTCTCTTTCCCCTCCAGCGTCCTGACCGTTTCTTCCAGCTTGTGCAGCGTGCTGCTGATTTGCCGCCGGGCTTCCAGCAGCTCCTGTTTGGAGTAAGGCACTGGCGGTATCCTCCTGTCATTCCAGTTTTCCGTGCGGCAGTATGGCATTTTCCCCCGGGAATATCCGTATATCATCCGGTTTTCTGCTCAGAACAGTGTCAGCTGCTCGGCCGCAGGCGTTTTGCGCCGCGCATCCTTTTCCCGGGAAACGCTGTCCGGCAGCTCGTCCATAAAGACAGACGGCTCGCGCGTGGTAGTGAGGATCAGCTCTTCCCTGGCGCGCGTCATGCCGACGTAGAACAGCCGCCGCTCCTCCTCAATATCCGCCGGGCGGGCGGACGATTCGAGCGGCAGCGCGCCCTGTTTGATCCCCGCGAGAATGACCGCGGGAAATTCCAGCCCCTTGGAGCCGTGCAGCGTCATCAGGCGCACTGCGCCCGATTCCCAGCCCTTGCCCGCTGCGCGGTGCACATCCTGCTCCTCACCCAGGGTCAAATTTATCCACAGGCTGTGGAAATCCTTGTGGAAAACCGCGGTGTGACGCAGCCGGTCGAGCGCCTCTGTCGCGCCGCGCTCCTGTTCCCAGCGCTCGATCAGGCGGTGCGGCTTGTCCTTCTGCACATAGGGCAGCCAGTATGCCGCCTGCGCAAGCCATTGTTCGAGATGGCCGTATCCAGTCATGG
This sequence comes from Candidatus Agathobaculum pullistercoris, assembly GCA_019114345.1. GTDB lineage: Bacteria > Bacillota > Clostridia > Oscillospirales > Butyricicoccaceae > Agathobaculum > Agathobaculum pullistercoris. Next base: position 5,805 of record DXFS01000030.1, on the reverse strand, counting down.
TTTCGCGCAGCGCGTCCGGATCGAATACCGGCATCGCGGCGCAGGCCGCCTGCGCCTTTTGGATGAGGTCTGCCGGGCAGTCCCACAGCAGGCGCAGGGCTGTGCCGAGCGCTGCCGCGTCGCGCGGGTCGGTGAGCGAGCGGAAAAACGCGAGCGCGCCGCGCACGCCGTCGTCATCCAGAAAGTCCTCCCGCCCGGTGATGACGCATGGGATGTCGTCATGACGCAGGCAGGATTCGATCAGCTCGAGCTGGCGGTGCGTGCGGGCAAGCACTGCGATGTCCGAGAACGGACGCACCGTGCGTTCCTGTTCGAGCCCCTGCGCCTCGAGCATGTCCACGCCGCCTGCGATGCGGCCAACCTCCTTGGCGACAAACACCGCCTCGGCAAAATCGTCCGCCGCCTGCACCAGCCGCACCTGCGGGCCGTCCGGACGGTTCGCGTGCAGCACGCGAGCCTCTCCCCCATTGTGTGCGATCACCGGCAGGGCGGCTTCGAGCACCGCGGGAGCGGAGCGGTAGTTTTCCACAAGGCGGATGGTGCGCAGGCCGGGTACGTCCTCTCCCAGCCGTGCAAAGCAGCGGCCGCTCGCCCCGCGGAAGCCGTAGATCGACTGGTCCGGGTCGCCGATCACGAACAGGCTGCCCCTGTTGCTCCACGCACGAACAAGAGCATACTGCGTGTCACCCACATCCTGAAATTCGTCCACCAGCAGGTAGCGGAACTGTTTGCGGCCCGCGGTGTCCAGCCGCAGCGCTTCGGTCAGCAGATCGTCAAAGTCGAGCGCACCGAGCGCTTTCAGCCGGGCGCAGTAGTTCTGGTACAGCGCGTCGTCCAGCCCTGCCTCCGCCGGGGACGCGCCGTTTTTGACGCGCGAGACCGCCTGCAATAAGCCTCTGGCGCTCCCCTTTGCGCCGCTTTCGCGCAGCACGTCCCCTGCGATCGTCATGGCCTCGCTCTGCGCGATCAGGCGCACGTCGCCCAGCAGGTGCAGGCAGATCGCGTGGAAGGTGCCGATGGTCATGCCCCGCACCGCGCGCTTGCCGCCCAGCCGCTGCTCAAGCCGCTCACGCATCTCGGCGGCGGCCTGATTGGTGAACGTGACCGCGGTGATCTCGTCCGGCTTGACCCCGCACGCTTCGATCAGGTGCGCGATGCGCGCGACCAGGGTTTTGGTTTTGCCAGTGCCCGGCCCGGCGACGACCGCGACCGCGGGCTCCTCCGCCGTCACGGCAGCCTGCTGCGCGGGATTGAGCATATCGCCCGCCGGGGCGGGCGCTTCCGGCTGCGGCGCGGCAGCTGTTTTTGTGAGCGTATGCTTTTTGACCGGCTTTGCCGCGGGTGCGGCTGCGCCGAACAGCGAAAGCTGGCCGCTGAACTGCTCAATCTCCGCCGGGGTGAGCAGGGAGATCGTGCCGTATTCGCCGTCAAAGCCCGCGCGGCGCTGCACCTCGCCCGCGCGCAGGCGGCGGATGCCCTCGGCCACGCACGGCCCGGCGACCGCCCCAATATCCGCAATGGGCGTTTCGCGCAGGATGGTGAACTCGTCCCCCAGCTGGGCGAGCATTTTTTCATACAGCTGGGCCGTCTTTTTCGCCGTGGGCGACGCACCGGTGGAGGCTGCAATCGCCTCAGGCAGGGGCGCGAGGCTCTCGAACGGCTTAGCATTTTCTGGGCGGAAGCCTTCGGGCCGGTCGGCCAGCTCCTCCACGCGGTGCTCCACGCCGATGGTCAGCTTTTTGCCGCACACCGGACATACACCGCCGCGCGCGGCGGTCTCGGCCGGGGTCAGGCATACGCCGCAGTTCCGGTGGCCGTCCAGATGATACTTGCCCTCCTCAGGAAAAAACTCGATTGTACCCAAAAAGCCCTCGCCAGTGCGGATCGCACGCATGAGTGAGGGGTAATCGCGCTCGCCCTCTATGAGATTCGCCTCACGCCCGAGCTTGGACGGCGAGTGCGCGTCTGAATTGGACACCAGCGTCAGCCCGTCGAGCGCGGACACGCGCCAGTTCATCGGCGGGTCGGAGGACAGCCCGGTCTCGACCGCGTGGATGTGCGGGGTCAGGTCGTCAAAGCACTCCTCCATGGTGTCAAAGCCCGAGAACGCGCCGAACATGGAAAAGTGCGGCGTCCAGATATGCGCGGGAATGAATTCCGCGTCCGGACAGGTGTCCAGCGTCAGCTCGAGCAGGTCGCGGCTGTCCAGACCGAGGATGGGGCGGCCGTCCGACCGGATGTTGCCGATGGCCTCAAGCCGCGCGGCAAGCTCGTCCGCCGCCTCCAGGCTGGGCAGGAGGATCACGTTATGTACCTTGCGCGTCCTGCCGTGGCGCTTGTAGATCGAGCTGATCTCGCCCGTAACGACAAAGCGCGGCGCGTCCCCCGGCTGCGCGTCCGGCAGGCGGTACTGCTCTTTGAGCATATATACGCCCTCCCCTGCGGGTTCGAGCTGCTCATGCAGCTCCGCGCGCCACGCAGGATGGGTGAAGTCGCCCGTCCCGACAAGGCCGATGCCCTTGCGGCGCGCCCACCAGTCCAGGTGGGACGCGTCGCCGTCGCGGCTGGTCGCGCGGGAAAAGCGGGAATGGATGTGCAGGTCGGCAATATACATGAAGCATGTCCCTCCAGACAATGCGAAAGTATTGCCTTTATTATAGACTCTTTTCGCGCGCGGGGCAACGTTTGCATTTGCCTGGGAAATGGGCTATACTGGTGCCGAAGCAGCAAAACAGAGACGGAGGGGCGGCAATGGCAAAGCAGATCGTGTGCATCGGGGATTCCAACACCTGGGGCTATGACCCGCGCGGCTTTGGCGGCGGGCGGTATCCTGCGGCGGTGCGCTGGACCGCGCAGCTGGACAGCTTGCCCCAATGGGTTATCCACAACCTTGGGGAAAACGGCCGGGAAATCCCGCACAGCGCGTTTGCGCTGCGCCTGCTCGGGCAGCAGCTCGAAGCGCTAGCGCCGCTGGACGGGATGTGCCTCATGCTGGGGTCGAACGACCTGCTCTGCGGCGCGTCCCCGGCCGCGGCTGCCGCGCGCATGGAGGATCTGCTCGACCGGCTGGGCGCATACGGCGCGCCGCTGCTGCTCATTGCGCCGCCGCCGTTTTGTCCCGGGACATGGGTGGCGGAGGAACAGTTGACCCACGCGTCCGCGCAGCTCGCCGGGCTGTACCGCACACTCGCGCAGGACAAGGCGATTGCCTTCGCGGACGCAGGCGCATGGGACATACCGCTCGCGTTCGACGGCGTGCACTTCACGGAAGAGGGACACAGGCGGTTCGCAGAGCAGGCGCAGGCGGCATTTGCGCAGGCATTTGGCGCATAAAAAAAACAGGGGACAATCCCCTGCTTTTCTGTTATGGTTCTGCGGCGATGTGCCACAGGTAGAGTGCCGCGACGGTCGCGTGCTGCGCATAGCGCACGCGGTATGCCGCGAACTGCTGCTTTGTCAGGCTGTCCAGCCCGTACAGGCGGCACATGCCCTTGCGGATGCCGAGATCGTCGTAGGCAAGCACGTCCGGCCGCTGGAGCGAAAAAGTCAGCAGCATTTCCGCTGTCCATCGCCCTACGCCCGGCAGGGCGGTCAGTGCGCGAATGACTTCCTCGTCGTCTTTTTCCACAAGGCTGTGGATATCGAGCGCGCCGTCCGCGACCGCCCGCGCAGCGGACAGCATATAATGCACCTTGCGGCCGGAAAAGCCGCAGGCGCGCAGGCGCTCCTCCCCTGCCGCGAGCAGGTTTTCCGGTGTGACTGCGCCGACTGCCGCGCACAGACGCGCCCACACGGTTGCGAGCGCCTTGCCCGAAATCTGCTGTCCGGCGATCGAGTTGATGAGCGCTTCGAACAGGTCGGGGAATACCTCGCGGTCGATGTGGCCGATGCGGTCGATCGCCGCGCCCAGCACCGGGTCGCGTGAAGCGAGGTAGTCGGTCTCGGCCCTGCCGTAGCAAAAGAACATTGAAGGCTCCTTTCGTTTAAAAAAGTTTCAAATTCTTTTAAAATATGGCTTGCAATCCATTTTAAATGCGGTTATCATACCAGCAGACCGGTCAATACGACGAAAAGGAACGATACCTCATGAAAGTAATTTCTTTCCCCCGCTGTCCGATCGCCTACCTGCGGCGCACCGGCGCATATGGAGCGGAAAACCGCGCAGTCATGGAGCGGCTGCTTGCGCTTGCCAGTCAGGCGGGCCTGCTCGGCCCGGAGTCCGCCATTCTCTCCATCGCGTGGGACGACCCCGCGCGCACCCCTCCCACGGCCTGCCGTTATGACGCCTATCTGGTATTACAGGAGGGGCAGACCCTGCCCGGAGCGGATGTCCGCTATGGGTCGCTGACCGGCGGCAGGTATGCGGTCTTTCCGGTTCCGCACACGGAACAGGCCATATCCGAGGCATGGCACGCAATCGACCGCCTGCTGCGGGAAAACGGCTGCACAGCTGATCCTGACCGTCCGGTGATGGAGCGCTACACCTATGCTGGCGTGCAGGACGGCATCTGCGAATTCTGTATTCCTGTAATTTGAGAAAAAAGCGCCGCGATCGCGGCGCTTTTTCTCTTATGCGTTCTTCTTGGCCTGCGCCTTCTGCTCAAAGCGCTCCTTGGCGACAACCGCACGCTGGTGCGTACCCTCGCCGATCAGGCCGGCTTCGTCATAAGCCGCGACCTTGAAGGTCAGGATTTTGCCATTCGGCGCGATCTCGGTAAGCTCGGTCTCGATGCGCACCTCCATGCCCTCGGGCGTGGCGGATACGTGCGAAACATTGACCAGCGTGCCAACCGTGGTCTTGCCCTCCTCAAGGTGGGGCGCAACGCTGCCTGCGGCGGTGTTCTCGATCGCCGCGATCATCATCGGGGTTGCGAATACGGATACCAGGCCGCTGCCGACATTGCAGGCCAGCTGGTCAGCCGTTACGGTAAACTTCTTTTCGCCTTTGATGCCAATTTCCATTATGTGCCTCCCTGCTTCAAACGGAGAATGATGGCGATGCAGGACGCCTTCATGCTCCATTTTCCATGATCAATACTAATGAACTTACTTCTTGGGCTTGAGTTCGGTCATGCCGCCCATATACGGCTGGAGCACCTTCGGGATCGCGACCGTGCCGTCTGCGCGCAGGTTGTTTTCGAGGAACGCGATCAGCATGCGCGGGGGCGCGACGACCGTGTTGTTGAGCGTGTGCGCGAAGTACAGATCCTTCGGGTTCTCCTTGCTGCGCACGCGGATGCCCAGACGGCGTGCCTGCGCATCGCCCAGATTGGAGCACGAGCCGACCTCGAAGTACTTCTTCTGGCGCGGCGACCACGCCTCTACGTCGCAAGACTTGACCTTGAGGTCCGCAAGGTCACCCGAGCAGCACTCAAGCGTGCGCACCGGGATATCCAGCGTCCGGAAGAAGTCAACCGTGTTCTGCCAGAGCTTGTCGTACCACATCGGGGACTCCTCTGGCTTGCAGACCACGACCATCTCCTGCTTCTCGAACTGATGGATGCGGTATACGCCGCGCTCCTCAATACCGTGAGCGCCTACCTCCTTACGGAAGCAGGGAGAATAGCTGGTCAGGGTCTGGGGCAGTTCGTCCTTCTCCAGGATCTGACCGATGAACTTACCGATCATCGAATGCTCCGAAGTACCGATGAGGTAGAGATCCTCACCCTCGATCTTGTACATCATGTTGTCCATTTCAGCAAAGCTCATAACACCGGTTACAACATTGCCGCGGATCATATAAGGCGGGATATAGTAGGTGAAGCCACGGTCGATCATGAAGTCACGGCCATAGGACAGGATTGC
>DXFS01000029.1 GCA_019114345.1 Candidatus Agathobaculum pullistercoris | reverse complement strand
TCCGGAGCCGCCCCCGGCTTCCTATGTTGCGGTTTCCGGCGGTATCTTCTACGATATGATGATCCACGACTTCGACATGGTGCGCTATGTCACCGGTTCCGAGGCTGTTGAGATTTCGGCTGTCGGCTCCTGCCTGGTTAACCCGAACCTGCAGGAAGAGTCCGGCATTCCGGACGTTGACACCGCTGTTGTCACCATGAAGATGGCGAACGGCTGCATCGCGGTCATCAACAACTCCCGTCAGGCAGTTTACGGCTACGACCAGCGCGTAGAGGCGTTCGGCTCCAAGGGCATGGCTGCAGACGGCAACGACCTGATCAACACCACCACCATCACTACGGTTGACGGTGCGCACTCCGAGAAGCCGCTGTGGTTCTTCCTCGAGCGTTACAACCAGGCGTTCATCGACCAGGTTGTCGCGTTTGTCGATGCGATCAACAACGACAAGCCGGTTCCGGTTGGCGCTGTCGACGGCCTGCGTCCGGTTCTGATGGCAAAGGCTGCGACCGAGTCCTGCCGCAACGGCGGTGTATACGTCAAGGTAGAGGAATAATTCCTGTCGCTTTGCTCGATCTCCAAAGGCTTCCCAACATGGGAAGCCTTTTTTCTTTCCCGGCATCCGGTCCGCTTCCGCGGAAGATACCCATACCGCCCCTCCATTTTATGCACATGACCGCACAGCTGTGTGAAAAAAAGTGCCCGGAACAAACTGTTCCGGGCACTTCCCTGTTTTAATTGAAATAAACCAGCTCTTCCTCCGGTTTTTCCGCCGGGATCACTTCTATCGCATGCAGCACCGGGCCTTCGCCGCGGTACTGCGGCAGCATTTCGACCGTGATGGACGCGGTCACGCGCACCCAGTCGCGCAGCTTGAGATCCTTCGCGCCCGGATACCGGCAGATAAAGCCCAAAAAGCTGATATCCTCCGCGCAGCAGACCATGCCGAACCGGCCGGGTACGAACGAACCGGCGGGTACATCCTTGCCGACATATACCTGTCCGAGGAACCGGACGGTCTTGCCGTCATACTTGTCCGGGTCGCCCATTGCATCGACGTACCACAGGCCGTAGTCCTCAGGCGCGATGTCGATGATATCCGCGTCCACATCGAACGGCAGCGGCATGTTGCGGGCGTAATCCTCGGAATTGCCGTCCACATCGTCCAGATAGATGGTCGCGCGCGGGTTCATCGCGCGGATGTTCTTCTGGTACAGCATTTCCTTGAGCGCATCCGTGCAGCGGTTGAATACCACAAGATCAGCAGTCGTGATATGCTCGAACATCATCGGCCCCATGTTATTGGAGTACAGTTCAAACGTCGAGGCATCCACCGTGGTCACGATCTGGTACAGCTCCCAGCGCGCCGGGAAAGCAGCGACCAAATCGTCCAGCTTCCACATGCCGTTGTATTCAATCAGGATGCGGTCCGGGTCGTACTTCTGCTCCACGCGCTTGAGGATATTGGGCGTGAGCCGCTCAGGCGACTCGATCGGGACGATCGCGGTGCCATAGTGCAGCATCTCGCGCTCGTCATACTCCTCGATGCCCTCTTCGCACAGCAGCAGGGCGGTACGTTCGTTCTCGGTAAAGCCCGGATCTGCGATGATCTCCTTGATAAACTGGGTCTTGCCGCTCTCCAGAAAGCCGGTGAACACATATACCGGGATCGGTTCTCTGCTTGGCATACGAACGCCCCCTTAGGCTACGCCGAACAGGGCGGCAATGCGCTCCTCGTCCAGTTCAGAGCCGATCACGCACAGGCGGCCGGTATAGTCCGCAGAGCCGCGGCGGATCTCGGGCGCGCCGGGCACATAGTCAAAGTGCAGCCATTCGCCGCCGTCTGCCGCCGGGACAATGCCCTTGGCGCGCAGCACCGTGCCGAGCGAAGGGTCACCGAGCGCGGTGAGCGCGTTTTTCAGCTCGTCCTCGGTGTACTTGTGCGGGGTCTCCTTGCCCCAGGAGGTGAACACCTCGTCCGCGTCATGGTCGTGGTCATGGCCGCAGCCGCAGTGATCATGGTCATGGTGATGGTGGTGCTCGTGGTCATGATCGTGGCAGCCACAGGTGCAGTCCGGGCCGTGGTCGTGGTGGTGCTCGTCATGTTCATGGTCATGATCGTGATGATGCTCGTGTGCATGGTCATGATCGTGGTCATGATGATGGTGATGGTGCTCATGGTGCGGCTCGCGCGCGATCTCATCGAGCACCTCTTGCACCAGATCGCGGCTGCCCTCCATGGTCTGGAGCAGCTGCGTGCCGGTCAGCTCCTTCCACGGCGTGGTCACGATGCGCGCATGCGGGTTGAGCTCACGCAGGATACCGACCACCTCTTCCAGACGGTTCGCCGGGCATTCCGCCGTGCGGGACAGCAGGATCGCACCCGCATGCGCCACCTGGTTCTGGAAGAATTCGCCGAAGTTCTTGAGATACATCTTGGCCTTGAGCGCATCGACGACCGTGACGAACGAGTTGAGCGTCACATCCAGATGCGCGTTCTGCACGGCCGTGATCACGTCGGACAGCTTGCCCACGCCGGAGGGCTCGATCAGGATGCGGTCGGGCGCGTACTGGTCGACCACATCGTGCAGCGCCTTGCCGAAGTCGCCCACAAGCGAGCAGCAGATGCAGCCCGCGTTCATTTCATTTACCACAATGCCGGAATCCTTGAGGAAGCCGCCGTCGATGCCGATCTCGCCGAACTCGTTCTCGATCAGCACGACCTTTTCGCCTTTCAGCGCATCCGCGAGCAGGCGCTTGATCAGCGTGGTCTTGCCCGCGCCGAGGAAGCCGGAGATAATATCAATTTTCGTCATTGTTTTCGCCTCGTTCAGATTGTTTTTTAATAGTATACCACTTTTTTGGAAAAAAGGAAAGCATTTTAGTTAGCATAAGCTAATTCTTTATCGGGGCGGCGGGGCGGGGTTGTCCGTCCGGCCGAGCAGATAGTCGGTCGAGGTATGGTAATAATCCGCCAGCGCGCACAGCACCTCGTTGGGTACGTTGTTCCGCCCGTTTTCATAATTGCAGTAGGTCTTGCGCGGGATACAGAGCAGCTCTGCGATCTCCGCCTGGGTTTTCTCCTGATCCTCGCGCAGATCGCGCATCCGTTGACACAGCATGTGCCTCACCTCGTCCCCCATCATACAATGGTTCGATTTGGGCCATTGACATATGGCCCAAATTAGACCATAATAGGATGTGTGATCCTGCAGGGAAGCATGCACAATGCCTCTTGACAGGATGCGCAATCCATATTATATTTAGATCATCTTCTAAATATTATCCCGCGACAAAAGGAAGGAGCATCCCTATGAACAAACACCTGTCCCGTCTGCTCGCCGGTGCGCTTGCGACAGCGCTCGTCCTGCCGGGCGCCGCATTCGCCGCCGAGCTGCCGCAAACCGACCTGCTCGTGCCTGCGGCGCTGTCCCCTGTCACCCCTGCGCCGGACAGCCACAGTTCCGACCCGCTCGCGCGCAGCGCACAGCCCACAGCCCAGACCGCACTCACGGTGGACGAGCGCGTGCAGCTGCTGCTCGATGCGGGTGCCGGCATCACCAGCATCCAGTATGCAATGATGGACAGCGGTGAAATTGTAGAGAGCGGCGTTGGCGGCGTGTACAGTAAGCAGGAAAACCGCTTGCTGACCACGGAAAACCTGTTCGGCATCGGCTCGACCAGCAAAATGTTCACCACCGCCGCCATGATGCGGCTGGCCGATCAGGGCAAGGTCGATCTGGACCGTCCGGTCACCGACTACATCCCGGAATTCACCATGGCGGACGCGCGATATAAAGACATCACCGTGCGCATGCTGCTCAACCACTCCTCCGGCCTGATGGGCAGCACCTATGGCAACGGCTTCCTGTTTGACGACGCAGATACGCAGGCGCACGACACCCTGCTCGCCGACCTCGCCACGCAGACGCTCAAAGCAGATCCGGGCGCGTTCTCAGTATACTGCAACGACGGCTTCACGCTCGCCGAGATCGTGATCGAGCGCGTCAGCGGCATGTCGTTCACCGACTTCATCCATCAGGAGATCACCGGCCCGCTCAGCATGGCGCACACCAAAACCATGCAGGACGACTTCGACCGTTCCTCCATCGTGCGCACCTATAACCCCTACGCCCCCGATCAGGAGACACCGACCGACGCAGTCAACATCATCGGCACGGGCGGCGTGTACGCGACTGCCGAGGACCTGTGCCGCTTTGCGCAGATCTTCACCGGCGAGGCGGATGTGCTGACGGATGCCTCGCGCGAAGCGACCTTCCACAAGGAATACGCGGACGGCCAGTGGCTGGACGTGGAAAACAATACGGTCGGCTACGGCCTCGGCTGGGACAGTGTCGACCTCTACCCATTTAACCTGTACGGCATTCAGGCGGTCACCAAGGGCGGCGACACCCTGCTGATGCACAATTCGCTCATCGTCCTGCCCGAATACGGGCTGAGTGCCGCAGTCTCGTCATCGGGCGGTTCGAGCGCCTACTGTCAGATGCTCGCGACCAGCCTGCTGCTCGACCAGCTTGAGGAAAAGGGCATCATCACCGAGCGGCTGAGCGCGCTGGACAGCTTCACCCCTGCCGAGCAGACCGCGCTCGACGCGGATATGAAGCAGTATGAGGGGCTGTACGGCGACTCGACCTCGCTCATGCGCCTGACCATGGACGATGCGGGCACGCTCACGCTGACCAACGCCTATGCGCCCACTCAGGCGCAGACCTACATTTATTGCGGCAACGGCCTGTTCAAGCATGAAACCGGTGCGCTCGAGCTGCGCTTCATCGAACAGAACGGCCGCACCTACCTGACTTATCGTGGGTATTCCGCAATCGACGGCCTGTGCGACGTTGTCTCCGAGACCTACTATCTGGAAAAGCTGCCGGAAAACGCGGTCACGGACGAGATGCAGGCCGCCTGGGCTGCGCGCGAGGGCAAGGCCTATGTCTCCGTGACCGATAAGGCCAGCTCGCAGCTGTATATGTCCGGCCTGCCCATGCTGGGCATCGGCACGGTGGACGGCTACCTGCTCTCCAATCCGCTGACCAGCGGCAGCCGCGCGGACGTCGCCATCCAGATCCCGATGATGGGCGGCCGCGACACCTCGCCGTTCGTGTTTGAGACCATCGACGGAGCAGAGTATGTGCACTATACCGACGGCCTGTACATGGACATCTCCGCGGTGCCGGATATCTATACCGGAACACAGTCACATCTGACCATCCAGCCCAATGGCTACAACCGCTGGTACAACCTGCCCGAAGTGCTGGACGGCAAAACCATGTCCATCCAAGGTTCAGAGAGCACGGGTTTTGTCGTGTTCAATGCAGCGGGCCAGACCGTCAACCAGAGCGCTGTCACGGGCGACACACAGGTCATCCTGCCGGGCGGCGGCGCGATCGTCTTTTGCGGTGACGCAGGCGACCGCATCAACCTGACGATCTCCTGACAAAACAAAAACAGCACCTTGTTCCAAGGTGCTATTTTTTTGTATTCAAGAGCAGGCAAGCGGCTTACAGCTGCCCGCACTCCAGCCCATTATATCGGGTGATGCGGAAGGGATAGCTCATGGTTTCGGTCTCCACACCGATCTCATGCAGCCCCTCGCACAGCATTTCAACCACTTCCATATCGTGATCGCGCTGCGCGACCGACAGCTTCATCCGGTCGCCGAACGAAGACACCAGCATCGCAAACGGCTGCACCGCACACGGGAGCACCGCGCCGTAATCCACCACATAGGGCATGCAGCTTTCCGGCAGCTTGAAGCGGCCGACGTTGGTAATCAAAAAGCTGTCCTCGAGCACAAAATCCTTACAGATCTTCTGCCCTGCCGCCATTTTTTCCGCAAGCGGCATATCCGCCTCGTGCAGCTCCCGGCAGCGGTCGGACGCAGCCTTGGCGCGGTACAGCAGTTGTTCACGCTCCATCTGGCTGTTCAAAAACGCTTTTGTGCGCTTGAATACCTCCTCGAGCGGCAGGCCACGGTATTCCGGCAGATAGGGCAGGTCGATAAAGCAGATGAAATACCGTGTGGTCGCCGTAGGCAGCAACGGCCGCAGGTCGACCGGGATCTGCGAAATGACCGGCTTATCCGGCTCGCCGAACTTGTGGTCGAACGCGCGCATGAGCAGCGGCGCGACAATGGAAAGCGGGCTGACGCCGATCGACTTGCCATAATCATGCAGCTGCGCAAACGGGAAAGTCACCTCCGTGACGATCTCGGGCGCGTCGCCGATATCGGTCAATTCCCATGCGTGGGATGCTTCGGGCTTTTTCCAAATGCCTGCCGGCGAAAACTCCTGATCCGCAAGCTGTTCGTAACCGTCCGCGCTTTCCTCCGGCGACCAGCGGGTGTCCATGCCGCGCACCGAGCCGTCGTTCTCGACCGGGTAACCGCACAGCGTTAAGTACTGGAAGATCACGCAGCGGATGAACTCCTCGAACCCGCGCCCGTCCGAGATCGAGTGCTGGTATTCCATGGTGATGGTCTTGTTGTCATAGCCCACAAGGAACATATACCCGTGCGTGTCCTTGGAGCCGATAGTATAGCGTTTTTCCACCCCGTCGAACGGCAGCACGACCGGCGGCAGCACATTGGCGCGGTAGCGGAAAGCGGTATCCGTCGCCTCCACGCCGAGCATCATGTGCGGGAAGCGCAGCAGCGCCTCCTCGACTGCCTGCTGCAGCTTATCAGGCTTTACTTTATCGCGCATACGGATAGTATGCCGCGGAACACAGGCAACGGTTTCATGCGTATTGTACAGAAAGATCTTTGCGTAGCTGTCCGTGCGGAGCAGCGGATAATCCTTGAGCAGATCCATATCTCATCCCTCCGAAAATTGACTGCCCGTCCAATCTCCACCTTTATTTTAGCACCGCCGATAACTTTTGTAAATCGAATCCAGCCGGTTTTTATCATTTCCGAACATTATGTCGGTTATTACAAAAAGAAATTCCCCGGCCGGGGAATTTCTTTTTGCAATCTATTTTACTGCTGCACGGGGATCTCAACGCCTTGCACGGTAACGCTCACAACATCCTCGAGCGCGACGATCTCGCTGAAGATATCGCCCTTCTGGCAGACGGTTTTGCCGTCCTCCGGCGAGATGCTGCCGCCCGCCAGAGACAAGTCGATGCTCGTGCCGTCCGCCTTGTTGACCAGGATCTGTACGTTTTCGAAATATTTGTGCATCTGCTCGCTGTCGTGCTCGCTCTGCTTGCCGGACTGCGCGTTTTCGTCCCACTGCACTTCGCTGTCCACTGTGTAATCCACGCGCAGCGCCAGCGGGGACAGGGTGATCTCGTCAATGGTCGCGGTCATGCCGTTCAAGTCAAAGGTCTGGCCCGCAGGCAGGCTGACCGAGGTATCCTCGAAATCCAAGTTGAACTTGAACGACCAGTCGCCCTCCGCGATCACGACGCGGTTCATATCCTCGTCAAACACGCAAAGGTCTGTGAACTTCGCGCGGACGGTGTGGCCGCGCACCTCGCCGTCGCTGACCTCTCGGGTCTCGACATACTGGATCGCGTTATCGTCCGGATCAGCGTCGTAGAAATACGAACCGCCGTGCGTGCCGCCGTAGTAGCCGGACAGCGAGGTATCCTCTTCGCCAAAGGTCAGCGGAAGCACGCCGTCGCCCACGGTATTGGTCAAGTCGATATCAAAGGCCGTGCCGTCGACCTTTGCGATCGAATAGGTGACCGCGTAATGGTACTTGTCGCCGATGATCGCGTCCGCTGTGACAATGACGCCGTTATCCGTGTCGCTCGCGCCGACCGGGCGGCCGATCTTGTCGATGATCTCGGTGTCGGCCGTCGGGCCGAACATACCCTGGAACGCTTCGCCCGCGCTCCGGAGCACGCCGGTCGCGCTCGCGCCGACCGTCAGCACCACTGCGGCTGCCACGCCCACCGCCGCGATGCGCGGCAGGCGGCGCTTACGCGCCCGCGGCATGGCCACGACATTGTCCTCCGCCCGTTCGCGTGCGTCCAGCAGGTTCTGCACCATGCGCGCCTTGGCTTCGTCCGAAAATTTCAGGCCAGCCATCGCCTCAGTATACTCATTGTTATCATTATACGCTCTGTTCATAGTATTCGCCTCCCAGTGTGGTGCGCAGCTTGTGCCGTCCCCGGCTCAGGTGCGCGGTGACCGCCGCTTCGCTCCGGCCCAGCAGGCCGGCGATCTCGCGGACGGAGTAGCCTTCAAAGTAATGCAGGTAGACCGCTTCGCGGTAGTTCTCCGGCAGTTCCATCACTGCCTCGAGCACTGCGTTATCCGGCGCTTCGGGCGCAGCGGTCGCGGCCGCGGCTTCGAGCGCTACCGTGCGCCGCCGGAAGGTGCTGCGCAGCGCGTCCTTGCAGGCGTTCGCGGTCGTCCGGATGATCCACGCTTTTTCATGCGCCGGACTGGCAAAGGTCTGCCCGCTCGTCAGGAGCTTTAAGAACACGGTCTGGCAGATGTCCTCCGCGTCATGGGTGGATTTGAGATAGGTGTAGGAAAGCCGCAGGATCAGGTCGGAATAGGTGTATACCAGCCGCTCGGCCTCCGCTTTATCGAATTGTTTCATGGGTTTATCAACTCCTTTGGAAACAGCCGGTCGGCTGTGTCAGCAACGTCGCTTCACCTACAATACGAATGGACGGCGCATCTCCTGACACCGGGAGGAAAATTTTTTTGCAGAGCAAAAGGGCAGCCCTTTCGGACTGCCCTCAGTATAGCACATTCTTCTGTTTTTTGTCTTTCTTTGCCCGGCTATTTTCCGATCGGCGCAGGACCGCTTTCGAGCTGCCCCGACCGCTGCGCGGACAGCAGCACGCCGAGCAGGAACATGGTCTGGCAGAGGTAGATGGCGTCTGACGCGATCAGCGGCAAACCGTATGTACCCCCCGAATCCGAAATGCCCAGGTTGACAAGCAGGTACCACACAGCCTGCATACCTAGTGTCAGCACAACCGCATGGCAGGTCAGCCACGCCAGCAGACCGCTCTGCCGGCCGGCCAGCATCAGCCCGCGGCCCAGCAGGATGACCAGCGGCACCAGCACCAGTATCATTGCCAGCCAGCCCCACTCCAGTTGGATGATTGTCAGCAGGTTCTCCTGCGCGTCCGCCCATTCCCAAAATGATTTCTGCGGCGTGGCAAAGGCGCCGTCCTGATAATAGGTATCTGTGCCAAACAGCATGTGGCGGATCAACTGCGTCATCAGGCTGGCATTCTGCTCGCGGGAAATGCCGCTCGAGCGCAGAAATACCACACTCCGCAAATACCGTACCAGCGCGAACGCGCCAGGCAGCAGCGCCAGGCACAGATTGCGCACACGCACCCGGCCGAACGCTTTGTGACAGACCGCAATCAGCAGGATTGCACTGCAAATCACCAGCAGGATATTGGTGATTGTATAAGGCGTGTAGTGCGTGACTATCAGCAGCATCCAAAACCCCGCTACCGCCAGCACACAGCTCGCCAGGCCCTCGGTACCCTTGGCACCCATGCGGCAGATCAGTCCGGCCAGCAGCAGCGGGAACAACCAGAATAACACATCGATCTGTATGGGAGCAATGTCGGGCAGCATGGTCTCTATCTGGTTGAGCAGGAGAACCGCCGCGAGCCAGACCGCCAGCAGGGGCCAAAGCCGCTTCATCAAAACCGTATAGTCGATAAAATACGCTGCCAGCAGGCAGACCGCCCCGGCCGCATATCGCCACAGCAGCGCGGCGGCGTCCAGTTCCGGATTCCATATATATTGCAGACCCAGCCCCACCGCCGCGACAACCAGTACAAGCCCCAGCATGACCCAGTCCGGCCGGGGCCGCCACGCGCGGTCGAGCAGCGTGCCGGTCTCGACCGCGTCGCCCATCTCGCGCACAGTCGCCTGCGCGGCGGCATCCTCGTCCATGCCTTCGTCCAGAAAGGCTTCATACTGGTCGCTTAAATGATCGGCCAACTCCTTTGCCGCCACCGGGCGCGCCCGCTTCCAACGCATCTGCCCGGTCGCGTCATCCAGCCATTGCTGTAAATGTTCTGGTAACTTCATTTCCCCACCTCCATCGCCTGCTTTTCATGCTTACGTCCGTCTTAGAGCACTTTTTCTTGCTTTCTGCGCACCGGCCTCAGGCAAACGCATGGTTTTCCCCTCCGCGCAGCACGCGTTCGACCGCGCCGGAGAATTCGCGCCATTCCGCAGTCTTTTCCGCAAGGCGGGTGCGTCCTTCGTCAGTCAGGTGGTAGTACTTGCGCACGCGCGCGCCGTCCGCCGCCCGCTCGTAGGACTGCACCAGCCCCTGATTCTCCAGCGTGTGCAGCAGCGGATACAGCGTGCCCGCCTTGAGCGAAAACGTGTCGT
Source organism: Candidatus Agathobaculum pullistercoris (assembly GCA_019114345.1). Classification (GTDB taxonomy): domain Bacteria; phylum Bacillota; class Clostridia; order Oscillospirales; family Butyricicoccaceae; genus Agathobaculum; species Agathobaculum pullistercoris. The sequence continues at coordinate 912 of DXFS01000029.1, read as the reverse complement.
CCGACCGCTCGCGCAGGCGCTCGATCATCTGGTAGCCGTACAGATCGTCCTCCTCGAGCAGGCGCAGGATGAGCAGCCCCGTGCTCCCCGCGAGCAGGCTTTTGTCAATTGCCATGGTCCTTCCCTCCTTATATCGGTGTTCGATATAATTATTATATATCGACAATCTATATATGTCAAGCTGTACAGAATTTCCGTCCCACAATTTGTCAAAATCATGCTTGACATCTTTCAGCCACAGTTGTAGTATTTAATCAAGCCACACGTGTAGTTGAAAATACAAGGAGGGATTCCCATGTCCGGCAAGAACACCCTGTCCGACGCAGAGCTGACCGTCATGAAGCTGCTCTGGCGCGCGGGCGAGCCTCTGCCATCCGCCGAGATCGCCAAGCAGCTCGAGCCGGAGACCGGCTGGTCGTTCTCGACCGTGTCCACCCTGCTCGGCCGCATGGCGGAAAAGCAGGCCATCGGCCACGAAAAGCGCGGCAAGGCGTATTACTACCGCCCGCTGATCGCGGAGGACGATTACAAAAAGCGCGAGACCCGCTCGTTCCTCGGCAAGCTGTTCGACGGCCGCGCGAGCGACCTGCTCGCGGCGCTCGTCGCGTGCGACGAGGTCACCGCGGACGATATCGAAGAGATCCGCGAGAGATTCGGGCTGAAATAGCGCGCGATTGGGGGGATCATTATGCTAACTGAGGTGCTCCGCACGCTGTGCATCTTATCCATGACGGGCACAGTGCTGACCATCGCGGTCTATTCGCTCGCACCGCTCGCGCGACGGTTTCTGCCCGCGCGCTGGCTGAAAAACGCGGCCACGCTCGTGCTGCTGGCATATGCGCTGCCGGTGTGGCTGGCGCTGCCGCCGCTCTCCGCCCTGCTGCCCGCGCGCAGCGCGCCACAGGCGCAGGA
>DXFS01000003.1 GCA_019114345.1 Candidatus Agathobaculum pullistercoris | reverse complement strand
CAGATAAGTGGCGCAGTATCCTAGTCAGCGCATACGATTCCCAAGACGGGCCTAAAAATCCGTAAAAGGGCATATCGATGAAGTCTCTGGTGTTTGCTTCTTACGCCCAGTTTGGGGTGGATGCTGGAGGTTAAGGCTCGAGGGCGCGCTTCAATGGCATGAAGTACCGACCCTCCCGCCGTGGAGACCTGCATGCGTGGGGCACCTATAATATCGACCCGATTGATGGATGCTCTACGGTGCAGGATGAAACCTGCAATGCGGTGCGGCGCAACTGCGCGTGTTCTCCCGCCCGCCCGGAAACGGGGCGGGAAAATGGGCGGCGCGCACGAGCAAAACGCTGTGTGCAGTGTAGCCTGCCTTGCGTGGTTATGGTGGATATCGTATCCGCCCACGGCTTCCCGGCCAGGAAACCGCGGGAATTGACGGTTGAAACCATGGCTGCAAAAGAGGCTAAGAATCGTGTTGCCTGCAGTGGAAAACACCTAGGCTGTTCTTAAACGAGGCAGATTGAGGATTGCAGTGCGGACTCAGTGGCAATTCGGTCCCGGTGATGGTAACATCCCGGCACGGACTTTAATGGGAAACCCCCACGACGGCGACGCGTGGCAGTCCGCGGGGAAATCCAACCGAACCTCAAGCCGCAAGATTTACTCAGTCTGCTGCCACTTATTTTATCAATAATCCGCCCGAAGACTTTTCGGGCGCTTCTGATATGAGAGGTCAGGTCTTTTGGATACATCCGACAAACAGAAGAAAAAACAGCAGCCGCAAAAACCGCGGCTGATCGATACCCGATGGGTGGCCATTATCATGCCGGTGAGCTTTGTGCTTTCGGTCGCGATGAGTTACCTGTCCAACGAGGCGCTGAACAGCGCAGGAACGCTGCTTTCCTTTGTGGTGCTTTTTTTCTTTATCGCGCTAGGCATCGTGTTCGACATGATTGGTATTGCCGCAGCTTCGGGTACAGAAAAGGAATTCCACTCTATGGCGGCGCACAAGGTGCGCGGCGCGCGCGAAGCAGTGTGGATGCTGCGAAACGCGGAGAAGGTATCTAACATCTGCAACGACGTCGTGGGCGATATCTGCGGCATTATATCAGGCGCCACGGGAGCGCTGATCGTAGCCAATATCACCGCGGGTATGAATGGGCCTATGGTGGTTGTGATTTCGCTGCTTGTGACCGGCATGGTCTCTGCGCTGACGATCGGCGGCAAGGCTGCGGGCAAGGGCGTGGCGATGGCGTTCAGCAGCAAGGTGCTGGCGCTGTGCGGCCGGCTGCTCTCCGTACTGCCGTTTTCGTTTGACGCGAAAAAATAAATGCCTCCGGGCGGGAAGAATAGAGATACATGAAACGATACGGGATTTTGGACAATATCACAAGCCCTGCGGATCTGCGCGGGCTTTCATACGATACGCTGAACGTGCTTTGTGCGTCGCTGCGGGAGTTCATTGTGGATTCCGTATCACGCACGGGAGGGCATCTTGCCTCGAATTTGGGCATCGTTGAGTTGGCTGTTGCGCTCGAGCGGGAATTCGATTCTTCGCGCGACCGCATCATTTATGATGTGGGTCATCAGAGCTATGTGCATAAGATATTGACCGGCCGCCGTGACCGCTTTGATACATTGCGGCAGTACGGCGGCCTTTCCGGCTTTATGAAGCCGGAGGAAAGCCCTACCGATCCGTGTGTGACCGGACATGCGTCAAACTCGGTTTCTGTTGCGCTCGGCATGGCGCATGCCCGTACGCTCAAAAACCAGAAATACCATGTAGTCGCCGTTTTGGGAGACGGTGCGCTGACCGGCGGCATGGTGTATGAAGCGCTGAACAATGCAGGTACCTCGGGCGAGCCGCTGCTCGTCGTACTCAATGACAACAACATGTCGATTGCGCAGAATGTCGGCGGATTGAGCCGGCATCTGGCGCGGCTGCGTGTCAGTCCGCGCTACCTGCATGCAAAAAAACGTGTGAAGGAACGGCTTGCAAGGATCCCGGGCGGTGCGGCGGTGTCGCGCTCTATTTCGCGCGCCAAGGCGCGCCTGAAGCGCTTTGTGCTGCCGACGTCCGTATTTGAGCAGATGGGCTTTATCTATCTCGGCCCGGTGGACGGGCATGACCTGAAGAGCGTTTGCGAACTGCTCGCGCAGGCAAAAAAGATCAAAAAACCTGTACTGCTGCACGTTATGACACAAAAGGGGCGCGGTTACGCCCCCAGCGAGCAGGAGCCGGAAAAGTATCACGGTGTATCCCAGTTCGATCCAGTGTCGGGTGCGTTTGCTGCGGACAAGAAAGAGGATTTTTCGGCTTGCTTTGGACGTGAGCTGTGTGCATTGGCGGAGAAGGACGCGCGTATCTGTGCAATCACGGCGGCAATGCCGTCGGGTACTGGGCTGACCCGTTTTGCTTCCCGGTTTCCCAGCCGTTTTTTTGATGTAGGCATTGCCGAAGAGCATGCGGTTGCAATGGCTGCCGGCATGGCGGCGCAGGGAATGGTGCCGGTTGTGGCGATTTATTCCACGTTTTTGCAGCGGGCCTACGACCAACTGGTGCATGATGTGGCGATCGAAGGGTTGCATGTTGTGTTTTGTGTCGACCGCGCGGGTATCGTCGGCGCGGACGGGGCAACGCATAATGGCGTGCTGGATATCGCATTCCTCCGGTCAGTTCCGGGCATGAAGATCTACTGCCCGTCGAATTTCAGTGAGCTGCGCAGTATGATGACACAGGCGGTCTACCATGAAAACGGCCCTGTGGCTATCCGTTATCCGCGCGGCGGCGAGGGAGCATTCGATGCGGATACCTCCGGGCAGACGATCGCCTGTGTGCGCCCAGCAGTAGGGCATGATGTGACCCTGCTGACCCATGGGGCAATGGCAGACCGTGTATTGGCGGCGGCAGAGCTGCTGGAGAAAAAGCAGATCCGTGCACAGGTATATAAGGTCAACGAACTGGGGACAGAGCTTGAAACAGCTTTTGAGCGGATACAGGATATGTTGAATGGCTGGTGCCTGGTGGTTGAGGATAATATAGAGAGCGGAAGTCTTGGAGAATGGGTTTCTGCGCACCGGGCAGGGCGGACGGATATGCTGAATACAGGCGACCGCTTTCTGCCGCACGGGAGTGTAGATGAGGTTTGCCGCTTCTGCGGTCTGGATGCGGAGAGCATTGCAGACTATGTGATCAAAAACCGGAAGAGGAAGGAAGACAGCCTTGGCTAAAAAGAGACTGGATGTGCTGCTGTTTGAAAAGGGGCTGTGTCCCTCGCGCGAGCGGGCAAAGACAGCGATCATGGAAGGGATCGTTTATGTTGCGGGACAAAAGGCGGGAAAAGCCGGCGACATGGTGGATGAAAATGCCGTGTTGGAAGTACGCGGCAACGAAAATGCCTTTGTTTCCCGCGGCGGCAAAAAAATAGAGAAGGCGCTCGACTACTTTGCAATCGACCCGTCCGGGCTGGTCGTGATGGATGTCGGTGCATCCACAGGCGGCTTTACCGACTGCCTGCTGCGCCGCGGTGCAGTCAAGGTGTACTCGATCGACGTGGGGTATGGCCAGCTCGCCTGGAGCCTGCGGCAGGATCCGCGCGTCAAATGCATGGAACGAACCAACATCCGCTACGTCACACCGGACATGCTTGAGGAAACACCTTCGCTTTGTGTGATCGACGTGTCGTTTATCTCGCTGAAGCTGGTTTTGCCGGTGGTCTCGGGCTTGCTGACGGCGGACGGCCGCGTGGCCTGCCTGATCAAGCCGCAGTTTGAAGCGGGAAAGGGCAAGGTCGGCAAAAAAGGCGTGGTGCGCGAGCCGGAGATCCACCTGGAGGTGCTTGAGCGGTTCGTCGAGAACGCACATGAAGCGGGCTTTGCGGTGCAGGACGTGACTTTTTCGCCTATTAAGGGACCGGAGGGCAATATCGAATTTTTGGGCTATCTGGCAAAGCAGGGCGGGGATCGCGTGCCGGATCTGCAGGAGATCGTGCGCCAGGCGCACGAAGAATTGGACGGCTGATTGGATTGTTTATGAGGCATTTTTTCATTTATCCCAATATGCGCAAGGGGGAAGCACTTACACTGGTGCCCCGGGTCTGCGCGCAGTTGCGGCGGGAGGGCATACGGTTGATCCTGCCCATGCAGATGCGCACGGCAGCGCCGGAGTTCCCGGATGCGGATTATATGGAAACCGACGAAGCGATCCGGGTGGCCGATGCCGCGGTCGTGCTGGGTGGAGACGGTACCATGCTGCGCATCGCGCGGGCGGCTGCGCAGAATGATGTGCCGCTGCTGGGGGTCAATGTCGGACATGTCGGCTTTATGACAGAACTTGAACCCAGTGAGCTGGGGGAGATGGAAAAACTTTTTAAAGGGTACTATTCGATCGACAGCCGCATGATGCTGCATGTATCGGTCATCCGCGATCGGCGGGTGGTGTATGAGAATGATGCGCTCAACGACGTTGTTGTTGCCAAAGGTACGGCTTTCCGCGTGGTCAAGGTCTGCATTTCAGCGGATGATGAAGAGGTCACCCGCTTCAGCGGCGACGGTGTCATTGTTGCCACACCGACCGGTTCAACTGCCTATGGGCTGTCTGCCGGCGGGCCGGTGATCGAGCCGAGCGCAGAAAATACGGCGGTCATCCCGATCTGCGCGCATGCGCTTACAGCCAAATCTTTTGTGTTTGCACCTGAACGGCGTATTACTCTGGCTGCGGCTTGCGAAGGCGGCAGCGAGGTGTTTATTTCAACGGACGGTGGACAGAGCTTTGCCGTCCGGCCGGACGACCGTGTGGTTATCACACGGTCGCCGCTGCGCACGAGGCTTGTGCGTCTTAAGGGGCTGAGCTTTTATCAGATCCTGCAGCAGAAGCTGTGATGAAATGAAAAGAGGAGGGCGAATATGAAATTCCAACGGCAGGCAAAAATTCTGGAACTGGTTGACCGGTTTGAGATTGAAACCCAGGAGGAGCTGACCGACCATCTGCGCGCACTGGGCTACAATACTACGCAGGCGACTGTGTCACGTGACATCAAGGAGCTTCGCCTGATCAAATCGCTCTCTGCGGAAACGGGAAAATATAAGTATACTGCAGCCTCTGCCGGCGCGGCAGACAGCTTTACCACACGGCTGCGCAATATTTTTCGCGAGTGCGTTACGGAGATCGACGCGGCGCAGAACATGGTGGTCATCAAGACCCTGCCCGGTCTGGGGCAGGCAGCCGCTATGGCGATCGACGCGATGCGTGCATCTGACGTGGTCGGTACGCTGGGCGGCGACGATACCGTGTTTGCCGTCATGAGGGATAATGACAGCGCTGCACGTTTCTGCCAGCAGGCGCGGGATATTCTGAAGTAGACAGGGGAGGACGCAGCCATGCTGCAATTGCTCCATATTGAAAATATCGCGGTCATCGAGCAGGCGGATATCGAGCTCGAGGATGGGCTGACCGTGCTCTCGGGCGAGACCGGCGCGGGCAAGTCCATTGTGATCGACTCGATCGGCGCGGTGCTGGGCAGACGCGTCAGCCGCGACCTGGTGCGGTCGGGCGCACACAAGGGCTTTGTCAGCGCGGTGTTCACCGGGCTGTCGCCCGCGCTTACGGTGCTGCTCGACGAGCTGGCGCTTTCCGGCGATGAGCCGGACACGCTGCACATCCAGCGCCAGATCACAGCGGACGGCAAGAGCACCTGCCGGGTGAATATGAAACCGGTGGCGGCATCTGTGCTGCGGCAGCTCGCGCCCTATCTGATCGATATCCACGGACAGAACGACGGACAGAAGCTGCTCGATGAGCAGCACCATATTGATTATCTGGACGGCTACGCCGGCAATGAGGCGCTGCTCGCGGAATACCGCCCCAAGTATCAGGCACTGCTCGCGCTGCGGCGCGAGATCACCGCACTCGAGACCGGGGAGCAGGAACGCCTCCAGCGCATCGATATGCTCGCCTTCCACAAGGAGGAGATTGAACAGGCTGCATTGCAGCCGGACGAGGACGAGATCCTTGCCCAGCGCAAGGCGTATTTCGATCATGCGGGAAAAATCGCGGGTGCACTCGGGCAGGCGCAGCTGGCGCTTGCCGGGGACGATGAGATTGGCGGCGCGTGCGCGCTGCTCGATCAGGCGGCGGACGCACTGGCTGGGCTCAAAGAAGTGTCGGACGCGTTCGACGGGCTGGCGGAGCAGGCGGAGGAAGTGCGGCTGCTGGCCGCCGACCTGCGCGACAGCGTTTCCGGGCGAAGCGACAATCTGGATTTTTCACCCGCTGAACGCGAGTGGGTCGAGCAGCGGCTCGACCTGATCTACCGGCTCAAGCAGAAATACGGCGGCACGCTGGCAGAGATCGCATCGTATCATGATAAGATCACAGCCGAGCTTGAGACCCTGCAGGACTCGGACAACCGGCGCGACGAGCTGCGCGAACAATACCATGAACAGCTCGCAGAAGCCAAGACGCTGGCTGCCAAACTGACCGAGACGCGCCGCTCTGCGGCAAAGCGGCTTGAGGCGGAGATCGTCCGAGAACTGGCTGATCTGGATATGGAAAAGGTCAAAATGCGTATCGCAGTGCATACGGGTACCAAGCTGTCTATGCATGGGTGCGACACGGTAACATTTGAGATCTCGGTCAACCCGGGCGAGCCGGAAAAGCCGCTCTCCAAGGTGGCCTCGGGCGGTGAGCTGAGCCGCATCATGCTGGCGCTCAAAAACGTGCTGACCGCGGGCGAGGATGTCGGCATGCTGATCTTCGATGAGATCGACACCGGCGTTTCCGGTCATGCAGCGCAGCAGATCGCGCGCAAGCTGTCCGCTATCGCGAAGAAAAAGCAGACGCTGTGCGTTACCCACCTGCCGCAGATCGCGGCAATGGGCGACCATCACCTGCGGATCTCCAAATCCGTGCGCGATGGACGCAGCTATACGGATGTCAGCCCGATGGACCGGGCGCATCGCGTGGATGAGATTGCGCGGCTGCTGTCCGGCGAGCAGATCTCCGAGGCGGCACGGCGCAATGCGGAGGAGCTGCTTGCGGCAGCAGGGCAGGGAGGCTGAAGTGCTTTGATTATTATTGATGAGCGGCGCAAGGAGCGCGCCCCGTAGCAGGGCGATAACTGTATGAAAATACTTTTGAAAATAAATGAAATAATCGGGAGAACAGATCAATGACACTTTACGAAGAACTCAAGGCGCGCGGGCTGATCGCGCAGGTGACTAACGAGCCGGAAATCAGCGAAATGATCAACAACGGCAAAGCGACCTTCTATATCGGCTTTGACCCCACGGCAGACAGCCTGCATGTCGGCCACTTCATGGCGCTGTGCCTGATGAAGCGTTTGCAGATGGCGGGCAACCGCCCGATCGCGCTGATCGGCGGCGGCACGGGCATGGTCGGCGACCCCTCAGGGCGCACGGACATGCGCTCAATGATGACGGTCGAGACCATCCAGCACAACTGCGACTGCTTCAAAAAGCAGATGGAGCGCTTTATCGAATTCGGCGAAGGCAAGGCCATGATGCTCAACAACGCGGACTGGCTGATGAAGCTCAACTATATCGAGCTGCTGCGCGAGGTTGGCGCATGCTTCTCGGTTAACAATATGCTGCGTGCGGAGTGCTATAAGCAGCGTATGGAAAAGGGCCTCAGTTTCCTGGAATTTAACTACATGATCATGCAGTCCTACGACTTCTACTACCTGTTCCAGCATTACGGCTGTAATATGCAGTTCGGCGGCAATGACCAGTGGAGCAACATGCTGGGCGGCACCGAACTGATCCGCCGCAAGCTGGGTAAGGACGCGCACGCCATGACCATCACACTGCTGCTCAACTCCGAGGGCAAGAAGATGGGCAAGACCGCGGCGGGCGCGGTGTGGCTCGATCCGGACAAGACCTCGCCCTACGATTTCTTCCAGTACTGGCGCAATGTGGACGATGCGGACGTGCTCAAGTGCATCCGCATGCTGACCTTCCTGCCGCTTGAGCAGATCGAAGAGATGGACAAGTGGGAGGGCGCGCAGCTCAACAAGGCAAAGGAAATCCTTGCTTATGAACTGACTGAGCTGGTGCACGGCAAGGAAGAGGCTGACAAGGCCATGTCGGCTGCAAAGGACATCTTCCTCGGCGGCGACAGTGCGGACATGCCGGCAACTGTGCTTTCTGACGCGGACTTTACAGACGGCCAGATCGGCGTGCTGACCCTGCTGGTCAAGTGCGGCCTGGCGGCTTCCAACGGCGAGGCGCGCAAGCTGGTACAGGGCGGCGGCGTATCGCTCGACGGGGAAAAGGTCGCAGATTTCAAGCTGATGCTGGACAAGGAGCGTTTTACAGACGGCTGTGTAATTAAGAAAGGCAAGAAAACCTTCCACAAGGCCACGCTGGAATAAAGAAGAAAGAATAAAGAGCCGCGGCAGTTCCGAAACTGCCGCGGCTCTTTGCTGCATAGTGTCATATCTGAGGCGGATACCTGCGTTCGCGGAGCACTGCATGGATCCCGATGTCGGCTACCACAATCTCACCGCAGTGCATAGCTGCCTGGGGCGCATCCTGTCCCTGCTTACGCGCATGGAAGGTGACGGTCAAGCCGGCTTTAACCGCGCCGTCAGCCACCTCGCCTGTATCGGCATTGACCCCGCTGGGCAGGTCGAGTGAGCACACCAGCCCGGAAGCGCGGTTCATCATATCTGCAGCACGCAGGCCGTTCGGCCGCAGCGCACCGTGAAAGCCGGTACCATACAGTGCGTCTACTACAACGTCGCAGGCGAGCAGTTCGGCTTCCTGCGCAGCGCCGAGATCGTCAAGCAGCCAGATCTCTACATCCGCGAGACGCTCATATTCAAATGCAGAGTCCTCAGTGACCGGATCACCTTCACATAGGATCAAGCGCACGTTTGCTCCATCAGCTGCGAGCAGGCGCGCAACGACAAAACCGTCGCCTGCATTATTGCCCTTTCCGGCAAACACGACAGCTGACCCGGGATGGGGACAGCGCCGTTCAATTGCCTCAAATGCCTGATAACCAGCATTCTCCATCATCTGCCGGTAACTGAGCCCGGCATCATTTGCTGCACGCTCAAGTTTTTTCATCTGTTCAGCAGTTACGCGTTCTTCCATGCTGAGTACCCCTTTCTGACAGCCGGTCACATGTATGCTTCACACCCTGTCACTATTATATCGGACTGATAGAAAAAGCACAAGGCGGATAAGATAACAAAGTGTTTATGTAAACATGGGGAAAGACGCAAGTTGTCTGCAACCATAGAAGAAAAGGCTGACAGAAAGAAATCGCGCTTCCGTCAGCCTGTAATGATCAAATGAGATTGTTTTAAAGTCACCTGTCCTCCGATAGCAGGAAGCCCTTCTCCTTCAGCCCCTTCACCACACGCCCAAGAGTTTCCTCATCGGCTGCACGCAATGTGTGCAGATGGATGCCGTCTGTCAGGTCACAAAGGGGCCGCACACCGGGGCTTTGGATCTTTTTATAAAATGCGTCCGCATCATAGCGGGAGAGGATATGCAGCGGTGCACAGATTTGACCATACACAGAATGCTCCACTGTGACATCGATCAGCGCACCTCCCAAATCAACCACAGTATACAGTTCTTCCAAAAGACGGTCATCGCCGTGGCGGCAGACGACACGGCGCTCTGCATAAGCCGGAAAACCTGCGTTTTCCAGAATATATCCACGGGGAGTAGCAAGCACAGATAGCCCGCCAGCCCTGAGCAAAGCGATATCCCCCACAATGATTTGCCGGCTGACCCCGCATTGTGCAGCCAGCACAGTGGCGGAGACAGGCTTATCCGCCTGCTCGAGCAAGTAGGCGATTTTTGTGCGCCGTTCAGCAGCATTCATGTCAGATCACTTCCTTAACTGTTTCTATCATAGCAAAAGAATGGGATTTATGCAAGAGATAAGCGGTGCACAAAAGGAAAAGCAGCTAAGTAATTTGAATATTCTTCCTGTGTGAGTGACAGCAGGAAGGTGCTGGGTTCTCCGCTGGGATACAAACGGCAGGAGGGGGCAAAAGTGATAAGCCGCGGAAAACGTTACCAGATTAAGCAAAAAACGGCTGACAGCATAATGCTGCCAGCCGGATGGACTTTTTATGTTTACAGTCTGCATCAGTCAAGCAGATAAACTGCTGCGTTCTGCACACCCAGATCATACGCGCGATCATGAGAAGAAACAAAGATATCGATTTTATTATTCTTGATGGCGCCGCCGGTATCCTCTGCGATAAATACGCCATAGCCCTCAATATATACGCGGCTGCCCAGCGGGATGATGGAGGAATCGACTGCAATCGTGCGGCCTTCTGTCGGGGTTGTGCCGGATGCCGTCTTCGCACCGGCTACACCGTTGCAGGTAGCACACGGGCAGTAGAAGGTCAGCTTGTAACTGCCAAGCGAGGTCGCATTGCTCTTAATCACGTCGCTTGCCAGCAGGGAAGATGAGTAGGAAACCGTTTTTGCGGTAACCGGTGCGGTCAAAAGCTGGTTATAAGCGTTTGCGGCAGCAGCTTGCTTGGCCGCCTCAGCTTCCGCTTTTGCTTTGGCTTCTGCCTCAGCCTTTGCCTTTGCTTCTGCTTCGGCCTTAGCCTTGGCAAGTGCCTGCTCAGCGGTAGAGATCTGGTCAGAGGTGAGTACGGTGCCGACCGAAGAATTCAGATTGGAAGAGAGCACCGCTACCGGCTGCTCCAGCGCTGCTGCGCTGACCGAAGCCATGGTACCGACAGCGAGCGCTGCGGCAACCAGCTTGGCTGCATGCTTTCGCAGAGAAATAGACATTTGTGTTACACTCCTAAATCGTCGTGAAAACCCGCGGATGCCGCGGCACCGGCTTGTTACCGATTTGTTTTCAAGTTGTTACTATTTTGTTTTCGATCTGTTTCCGATCTGTAACCTATCATACTGTAAGTCGTCGGATTTGTCAAATGGTTTTCATAAATTTTGTGCAATATATATAAGAGCGATTTTTTTGAAGCGAAAAGTCTGTACAGTCATCCGAAAAAAACAGTCGTTTTAGATGCAAAATGGTGATTTAACAAACAGGAGAAGGTTACAAAATACGTGATTCACCATACAGTGTGGGTACGCGTTACGACAAAAACCGATTTATTGGCACAGCAGTGGGGAAAGGTTAACAGGCCGATGCATGCGGCCCGGTTCGGTTGGATAGAATATGGTATATCTATGGACAGCAGATCGGCAAAGCAGGTATTACACGCAGGTATTACAACAAAAAATCCTTTACACAGGTCGTTGACTGTGATATTCTATATTATAAGTGTTTGCTGGCCGCGCAGAGGCTTATGCGCTGATGATACAGCGTATATGGAACTGCAGCATAGGCAATATGTATTTGTTTTTGAAGGCAGATGAACGGGATGGCAGAGCTGCCTTTGTAAAAATGCGGCGGAGAGCCGCGCGCATTATAGTTACGGAAAAAACATGCTATAAAGGAAAGTGATAGGACAACTATGAAAGAAAAACTGAAGATTATACCGCTTGGCGGCCTCAATGAGATCGGCAAGAACATGACTGTGATCGAGTATGGAAATGATATCGTGGTGATCGACTGCGGTGTAGCATTTCCGGATGACGATATGCTGGGCGTCGATCTGGTAATCCCGGATACGACCTATCTCAAGCGCAATATCAACAAGCTGCGCGGCTATCTGATTACGCACGGGCATGAGGATCACATTGGTGCAATTCCGTATGTGCTGCGCGAATGCAATGCACCGGTCTATGCAACACGCCTGACCTGCGGCATTATTGAGACCAAGCTTTCGGAGCATAAAATGCCTCAGAAAGTCAAGCTCAACCATGTGCGTGCAGGCGACACGATCAAACTGGGCTGCTTTAAGATCGAATTTATCCATACGAACCATTCGATTGCGGACTCTGTCGCGCTTGCGATCACAACACCGCTGGGTACAATCCTGCACACGGGCGACTTTAAGATCGACCTGACTCCGGTCTCGGGAGATATGATTGACCTGGTGCGCATTGGTGAGCTGGGCAAGAAGGGCATTCTGGCGCTGATGAGCGACTCGACCAATGTCGAGCGTCCGGGCTATACCCCGAGCGAAAAGATCGTAGGCAAATCGCTGGAGAAATTCATTATGGAGAGCGACCAGCGAATTATTATTGCGACGTTTGCCTCCAATGTGTCCCGCCTGCAGCAGATTCTGGATATTGCCGCCAAGGCGGGCCGCAAGGTTGCTGTCTGCGGCCGAAGTATGGAGAAGATTTCCAAGGTTGCGGGTGAGCTGGGCTATCTGCACGATCACGGCAAGGTGATGATCGACATTTCCGAGATCAGACGCTATGCACGCAGCCAGCTGATCATTGTGTCCACAGGTTCGCAGGGAGAGACCATGTCCGCTCTGTACCGCATGGCGTACGGCAGCCACAAGCAGGTGGAGGTCAATGCCGGCGACCGTATCCTGATCGCGGCGTCCGCCATCCCGGGCAATGAGAAGTCGATCAACAACATGGTCAACGAGTTGTATAAACTGGGGGCTGAGGTCATTTATGACCGCTCGGCGGCGATCCATGTCTCCGGCCATGCATGCCAGGAGGATCTCAAGCTTATGCTGGGTCTGTGCAAGCCGAAGTATTTCATCCCTGTACACGGCGAATACCGCATGCTGATGCGTCATGCGGGGCTGGCACGTGAGATGGGTGTCAAGCCCAAAAATATCCTTGTGACTGAGATCGGCCGTCCGGTGGAGATCAGTGAGAATTCTGCACGGCTGGGAAACCCGGTGCCATCCGGCCGCCTGCTTGTGGATGGGCTCGGTATCGGCGATGTCGGAACTGCTGTGCTGCGCGACCGCAAACACCTGTCCGAAGACGGCCTGCTGGTCATTGTCGTCACAGTGGACGCGACAACGGGCGTCGTCATCGCCGGCCCGGATATTGTTTCCCGTGGCTTTGTGTATGTCAAGGAGGCCGAAGCGCTCATGGAGGAGCTTCGCAATATTTCGCAGATGGCGCTTGACCGCTGTGCGGTAGATAACCGCCGCGACTGGAACAGCCTGAAATCCGCCATTAAGGGTGATGTGAGCGATTATCTGTTCAAAAAGACCAAACGCAGCCCGATGGTGCTGCCGATTATCATGGAAATTTAAATATCCGGAAAAGAAGGGCTGCTGTTCAGTGGCCCTTTTTTCGTGCGGCGAAAGGTGCAGGAATTGACGTTGCGCCGTAGGACAGATGCATGATACAATACAGAAAATCCTTAGGAGGGACCGGCATGAAAAAGTGGTATGCGGAAGAATATGAGTTTACGATCGAAGTGACGGGGTTCCTGCGCAGCGACCATACCGAGCGGTACTGCCGCAACGGGGAAGAGGTCGGGGACAAATACGCCTGCACTTATGGCTGCCCGGTCAATCAGGACGGGCAGGGCATCTGTTCCAAAACCATGATGATGCTGTTTCCCCTGATGGAAGCGGTCAGAAGCGGCGGAGATCTGGAGAACGTCGGCGGCAGCGGGAAATATGTGAAGGACATCGTGTGTCCGGACGGCTGTGTGATGTTCCGGCTGACGGCTAAGCCGCTCGGGAACGAGAATTTCTTTAAGGGGAAATTCTTCGACTGAATTTCACAGGCGATCCTTTGACGGCCTGCGGCAGGTCTGCTATACTTACCTTATATAAAGGCAAGGAGGGACACTGCATGCAGGCGAAAAAGATTTGGGCGATGTACTGGAGCGCAACCGGAACGACCAGGACGGTTGTGACCGCGGTTGCGGGCAAAATGGCGGGCAGACTGGGGCTTCCGCTCGAAGAATATGACTTCACGCTGCCCGCGGCGCGGCAGGGCGCGCCGGAGTTCGGGCCGGAGGACGTGGTGGTGTTCGGGACGCCGACCTATGCCGGGCGCGTGCCTAACGTATTGCTGAAATATCTGGCGACTGTACAGGGCAATGGCGCAGCAGCTGTGCCGGTGGTGACCTTCGGCAACCGCGCGTTTGACGATTCGCTCATCGAGCTGCGTGATATTCTGGCGGATAACGGGTTCCGCCCGTTTGCGGCGGCGGCCTTTGCCTGTGAGCATTCGTTCTCGACCACACTCGCGGCAGGGCGTCCGGATGCGGATGACCTCGCACTTGCGGCGCAGTTTGCCGGGCAGGCGGCGGCGCGTGTTGCGGCGCTGGATGCGGATACCCCGGTGATCGAGGTTCCCGGCCGCGCGAAGGCGGACCGCGACTATTACCAGCCGCGCGACCGCGCGGGCAATTCGATCGACATCCGAAAGGTAAAACCCAAGACGAACGACCAGTGCGATAACTGCGGCATCTGCGCGGAGGTCTGCCCGATGGGCTCGATCGACCCGCAGGATGTGCGCCAGTTCACCGGCATCTGCATTAAGTGCGGCGCGTGTATCAAAAAATGCCCGCGCGGCGCGAAATATTATGATGACCCCGGGTACTTATACCACAAGACCGAGCTCGAGGAAGGCTACAAGCGCCGGGCGGAGGTCAGCCTGTTCCTGTAATCGGAGCGATCAGGGGAGGGGATACGATGCGAAAGATTTGCGCTTTTGTGATGCTTTGCATCGGGATTGCCAGCGTCTGGGCCGCGGATACGTTTTGTGAGCAGCTACCGTTTACCGGGCGGTATACCGCAGCCCTGGCAGACATAACGGATGAGCAGCAGCTTGCAAATTACCCGGTGATATGGGTGGATGTGGAACACGGATGTTTTTCGCTGTCCTTCGGCGGGATGTTTTCCTACATGGGAGAGGGAACCTGCACATTAGAGAACGGACAGCTGGTTTGCTGGGAGTTTCCGGAGCGCTATCGCATGTTCTCCGTCGAAGACAGCAAACATCTGCGGTATATCGGTTCGGAACAGCCGCGGGGTACGCCGCTCGAGGCGTATTACGCCGCGTTGCTGCCCGACGGTGAAGAGGTGGATTTTGCCGAGCGTCTGCTCGAAGGCAAGGTGCTGCGCTATCTGGATGAGCAGACCATCCTGGAGGGATGGGCCGGATGAGCTTGGCAGACAGAGCAGAAAGGAAAAAGGCTGACGCATTCGCGTCAGCCTTTATACATGCCGATCTTCTGCAGTTCCCTGATCATATCCGGCACGGTCTGCCCGGCGATCTCCAGCCGCTGGGCTTCGCCTGGGTGCTCCTTGGAGAATGTATCCCACGCGGTGACGAGTTTGTCGGTCCGCGTGACGCCGAAGCGCTCGAGCAGTTTGACAAAGCGGCTGATGCGCGGGGTGTAAATGGACAGTACTTTGTATTTCTGTACGAACAGCTCCTCATCTGTTGCAAGCGAGCCGATAGCAAAGGCAGAAAGCCCGTCCTGATACAGCAGCTCGCCATATCCGTCCAGAATCATGGTAAGCTGCTTTTTGGTCATGTTGTCCAGATACCAGACCTCGTCCGCTTCCGCATCCGGGTGGATGGCGAGGAAGAGCGGCTCGTCCAGCTCGGCATAAAACGCGCGGATAAAGTCTGCGAGCTTTTCAAAGCTCAGATTGCTTGTCAGCGTGTCGCCGTCCTGCTGGTACTGCTCGGACAGCTTTTCCGGAAAGGGGATACGTACGCCTGCGGCGGTTTGAAACATAGATGGTTGCTCCTTTTATATATTATAGATTGGTTTGATTTTGATTGGATGCCGCAACTGTGAGAATGGAAACCAGCACGATCGCAGCGTTTGCAGCAATTGTTCCTGGCCAGGTCGTTGTCACGGCAGCAAAGACGGAGGACGCCGCATTGAACATGGTATGGAACAATACGCACATAAACACGCCGCTTTTCCCTGATACCTTACGGACCGCGCCGAAGAAAAAACGCAGCGCCATACATTGCACGGCAAACATCTCGAAGGGGATCAGCCCCTCTGCGTGGCGGGTTCCCGGCAGGAAAAAAAGCGGGATATGCCATAAGAGCCAGATTATGCCGGACAGGATGCAGGACGGAGCATAACCATATTTTTTGTCGAGCCCCGGCTGCAGAATATACGACCAACCGGCTTCTTCCAGCCCGCCGATCAAAAGGTTGCCTGGCAGGGAAAGAAAAAACGCATAGAATGGAAGCGCCGGTTCTGTGCGCCCGGAAAAGGCAGCGTGCAGTGCAAAATAGAGTACAAGCCCTGTGATGATGAGCAGATATGGATATCCCTTGTTTTTCGCATAGAAAACGGTTTGCAGCCATTCCCGCAGACCGGCGACTTTATGGCTTCGCTTCAAAGTGATATACGAAGCAATCGCTGGGGAAAGGACATAGGCCGCAAATGGGATATTGGCGCAGAACTGCGGCAGCGTATCCACCCAACTGTAAACCCGATAGCCCAATGGCCCAAGCGCAATTAACGCACCGGATACCAGATAGGCGATGCAAAATGTCAGGGCTGTAAAATTCACGATCACTTTTTTGTCAGTCACGATTTTTCCCTCTGCGAACAGGTGAACAGCCGATTAGAATCGGATGCTGATCTCGCCCGAGGACAGCGTGTGTTCCTGCCCGCTCTTGTCGCGGACGAGCAGATGCCCGTTTTCATCCAAACCGGTGCATAACGCCTCGTATTTTGCGGCAGGGCCGATGACCGTGATCTCTCTGCCGATGCAGCACAGACGGCTGCGGTAGCGCGCGAGCAGCTCGGCCTGCTGTCCCTGCTCGAGCAGGGAATAGGCGCGCTCGAAGCGCGACAGGATGGCGGCGGCCAGCTCCGCGCGGCGCGGCACCTTGCCGAATTCGCTGAGCGCACCCGCCACAGCGCGCACCTCGTCCGGCCATGCGGGGTTGGGGCGCAGGTTGACGCCGATGCCCGCAATGAGCGAGCTGACCGTGCCGGTCTCGCCCTCGATCATGGCTTCGGTCAGGATGCCGCACAGCTTGCGGCCGTCCATCAGCACGTCGTTGACCCATTTGATCTGTGGGTCAAAGCCCGCGGTCTGGCCGATGGCCTCCGCCACTGCGACTGCCGCTGCGATCGTCACGAACTGGATGTGCTGGATCGGCAGGGTGGGGTGCAGCAGGATGGTCAGGTAGATCCCTGTCCCCGCGGGGGACGCAAACGAGCGCCCCAGACGGCCGCGCCCACCGGTCTGCTCCTCTGCGAGCAGCACAAAGCCGTGCGGATGGTCCAGATACCGTTCCTTGAGCACGGTGTTGGTCGAGGTGAGCGAGGGGACGACCAGCAGGTCACGGCCAATGCAGTCCGTGTCCAGCAGCGCGGCGACGCCCGCCGTGGTCAGGCTGTCATCCTCCGAGGAAAGGCGGTAGCCCTCGCCGGGCACGCCGTCGATCGCAAGCCCGCCGCTGCGCAGCGCGCCGATGGCCTTGTGCACCGCCGCGCGCGATACGCCGAGCTGCGCCGCGAGCCTGCCGCCGGACAGCCGTTCGCCGCGCGCCTGCTCCAGTGCCTGCAATACCGCATCCTTTACCGTCAAACCCATCATCTCCCCGTCAAACAATAAACATATTGTAAACGATAACCGGAAATAGTACAATAGTTTCGGACAAAACAACAGATAAAGAGAGGACCATACGCTGGTGAAAAGCAAAAACGAGATTCTGGCCGCGCTGGCCCGGTCGAACGACGACCGCCTGCTGCTCGCAGGGCTGCTGGACAAGGAGCAGACCTGCATGTCGCGCGGCTATCTGACGCATACCAAGTTCCTGGATTTGAACGAGCGCGCAAAGTGTACAGATGCGGTGCGCCTTGCGGGCGCGACCGGTCACGCATTGTTCTGGGGCGGTTACGAGGAAGCAGAGCGCGGCATCTACCTGTTCTACCCGGACTATCTGGACGGGAAAAGCGCACAGGAGGCCGCGCCGCTGGCGCTCCTGCGTGCGCACAAAAGCAAAGAGGATAAGCTGACCCACCGGGACTATCTGGGAGCGCTGATGGGATTGCAGATTGATCGGTCGGTCGTGGGTGACATCCTGGTGCATGAGGAGGGTGCGGACATCATTGTTTTGGAGGATATGGCGGATTTCATCCTGCTGCATTTCGCCAAGGCGGGGCGCAAGCAGATCTCGCTGACGCGCGAGCCGCTCGCGGCGCTCAAATCCGCCGCGGTCACGCAAAAAGATGGGAGCGGCTCGGTTGCCTCGCCGCGGCTGGACAGCGTTGTGGCGCTGGTGTTTAGCCTGCCGCGCAAAGAGGCGCAGGAGAAAATCGAAAAAGGGCTGGTGTTTGTCAACAACATGCCCTGTCCCAAGCCCGAGCGGCAGGTGAACGAGGGCGACCGCCTGACCGTGCGCGGTATTGGCCGCGCAAAGGTGGTATCTTTTGGCGGTGTCAGCCGAAAGGGGAGGGTTTTCGTCCAGTTTGTTAAAAGTGTTTGAAAAGAATGGTGGTTGCCAAGCGGTTTTGTCTATGTTATACTTTAAATAACATCAATAAGGGGTGTGTCGGAATGAAGAAGAAGCTGTTATCCGCTTTATTGGGGATCGCGATGGTAGCGTCCATGATTCCTGCGGCCTTTGCATCGGATTTGGATGGACACTGGGCAAAAACTTTTATTGAGTATTTGGATCAGGAAGGGGTCATCAATGCGAGTGCGACGACAGGAAATTATGAACCTGACCGGGATATGACACGCGCAGAATTTATGCGGTACATCAACCGTGCGTTCCATTTTACAGAGGAAGCATCAATCTCGTTCAGCGATGTGCAGACGAACGCATGGTATTATGATACGATCCAGATTGCGGTCAATTATGGCTACATCAATGGCGTGGGTGACAACCGGATGGATCCGCTCGGCGAGGTGACGCGTGAGCAGGCTGCGGTGATCATCGGACGCCTGTATAAAGATGATCCGGGCAATGTCTCGGTATCTGATCTGCCGTTTTCGGACAGGAGTGAGGTATCAAGTTGGGCAGCAGGCTATATCAAGGCAGCTGTGGACAATGGGATCATCACCGGCTATGAGGACGGCACCTTCCGGCCGCAGAATGTGGTAACACGCGGTGAAGTGGCGAAGATCATTTATTACTATCTCGGCACTTCGCTTTCGACAGCGGGGAAAGCTTATACCGGATCAGATCTGAAGTCTGACACGGACAACGTGACGATTTCGGAAAGCTGTACCCTGTCTAACGCCACGATCGACGGTGATTTATATATCACGGAAGGCGTAGGTTCGGATACGGTTACGCTGAACAATGTTCAGGTCAATGGCACACTGATTGTCTCGGGCGGTACGGTTACAATGGTGAATACGACGAGTGACCATGTAATCGTGTCCTCGCCGATGGGGCGCCTGCTGCAGGTTACTGCAACGGGCGCTACCCG
Source organism: Candidatus Agathobaculum pullistercoris (assembly GCA_019114345.1). Taxonomy (GTDB): domain Bacteria; phylum Bacillota; class Clostridia; order Oscillospirales; family Butyricicoccaceae; genus Agathobaculum; species Agathobaculum pullistercoris. The sequence continues at coordinate 2,166 of DXFS01000003.1, read as the reverse complement.
TATTGCAGAGACCGAAGTACATACAGCTGCGTCGCTTAATGAGCGCGGGTTGAGCTTGGGCGGCACGGGCTTCGCTGACGTTCTGGTGCAGGGGGACAGCCGCGTCTCGCTGACAATAGATGCGGAAATCGACGGCCTGGATCTTGAAAGTGAAGCGACGGTGAGTACGTCGGATAACGCCATGATTTACAATATGCAGGCGCGGGCAGAGACTTCGGTAACTGGCTACGGCTCGGTTTATCAGGCGAATATCTATACCAATGGCGTAAGTTTTGCCAGCAGTGTGACCGTTTCCGGATATGAACTGGCATCGGGTGTGAGTGCGACCATCAATGGCGATGAAGTCTGGACATCCAGCAAGCCGGGCGTTGTCCCGAAGGAAATCAGTATTGATCTGGCTGATCTGGATGAGATCGGCTCGGGCATTGAGGTGACCGTACCGGCAGGGACCTCGGTAGAGGAGGTGCTGTGCAGCAGCCGCATCCTGGACGAGGGATCGGATTATACGCTGACGAGCGCAGGTATGCGGCTGGACACGGATTGGCTTGAAAGCCTGTCCCGCGGGGATTATACCATACTGATCCTTCTTTCAAGCGGGGACCGGGCAAGCATTTCCCTGGAAGTGAGTAATTCTTCTCCTACGGCGGATTCCCATGAAGCTTACTTTGACCGGTATTATGATTCATCCGATTACCGCGATGTGAGCGTCCGTCTGGATCATGTCTATGACGAAGATGATATTGAAGCAGTGGTATTTGGATGGGAAGAAATTGACGACAGCAACTACTCATTCTCTTCTTCGTCCCGCACCCTGACGCTGGAACGCAGCTGGCTGTCCAAACTGCGGGAAGGCACCTATACGATCACGGTCGAGATCTATGGCGAAGATGATGAAACCATCTTGTTGACCGTTGATGATTCTTCGCCTGATGATGGGGAAACAATCGAGTATGACTGGGATGGCATGGGCGACGATATCTGGATTGATCTGCCGGCAGACCGTGTAAGTGAAATCGAAAATGTTACCGTTTTCTATGATGACGACGATCGTGACGACTCGCTGTATATTGAGGATTATGAAGATTACGACTCGGATTATGACGACGACTATTATGATTCCTGCTGGCTCGATTGCGACTATGAAGAGTTGATGTTCACGGCAGAGACGGTGGACCACTATATGAGCTGGAATTATGGTGACCGGATCGTTTTTGAGATCGAACTGAGCAACGGAGATCTGTACACGCTGATTGTATACGATTATTCATAAAAAATCAGCTAATCAAAAACCCCTGGCTGCTTCAATGCAGTCAGGGGTTTTGCGTTTGCGGGTCAACAGCTCAGCGTTCGCACTTCCAGAAGTACGCAGAATAGGGGGGCAGCTCGCTGCCGCCGCCGAAGTCATGCGGTTTGCCGGTAATCAGGTCAACTGCCATGCCGCACTTTGCGTCGAAGTGCGCAGTATAGGGCTGTTCGTCAATATTGACTGCGACCAGCACGCGCTCATCCTCAAAGATGCGCTCCCAGATACACTGCTTGTTGGTCGGGACAACCTGCTTGAAATCGCCGTAGCACAGCGCCTTGCTTTCTTTGTGCGCCTTGGCCAGCGCGGCAATCCAATCGGTCAGCTCGTTCCAAGCGGGCGCCTCGAACGAAGGACGCAATGCGTCATCGCCCTGGTGCTTTTCGCCCTCTGCACCCCACTCGCTGCCGTAGTAGATGCACGGGATGCCCGGCATGCCGAACAGCAGCGCGTAGACCAGCGGCAGATGCTTGGGGTTTTGCAGGATGGAGGCAATGCGTGTCACATCGTGGTTATCTACAAAGCCCAGCAGGTGCTTGCCGCGGTACAGCGTCCAGTTTTCCGGTCCAAACTGGCGCAGCAAAGAATGGGTGATCTCGAACAGGTTCATGCTGTTCATCGAGGAGTACAGGCCCTTGTAGCACTCATAGTTGGTGCAGGAGTGCAGCATATTGTCGCCGACAAACTGGTTGTAGTCGCCGTGCAACAGCTCGCCGACGAGGAAGAAATCCGGCTTTACCGTATCGCAGAACGCGCGCAGCTGGCGGATGAAATCCTTATCCAGACAGTAGGCCACGTCCAGCCGCAGGCCGTCGATATCAAATTCCTCTACCCACAGGCGGATGCAGTCGAAAATATGCTGT
>DXFS01000028.1 GCA_019114345.1 Candidatus Agathobaculum pullistercoris | reverse complement strand
TCTGTCAGGCTGTTTCCGATCATTCAAAAATCCTGCAAAGCAACATGCTTTGCAGGATTTTTCTTTTCAAACCACTATCCGTATTGGCTCAAGCAGCTTATATGCACAGCGGGCGTCAGTGCATCGGCCGGAAATACTGCTGCCCGCCTTGTTTTGTCAGCGCTCATCACGCTGAGCGCGCTAAAAAATGCTGTACCATTCCTTCTCAAGCGTCTTATCTGTCCTGGGACCCTTCAGCGGATCTGCGTACCGGGCCCGTCAGCTCCGTGCTTCTCCTCCACTCACAGAATACTGCCCGTACCGTCATCCTGTCCTTTGGTAATCGCACGCACGACAACGGTATAAGAATCCCCATCTTCTGTGGCCACCTGCACACGGTCGCCCTGCTTTTTGCCGAGCACTGCGCGGCCGAGCGGTGCATCGCGGCTGATGCGGCCCTGCAGCGGATCGCACCGTACGCTGGTCACGACCTGGATGGTATCGGTTTCGCCGTCATCCTCAAAATACAGCTCAACCTTATCAAACAGCCCCACCTCGTCCGCAGCCGATGTATCCTCGATCACGCGCGCGTTTTTTATCATGCGTTCCAGATATCGGATGCGGCTGCGGTTCCGGTTCTGCGCCTGTTTGGCTGCCTTATACTCAAAATTTTCGCTCAGGTCTCCAAAGGCGCGCGTGCGTTTGACCTCTTCGATCAGCTCGGGCATCAGTTCAAGCTTGCGATGGTCAAGTTCTTTCCGCATCATCTCCAGATCCTGTTCGGTCAGTTCGTTATGCATACTGTCACTCCCTTGGTTTTCCAGCGGCGCACGCCGAAGTGCATGTACCGTGCGTCCAGTGTAGCATAAGCGGGCGGCGGATGCAAGGCGGGGCCTGCGGCGCATGCCGCAGGCCCCGGTATATGATGCCAGCTCCGCAAAGCAGGCTTAACTGGTTGCCTGAATTGCATCGTAGCCGGTTTCCCCGCTGTTCATCATATTTCACTTCCCTTTCGTCTCTCGGGGCCGGACGGGCTTATAGCCCTTTGGCCCGCTACTCTTTTTCGTCTGCGCCCTTTGCACCTGGCATCAGGCATGGGAACACCGGGATCACCACGCGGTATTTTGCTGCTTGAAAAGATATTTCCGGAAATAAAAAAGCGTTTGAAATGCATAAAACATTTCAAACGCCTTTGTTTGACAGGTTTCAGTCTACCATAGATCCCCTCCCGCTGCAAGCAGCAGTATAGAAAACATGCCAAGATTTCGCCAGAAAAATTTGTGCATTTTTCCATAACATTTCTGTGTTCATCCAATTTTGATGCCGCTCGGTGCCAGATATGGAAATTTCGTCGAAAAAAAGCTATACAGCGCGCCCGAAAAATGGTATGCTTATTTTATTATCAATTCAATGTTACGGACAAGGAAGATCGAGCGCATGGAACTGTTGAAAGAGAGAATCAGGAAAGACGGCGTTATCAAAGAAGGAAACGTCCTCAAGGTAGATAATTTTCTTAACCATCAGATGGATATTGAATTGTTCAATGAAATCGGCAGAGAATTCAAGCGCCGGTTTGCAGATGTGAAAGTCGACCGCATCCTCACGATTGAGGCATCCGGCATTGGCATTGCGGCGATCGCAGCGCAGTATTTTCACGTCCCGGTGGTATTTGCCAAAAAGTCACAATCCATCAATCTGGACGGGACTATGCTGTCCGCACCGATCGAGTCGTTTACCCATAAGCGGCGGTATGAAGTTATCGTGGCCAGCCGGTTCCTGAACCCCGGTGAAAACGTGCTGATCCTCGACGATTTTCTCGCCAACGGCTGTGCGGCACTCGGCTTGTGCGAGATCATTGAAAAGGCGCATGCAAATGTAGCCGGCATCGGCATTGTGATTGAAAAGGGCTTCCAGTGCGGCGGCAAGATGCTTCGCGAAAAGGGTCTGCGGGTCGAGTCGCTTGCGATTGTGGACGGTATGGACGCGGAAACGCAGACCATCCGCTTCCGCGACTGAACCAAGCGGACAGGATTTCAAAACCGGCTGAAACCAGCCGGTTTTATTATGTGCGCAGTTTCTGCGCATGGAAAAACGTTATTCTCCAAATAAGATAACGAAAAAGCGCGTGAAAAATTGTATTTTCCGCTCCTGCATGGTATGATAAGCACATCAATACGACGCGGCTGTCAAGAAAACGGAGGAATAGGCTTTGTTGACGATCGGGCAATATGTCAGGCCGGAGAGCCTTGACGAAGCGTATACGCTTTGCCAAAAGAAAAATAACGTCGTGCTGGGCGGCATGCTCTGGCTCAAAATGCAGCACCGCAGCATTGGCACGGCAATCGACCTGTGCGACCTGGGGCTGGACCAGATCGGGGAGACCGAGAACGAATACCGCATCGGTGCAATGGTGTCCCTGCGCGCGCTCGAGCAGCATGCAGGGCTTGCCGCGCTGACGCATGGCGCGATGGAAGAGGCGGTACGCCACATCGTAGGCGTGCAGTTCCGCAACTGCGCGACCGTGGGCGGCAGCCTGTTCGGGCGGTTCGGGTTCTCGGACGTGCTGACGCTGTTCCTTGCGCTGGATGCGCGGGTTACGCTGCACCACGCGGGTGAAATGCCGCTCGCGGACTTCGCTGCGCTGCCGCGCACCACGCGCGACATCCTGACGCAGATTACCGTATCCAAGGCGCCGCGGCGGGTGGTCTACTTGTCCCAGCGCAATATTTCGACCGACTTCCCCGTGCTGACCTGTGCGCTGGGCGAGCGGGACGGCGCATACATCTGCGTGATCGGCGCGCGTCCCATGCCTGCGGTCGCGTTTGCGGACGAGAAGGGCCTGCTCGCGCAGGGCATTACGGAGGACAGCGCCCGTGCGTTTGCAGAGGACATCGCTGCACGCGTGGAGCTCGGCGGCAACATGCGCGCGAGCGCAGATTACCGCCGTGAGATCTGCAAGGTGCTGGTGCGCCGCGCGGCGATGGCGCTCACGAAGGAGGGATAAGGCATGGAGATCAAACTGACGCTCAACGGCAGACCGGTGACCGCGTCCATCGACGCGGACACCCTGCTGATCGATTTTGTGCGCGACCACGGCTGCTATTCGGTCAAGCGCGGCTGCGAGACCGCAAACTGCGGCCTGTGCACCGTGCTCATGGACGGCACGCCCGTACTGTCGTGCAGCGTACTCGCCGCGCGCGCGGCGGGTCACCATGTGCAGACCCTCGAGGGCCTGCAGGACGAAGCCGAGGATTTCGTCGGCTTTATCGCGGATCAGGGCGCGGAGCAGTGCGGCTTCTGCAACCCCGGTTTTGTGATGAACACCATCGCGCTGCTGCGCGAAAACCCCGACCCGACGGACGACGAGATCCGCGCCTACCTCGCGGGCAACCTTTGCCGCTGCTCGGGCTATGAGGGCCAGCTGCGCGGCATCCGTGCGTATCTGGACAGCAGAAAGGAGGCGCAGGCATGAGCGAGAACAAATTCCGCGTGGTAAACCAGCCGGTGCGCAAAAAGGATGCCATGCAGCTCCTGCTCGGCGGGCCTGCCTATGTGGACGACGTGACCCCGCACGACTGCCTGGTGGTCAAGGTGCTGCGCTCGCCGCACGCCCATGCGCTCATCGAGGAGATCAACACAGACATCGCGCTGAAGGTGCCGGGCATCGAGTGCGTGTTCACTTATAAAGACGTGCCGCAGAAGCGGTTCACCATGGCCGGGCAGACCTTCCCTGAGCCTTCACCCTATGACCGGCTGATCCTTGACCAGCGCGTGCGCTTTGTGGGTGACGCGGTCGCAATCGTCGCGGGCGAGAGCGAAAAAGCGGTCGATAAGGCGTTAAAACTTATCAAGGTGAAATATCAGGTGCTCGAGCCGGTGCTCGATATCCACACGGCCAAGGACAACAGGATTTTGGTGCACCCGGAGGATAACTGGCGCTCGCTCTGTCCGGTCGGGGCGGACAACCAGCGCAACCTGTGCGCAAGCGACACCTGCGGCGACGGCGACGTGGACGCGGTGCTGGCGGACTGCGACGAGGTCGTCGACCACGTCTACCACACCAAGGCCTGCCAGCAGGCCATGATGGAGACCTTCCGCACTTATACCGAGATTGACCACTACGGCCGCCTGCACATCATTTCGTCCACGCAGATCGTGTTCCATGTGCGCCGCATCATTGCGAATGCGCTGGACATCCCCAAGAGCAAAATCCACGTCGAAAAGCCGCGCATCGGCGGCGGCTTCGGCGCGAAGCAGACGGTCGTGGCTGAGGTGTATCCTGCACTCGTCACGTGGAAAACCGGCAAGCCCGCCAAGATGATCTACACCCGCGAGGAATGCCAGATCGCAGGCTCGCCGCGCCACGAGATGGAAGTGCATGTGCGCGTGGGCGCGAATAAGGACGGCGTCATCCGCGCGATCGACGTATACACCCTGTCCAATACGGGCGCGTTTGGCGAGCACGGCCCGACCACGGTCGGCCTGTCCGGGCATAAGTCTATCCCGCTGTACACCGGCAACCTTGAGGCGTTCCGCTTTGCGTACGACGTGGTGTATACCAACGTGCAGGCCGCGGGCGCGTACCGCGGCTATGGCGCGACGCAGGGTATTTTCGCCGTCGAGAGTGCAGTCAGTGAGCTGGCCGACCGGCTGGGGATTGACCCGGTCGCCATCCGCGAAAAGAACATGGTGCGCGAAGGGCAGATCATGCCCGCATACTATAATGAACCGGCGAACGCCTGCGCGCTCGACCGCTGCATGGCGCGCTGCAAGGAGATCTTCGGCTGGGACGAGAAATACCCTGTGCGTGACATGGGGAACGGCAAGGTGCGCACCGCGGGCGTAGCGATGGCGATGCAGGGCTCAGGCATTTCGGGCGTGGACGTGGGCTCCGCGACCATCAAGCTGAGCGACGAGGGCTTCTACAACCTGATCATCGGCGCGGCGGATATGGGCACGGGCTGCGACACCATCCTCGCCCAGATGGCCGCCGAGTGCCTGGACTGCTCGGTGGACGACATTGCGGTATTCGGCGCGGACTCGGACGCCTCGCCCTATGACTCGGGCTCGTATGCGTCCTCCACGACGTATGTCACCGGCAAGGCGGTCGAAAAGGCGTGCAGCCAGCTGAAAGAAAACATCTGCGCGATCGCGGCGGACCTGCTGGACTGCAAGCCGGACGAGCTGGAGTTTGCGGGCCGCGCGGTGCGCAGGATAGATGGCACGGGCGAGGTTTCGCTGTTTGACATCGCGACCAAGTCCATGTGCGGCAACATAACGGCGGTGGAAGCCACGGCTTCGCACTCCTCGCCCATCTCACCCCCGCCGTTCATGGTCGGCATGGTTGAAATCGAGCTGGACAGGGAAACCGGGCAGGTGGATGTGCTGGATTATGCGGCGGTCGTGGACTGCGGCACGCCGGTCAACCCCAACCTTGCCCGCGTGCAGACCGAGGGCGGCATCGTACAGGGCATTGGCATGGCGCTCTATGAGGACGTGACCTATGAGCCGACCGGCCGCATTATGGAGAACTCGTTCATGCAGTACAAGATCCCGACCCGCCTGGATATGGGCAAGCTGCGCGTCGAGTTCGAGTCCAGCTATGAGCAGACCGGCCCGTTCGGTGCGAAGTCGATCGGTGAGATCGTTATCAACACGCCCTCGCCCGCGATCGCGCATGCCATCGCGCACGCGACCGGCGTGTGGCACCGCGAGCTGCCGATCACACCGGAAAAGGTGCTCCGGGGCATTCAGAAGGGGCAGGAATGAAGCACATCCTGTATCTCGCCGGCGGGAACAGCCGCCGCTTTGGGGAAAACAAGCTGCTGTACGAGCTGGAGGGCAAGCCGCTCTACCGCCACGGGCTGGACATGCTTGTCTCGCTGATCCAAACGCGGGACGACTGCACGCTGACCGTGGTCTCGCGGTATGACGAGGTGCTGGACGGCGCGCGGGCGTGTGGCGTGCGCGCGGTATTCAGCCCGGAGAGCGAAAAAGGACAGTCCTATACCATCCGTGCGGGGCTGGATGCGCTTGACGTGCGCGAGGGCGACTTTGTCGTGTCGGTCGTGGCCGACCAGCCGTACCTGACTGCACAGACGGTCGCCAAGCTGCTGGACGCGGCGCAGCCGGGCATAACCTGCGCGCGCGTCGGCTTTGGCGAGCGGCGGGGCAACCCGGCGCTGTTCTCGGCTGCGCTCGTGCCGGAGCTGCGCGCGCTGCGCGGCGACGGCGGCGGAAGGCCGCTGCTTTTGCGGCCGGACTGCGTGCTCGTGCAGGCGGGGAGCGAGCGGGAGCTGTGCGATATCGACACTCCGGCGCAGCTGCCGGATGATACCACGTGATCCCGTGATTTTTCACGATAAAAAAGACGTTCCCAAGTTGGAACGTCTTTTTTATGTTTATTTCCGGTTATTGGCGCACGAAGCGTATCGCACTCATCGCGGCCTGCGCGCCGTCCGAAACCGCCTTTGCAACCTGCAGCAGGCCACCCGTGCAGTCGCCTGCAGCGAACAGGCCGGGCACAGCGGTCGCCATGGTGTCGTCTGTCTGGATCTTGTCCCCATCCAGCCGCGCGCCCATCTTGCGCGCAAAATCGCTGCTGCCCGCGGTGCCGTAGGCGATGAACACCCCATCCACTGCAAGGGGCGCGCCCTCTGCAAAGGACACACGCTCGACCTTGTCGCCGCCCTCGACCGCCGCGACCGGGCGGGTATCCACGGCCAGCCCCTCGGGCATGTCTGCGGGCGGCTCGCTGCTGTTCGTCAGCAACGTGACCGAAGCCGCAACCGGCAGCAGCACGCGCGCTTCCTCCAGCGCATACTCCCCCTGCCCCAGCACAGCTACCGCCTTATCGCGGTAGAAAAACGCATCGCACACCGCGCAGTAGCTCACGCCGCGGCCCTCGAATTCCTGCACCCCTGCGATACTGGGTACGGAGCGCGGTGCTCCCGTAGCCAGAATGACCGCATCAGCAGGGTATCCCCCGGCGGTGGACTTGACCACAAAGCCCTTTTCCGCATATTCGATGCCCGTAGCCTCAGCCTGCACCAGTCTGGCGCCCAGACGTGTCGCCTGCGCTTGCCCGCGCGCGAGCAGTTCCGCGCCGGAGATGACCTCCGGAAAACCAAAGTAATTTTCGATTTTATCCGTTTTGCCGAGCGCCCCGCCGTCCGTATACAGCACAGTGACATCCAGATTGGCGCGCACAGCGTAGATGGCAGCGGACAGCCCCGCCGGGCCGCCGCCGATGATAACAACAGTAGGCATTGAAGATTTCCTTTCCGTTTACCGGTCGGTCTCGCGGTCAAACCATGCTTGATACGCTTTTTGCAGCTTATCCAGCAGCGCAGCATCCCTGCCGCCGACCGGTTTGCCGTCCACATGGCTGACCGAGATACAGTGCGAGCCCGTGGACAGGATCATGATCTCGTCCGCGTCCATCAGTTCGTCCACCGTGAAGGGCGCAATGCGCGTGGGCACGCCGAGCTGGTCGCACAGCGCGAGAAAATGCTTGCGTGTGATACTGGGCAGGATCAGGTTGTCCGCCGGGGGCGTACAGAATACGCCGTCCTTGAGCATGGCAAGGCCGGAGTGCGCTCCCTCGGTCACACGGCCACTCCGGTGGAACACCACCTCGTCGCAGCCCGCCTCGACGGCCTGCTGCATAGCCATGCAGTTGGGGATCAGATTAAGCGTTTTGATGTTGCAGTGCAGGAAGCGTGTGTCCTCCACCGTGATGAGCTTGTACGGGTGGTCATGCCGGTCCAGGCCGCAGGGTTCGGAAAAGGCCATGAGCGTGGCTCTCGCATTTTTCGGGAACGCGTGCATGCGGTGTGCAGCCGCGCGGGTGGACTGCCAGTACAGCATGTGCGGCGCGTCCGAGTCCAGCCGGCCGACCAGGTCATTAAGCACCGCTTCGAGCGCATCCCGCTCCATGGGTGGTTCGATGCGCAGCAGCGCAAGGCTGCTGTAAAAACGGTCAAGATGGTCGGACAGCGCAAATATCTTTTTGTTCCGCACCATGGCGGCATCGTACACGCCGTCGCCAAAGTACAGGCCGCGGTCTGTGATCGGGGCTTTCACCTCGTCGATGCGGCCAATCTGCCCATTGTAATACGCAATATCTTGCATGAACATACTCCTCTCCTGTTGATATGCGGCGATGGCAGGCTCCCGGATCAGCCGATGCTGGGCATGGACAGCGGAATACCCGAGATGGCTCCAGCCACCAATATCCCCGCCACCAGAATGGCCGCCGCGATAAACATCGCGCCGATCAGCGTTTGATACTCTCTCATGTGGTCGGTTCTCCTTTATATAAATATGATATGATACCAGTATAGCGGCTTTCCGCAGTCTTTGCAAGTGCAGATGATTTGTGGTAAAATAGCAAGGCATAGAAAAAACGACAGGAAGTGAACGCACTTTGAAAACACTGCTGCACATTTGCTGCGCCCCCTGCTCGATCACCTGTATTGATACGCTGCGCCAGGAAGGGATCGAACCGGTGGGCTTCTGGTATAACCCAAACATCCATCCGTTTACCGAATATAAAATGCGCAAAAACACATTGGTTGAATATGCTAAAAGCATTGATCTAAAGCTGGAAATTGAAAACGAGTACGGCCTGCGCCGTTTTATCGAAGGCGTATACCCGGATTTCGACCACCGCTGCGGCTTCTGCTACGCACTGCGATTTGAGGAGACTGCACGCTATGCCGCTGCGCACGGCTTTGATCAGTTCACTTCCACGCTGTTTGTCAGCCCGTATCAGAATCACGAACTGATGCGTGAAACCTGTGAACGCATGGCAGAGAAATACGGCGTGAAATATCTGCATCGCGACTTTTCGCCCCGCTTCCGCGAAGGGCAGGACAAGGCGCGTGAACTCGGCCTGTATATGCAGAAATACTGTGGGTGCATCTTCTCCGAGGAGGACCGGTATAAGAAAAAGCCCAAAAAGCCGAAAGCGCCGTGAACGCAGCACTTATACCCACCTGCCCTCCGGTTGATGGAAGGCAGGCAATGTGGTATACTGAAATAGTATGTCAAACGCTTACCTTGGAGGGAACCAAATGAATCGGACAAAAGCATTGCCAGTCGCGGCAGTGGCGCTGTGTGTGCCCGGTGTCGCACTGCGCGCGCTGCACGTGCTGCACGGTTTTGATATTGCAAATAACCTGCCGATCGCCGGCGATCCGTGGGTATGGTATCTGGCCGGTCTGCTGGCCGCCAGCGCAGTGGTCTATGCCGTGCTGGCGGCGCCGCTGCGCAGACTGAAGAAAACACCGTTTGAACAAATACTCGGCACGCAGAGCCCGGGATTCCGCATGGCTGCTGTCATTGCAGGCCTGCTGCTTTTCGCCGGCGGCCTGTTTTACCTGTATCTGACCATCACCACGGTTGAAGAAGATGCTGCCGGCTGGGCGCGTGCGTTGGAAATCGTCTATTCCGCGGTCACGGTGCTGTGCGGCGTGTGCATGATCGTACTCGCCAAGGCCCAGGGCAGCCCGATCACTGAGAAATCGGCTATGCTGACGCTTGTGCCCCTGTTGTGGAGCTGCCTGCATCTCCTGGTAAACTACCGCATGACCTGTGTTGACCCCAAGCTCGCCTCGTTTGCATTCGGCCTTGTAGCAGATGTCATGTTGGTTCTTGCGTTCTACCATCTTGCACGGCTTCTGTACGGCAAGCCGCGTCCGGCGGCATTGGCGTTTTTCAGCGCCGTGTCCATAACAATGTCAGCAAGTGACATCGGTGGCATTGGCCTGAGCTACTTGATGGGAGGCGGCACACTGGACTGGTCCGCAAAAATGCTGCTGCGCGGCAGTTTGTCCGTCGCAGCCTGCGTGCTGCTGGCAGCCGAACTTGCTATCCTGTGCAGCAGCCATGCTGCTCCCGCGCAGGAACACATTCCGACTGCACAACCCGAATAAAAGGAGGAATACAACCATGCTGTTTGTTTGCTACCCCAAATGCACAACATGTCAGAAGGCCGCAAAATGGCTGGATGCACAGGGCATCCCTGTCACAGTGCGCGACATCAAGCAGGATAACCCCACCGAACAGGAGCTGCGTACATGGCACAAGATGAGCGGCCTGCCGCTCAAGCGTTTTTTCAACACCAGCGGCTTACAATATAAAGCGCTCGGGCTGAAAGACAAATTGCCGCAGATGAGCGAGGCGGAACAGTTTGCCCTGCTCGCGACCGATGGTATGCTGGTCAAACGTCCGCTGCTGATCGGGGATGATTTTGCTTTGCCCGGATTTAAGCAAACTGAATGGGAAGATAAACTAAAAAAGGATTGACAAACCCCGCCCGGTATAGTATAATATTTCTTGCTTATCGGGCATGATATGGAGCGGTATCGAAGCGGTCATAACGAGGCGGTCTTGAAAACCGTTTGCCCGAAAGGGCGCGTGGGTTCGAATCCCACCCGCTCCGCCAACCATCAAAGGCGGACCAACTACACACTTGACATGGAGACGTACCCAAGCTGGTGAAGGGGCTCCCCTGCTAAGGGAGTAGGTCGGGAAACCGGCGCGAGAGTTCAAATCTCTCCGTCTCCGCCAAAATTTCGCACTTTTCCGATGAAGAAAAGTGCGATTTTTCTTTTATATCAAAAAATATTAGAACCTTTTCGGTGCGTTCAATTTTTTGACAGCAACAGTACCCGCAGAGCCAGACACGGTGCGGGTTTGTTGCCCCGTCCATCGTGATTTTTGAGCCCGGCATAGCATATCCAGCCCCATAGCTTTGCAATAGGGCAGCTTCTGATGCACCTCTAAAAGGTATTCGTTCACAGTGTTGCAAGCACACATGACATTCCACCCCAACCACGCTTTATATCGCTGCATCCACTTCGCCGGCCGGAAAGCAATCCCTTTCCGGCCGGCTTTTTTGTACCGGAGTAATTTTTGTATAGAATGAGAGAACTGGATGCAATGACAAAGCAGGGTATTCGGCCTATACTGTATCCAACAAAACAAGAATACACCAAACATTCTGAAAATGCTTGTTTTGGTGCATATTATCGCTAAATGCTCTGTATTTGAGGAGGAAAACATGATGAAAGAGATCCGCATTGGTCTGGTAGGTTCCGGCTGGATGGGCAAGGCACATTCTTCTGCGCTGGCAGATGCGCAGATGCTGTTCGGGCCGGAGTACGGCGTAGCAAAATTCGTCGTTGTTGCAGACAGCAACGAGGCAGCCGCCAAGGCTGCGCAGGAGAAAATCGGCTTCGAGCGCGTGACCACGGACTGGCATGACGT
>DXFS01000027.1 GCA_019114345.1 Candidatus Agathobaculum pullistercoris | reverse complement strand
TACTGGGACAAAATCCTGATCAACGCATCCCAGGTCACCAACCCGTCCATCGACCCGCTGCGCGAGCCGATGGAGACTAAGACCTTCCTTGGCAAAAAGCCGGGCAAGATCGAGCGCGACAAGGACGGCCGTCTGGTGCCCAACATGTCCCCGCAGCTTGAGCTCAACGTGCCGGTCATGTTCTCGGCCATGAGCTACGGCTCAATCTCCTACAATGCGCACGAATCGCTTGCCCGTGCAGCCTGCGCGCTGGGTACCTATTATAATACCGGCGAGGGAGGCCTGCATCAGGACTTCTATCAATACGGCCCGCACACCATCGTACAAGTCGCGTCCGGCCGCTTCGGCGTACATAAAGATTACCTGGAAGCGGGCGCGGCAATTGAGATCAAGATGGGCCAGGGCGCAAAGCCCGGCATCGGCGGCCACCTGCCCGGCCACAAGGTCGGCCCGGACATCTCCCGCACCCGTATGATCCCCGAGGGTACGGACGCCATCTCCCCCGCCCCGCACCATGACATCTACTCGATCGAGGACCTGCGCCAGCTGGTGTTCTCGCTCAAGGAAGCGACCGAGTACAAAAAGCCGGTCATGGTCAAGATCGCGGCGGTGCACAACGTCGCAGCAATCGCCTCCGGCATTGCCCGCTCGGGTGCGGATATCATCTGCATCGACGGCTACCGCGGCGGCACAGGCGCAGCCCCGACCCGTATCCGCGACAACGTCGGCATCCCGATCGAGCTTGCGCTTGCGGCGGTCGACCAGCGCCTGCGCGACGAGGGCATCCGCGACCAGGTCTCGGTCGTGGTCGGCGGCTCGATCCGCAACTCGGCCGACCTGCTCAAAGCCATCGCGCTCGGAGCGGACGCCTGCTACATCGCAACCAGCGCGCTGCTCGCGCTCGGCTGCCACTTGTGCCGCTCCTGCCAGACCGGCAAGTGCAACTGGGGCATTGCCACCCAGCGCCCCGAGCTGGTCAAGCGCCTCAACCCGGATATCGGTTCGCAGCGCCTGATCAACCTGGTCACCGCATGGGATCACGAGCTCAAGGAAATGATGGGCGGCATGGGCATCAACTCGATCGAAGCCCTGCGCGGCAACCGCCTGATGCTGCGCGGCATCGGCCTGAACGACCGTGAGCTGAGTATTCTGGGCATCAAACACGCGGGAGAATGAGGAGGAAAGCGGCATGAAACGAATCTATGTCAATGAAAAATGGTGCCTCGGGTGCCATCTGTGCGAATATTACTGCGCGTTCGCCAACTCGGGCAAATCCTCGATGGTCAAGGCGCTCAAGGATCACAAGATCGCACCCCGCATCCGCATCGAGGAGCGCAACAACATTTCCTTCGCGGTCAACTGCCGCCACTGTACTGACCCGCTGTGCGTCAAGGGCTGTATCTCGGGCGCGCTAACCATCGTGGACGGCGCGGTGCAGATCGACTCGGACAAGTGTGTCGGCTGCTACACCTGCATCCTGTCCTGCCCGTACGGCGCGCTGTCCACCTCAAACGAGGGCGCGATCCAGAAATGCGAGCTGTGCGCCAAGAATGCATTCGGCCAGCCGATGTGCGTGCAGGGCTGCCCGAACAAGGCCATCGTATACGAGGAGAGGTGAGCGATATGAATTATGTTATCATCGGCAACGGCACCGCAGCAGTCGGCACGATCGAGGGCATCCGCGCGGTGGATCAGGACGGCCCGATCACGGTCATTTCCGAGGAACCGTACCACGTTTACGGCCGCCCGCTGATCTCCTACATGCTGCTCGGCAAGACGACTGAGGACAAAATGCTCCAGTACCGCCCCACTGACTTTTATGAGAAAAACGGCGTGACCACGCTGCTCGGCCGCAAGGCGGTCAGGATCGACCCGACGGCTAAAGCGGTAAAACTGGAGGACGGCACGTCCGTCCCTTATGACAAGCTGTGCATCTGCACCGGCTCGCGGCCGTTCGTGCCGCCCATGGCAGGGCTGGATACCGTCGAAAACAAAACCAGCTTCATGACGCTGGACGATGCCAAGCACCTGGACGCCATACTGGGCAGCGAAACCGACAAGCGCGTGCTCATCATCGGCGCGGGCCTGATCGGCCTGAAGTGCGCAGAGGGCATTTATCAGCGCGTCAGGGAACTGACCGTGATCGACCTCGCCCCGCGCATTCTGCCTAACGTGTTGACCGAGGTTCCGGCCTCCATCATCCAGAAGCATATCGAGTCCAAGGGCGTCAAGTTCCTGCTCGAGGACTCGGTCGAACAGTTCGAGCCCAACACCGCCCACCTCAAGAGCGGCAAAACGATCGATTTCGATGTGCTGGTCGTCGCGGTCGGCGTGCGGCCGAACACCGAGCTTGCCGCGGAGGCAGGCTGCGAGGTAAACCGCGGCATCCTGACCGACGCCTGCTCGGCTACCTCGGTACCGGATATTTACGCCGCGGGCGACTGCGCGGTGTCGCACGATATTGCTGCGGACACCGACCGTATCCTCGCCATCCTTCCCAACGCCTATATGCAGGGCGAGACCGCGGGCCGCAACATGGCGGGCGGGCATCAGGAATTTACCAAGGCGATCCCGATGAACGCATCCGGCTTTATGGGCCTGCATATGATCACTGCGGGCTCGTATGACGGCGAAACCTATCTTGAGCATGATGAGGATCACTACAAACTGCTCGTCACGCGGGATAACCGGCTGGTCGGCTTTATCATGATCGGCGACGTGGATCGTGCGGGTATATACACCTCGCTTATCCGCGAGCAGACCCCGCTCGACAGCATCGACTTTGACCTGATCCGCGAAAAGCCGCAGCTGATGGCATTCTCCCGTGCGGAGCGCGCGAAAAAGTTAGGAGGCGCACACTGATGACCACTGTACAGGCAGGACTGACCTATTACAAGCAGGTAAACGAACAGGTCCGCAGCATCAACGACAGCGAGATCGCGATCGAAAACGCGATCGGCCAGCGTTATCTCGGCTGCGGCTCGTCCGGCAAAACTATCATCATCCACGGCACGCCGGGCAACGGCCTCGGCCAATATCTCAACGGCTCGACCATCGAGGTGTTCGGCAACGCGCAGGAGGCGGTCGGCGACACGATGAATGAGGGCGATATCATCATCCACGGCAACGTCGGCGACGCCTGCGGCTACGGCATGCGCGGCGGGCGCATCTTCATCCAAGGCGACTGCGGCTACCGCGGCGGCATCCACATGAAGGCCTACCAGCAGCACTATCCGGTTGTTGTGATCGGCGGCAGGGCCGGTTCCTTTCTCGGCGAATACCAGGCGGGCGGGCTGATCCTCGTACTCGGCATCGGACAGGACGGCGCGTACCCGGCAAGCAATTTCTGCGGCACCGGTATGCACGGCGGCAAAATTGTGTTAAGATGTGATAAAGCCCCGGAGGGGCTGCCCCGTCAGGTGCTGGTGAGTGAGGCCACGGCGGACGACATGGAGAGGATCGCCCCCTACGTGGAGGATTTCTGCCGTTACTTCGGCGGGGACGTGAAGGCGCTGCTCGCGCAAAAATATTATGTGCTCTCGCCTAATCCGGAGGCAGGCTATCACCAGCTTTATACTTACGAATCCTAAAATTTACGGAATCCATTTCAGAGAGGAGCTCGGCTTTATGGACGCTACCATGAGCGAAGTCGTACAATTTATTCAGGAGAACGACGTCAAATTCATCCGTCTGGCGTTCTGTGATATTTTCGGCAACCAGAAGAACATTGCCATCATGCCGACCGAACTGGCGCGTGCGTTCGAGCACGGCATCCACTTCAACGCCTCTGCGCTGCGCGGCTTTCTCAACGTAGAGGACTCCGACCTGCTGCTGTTCCCCGACCCGGGCACGATGTCCGTGCTGCCGTGGCGTCCGGCACAGGGGCGCGTGGTGCGCTTTTACTGCGATATCCGCTACCCGGACGGCACCCCCTTTGAGGGCGACGGCCGCCACCTGCTGCGCGAGGCAGGCCGCCGCGCGCGCCGCGCAGGCTATGCCATCACCATGGGTACGGCAAGCGAATTCTATTTGTTCGAGTTGGATGACAAAGGCCATCCGACCACCATCCCGCACGACCACGGCGAGTATTTTGACGTCGCCCCGCTTGACAAGGCGGAAAACGTGCGCCGCCAGATCTGCCTGACGCTTGAGGAAATGGGCATCCAGCCCGAATCCTCGCACCACGAGCAGGGTCCGGGCCAGAATGAGGTGGATTTCCGCTACGCGGAGGCGCTCGAAGCGGCGGACAATTTTGTCACCTTCAAATCCGTTGTCAAGTCCATGGCCTCATCCAGCGGGCTGTTTGCTTCCTTCCTGCCCAAGCCGCTGCAGGGGGCTCCAGGCAGCGGCCTGCACCTGTCCATCTCCATTATGAAGGACGGCAAAAACCTGTTCCACCCATCCTTTGAGCAGTCTGCCGACGGCCGCAGCTTTGTCGCAGGCATCCTGCGCCATGCGGCGGAGATGACCATTTTCGGCAATCCGCTGACCAACTCCTTCCAGCGGCTCGGCGAGTATGAAGCGCCCAAGTATATCACCTGGTCGCATCAGAACCGTGCCCCGCTTATCTCTATCCCGCTGGCGAACGGACAACGCGCCAACCGCATGAAGGTGCGCGCATTCGACGGCTGCATCAATCCTTATATCGTATTTGCGCTGCTCATCCATGCAGGGTTGGACGGCATCGAGCAAAAGCTGCCGCTTGCCCCGGCCTGCGACGAAAACCTGTTTACCGCATCCGACGCCGTGCGCGCGCGGTATGAATCCCTGCCGGCCTCGCTGTGTGACGCGGTCCGCTGCGCGGAAAGCAGCGAATTTATTGCCCGTTACCTGCCGCAGAAGGCGCGCGACGCGTTCTTCGCCGCCAAGCAGGCCGAGCACGACCGGATCGCCCTCGCAGATGACCGGCTCGCGGCGGAGCGTTCCCTCTATTTCGAACGGTATTGACCTGACCGGCCGGGCCAGTCTGTCAATACCCACACTGAAAGGAGGGACGCTGTTTGGAACGTATTCTAATCATTTCCGCAACGGAGAAATCCCATGCCATGCTCTCGCAGTTCCTCACGTCCTGCCATGTACAGGGACAGATATGCTTTGCTTCCTCCGGCTCGGAGGCGCGCCGCATGCTGGTGGATGGCATGTTCGACCTGGTACTGGTCAACACCCCGCTGCCGGATGAATTCGGCCACGAGCTGGCGCAGACCGTAACGCACGACACGATGGCGGGCGTGATCCTGCTGGCCAAGGCGGAGATCGCCGACAGCGTTTCCGAAAAGGTGGAGGATGACGGCGTGTTTGTCATTCCCAAGCCGCTTTCCCGCGTGCTGTTCACGCAGGCGCTGCGCATGACGCGCGCCGCGCGCCAGCGGCTGACCGGCTTGCAGAGCGAAAACCGCCGTCTGCAGCAGCGTATCGAGGATATCCGCGCAGTGGACCGCGCAAAATGCCTGCTCATCGAGTGCTGCTCCATGACCGAGCCCGAGGCGCACGCCTATATCGAGCAGCAGGCCATGAAGCGGCGCGTGACCAAGCGCGAGATCGCCGAGGCGATCATTGGCGGCGAGACCCCGGGATAACGCATGCGTTTTTGTGCGATACCGCCCAATGCACGCATCCTGTTGCGGCAAATTTTTTCCGCTTTTTTTCAATTGGGTAGAGAAATTTCCGCAGAAATATGATATACTATGTGGTATATGAGCGAAGGTCTGTCAAAGCCCCGCTCATATACCATTTTTTGTTTACTTCAAGGAGGGAAACCGCGTGAAGCTGTCCTTCACCAAGATGCACGGCTGCGGCAACAACTACATCTACTTCAATTGTTTTGACCAGACGGTCCCCAACCCTGAGGAGCTTTCCGTCCGGCTGAGCGAGCCGCACTTCGGCATCGGCGGCGACGGCATCATCCTGATCTCCCCCTCAGACAAGGCGGATGCGCAGATGCGCATTTTTAACGCTGACGGATCCGAGGGCAAAATGTGCGGCAACGGCATCCGCTGCGTGGGCAAATACCTGTACGACAACGGCATGACGGACGGCCGCACTACGGTCACGGTCGATACGCTCTCGGGTGTGAAAACGCTTGAGCTGACCGTGAAAGACGGCAAAATGCTTTCCGCCCGTGTGGATATGGGCGCGGCGATCCTCGCCCCGCACGACATCCCGGTGGATCTGGAGGGCGATACCGTGATCGGAGCGCCGCTTGTGGTGGACGAAAAGGTGTACCACATCACCTGCGTTTCCATGGGCAACCCGCACTGCGTCATCTTTCTGGATGAGGATATCGATGGGCTGGATCTTGCGCGGATCGGCCCCAAGTTTGAGCACCATGCGCTGTTCCCGGAGCGCATCAATACTGAGTTTGTGGGTGTCCTGCCGGACGGCAGCCTGAAAATGCGCGTTTGGGAGCGCGGCTCGGGCGAGACCTGGGCCTGCGGCACAGGTGCCTGCGCGGTGGGCGTTGCAGCCTGTCTGACCGGGCGCGCGAATAAAAACGAAGATATCACTGTACACCTGCGCGGCGGCGATCTGACCGTGCGCTACACAGATGAGACCGTGTTCATGACGGGCGCGGCAACGACCGTATTTAAGGGGGAGATCGAGATATGACAAAGTACATTTTCGTGACCGGTGGCGTGGTCTCCGGTCTGGGCAAGGGCATTACGGCTGCATCGCTCGGCCGCCTGCTCAAGAGCCGCGGCCTCAAGGTGGCGGCGCAGAAGCTCGACCCCTATATCAATGTTGACCCCGGCACGATGAGCCCGTTCCAGCACGGCGAGGTATACGTGACCGACGACGGCGCGGAGACCGACCTCGACCTCGGCCACTACGAGCGCTTCATCGACGAGGATCTGAACAAGTTCTCCAACCTGACCACGGGCAAGGTGTACTGGAACGTGCTCAACAAGGAGCGCGCGGGTGAATACCTGGGCGAGACCGTGCAGGTCATCCCGCACATCACCAACGAGATCAAGTCGTTCATCTACTCGGTCGGCAAAAAGACTTCGGCAGACGTGGTCATCACCGAGATCGGCGGCACCACGGGCGACATTGAATCCCAGCCCTTCCTCGAAGCCATCCGCCAGGTGGCGACCGAGGTCGGCCGCCGCAACTGCCTGTTTATCCACGTGACCCTGGTCCCGTACATCTCCGGCTCGAACGAGCCTAAGTCCAAGCCCACTCAGCACTCGGTCAAGGAGCTGCGCGGCTTGGGTATTTCCCCGGACATCATCGTCGCCCGCGTCGACCAGCCGATGGATGACGACATCAAGCGCAAGATCTCCATGTTCTGCACCGTGCAGCCGGACTGCGTTATTGAGAACCGCACCCTTCCCGTGCTGTATCAGGCGCCGATGATGCTCGAGGAGAGCCACCTGTCCGATATTGTGTGCCGCGAGCTGTCCATCGGCGCGCCCAAGGGCGATATGAGCGACTGGGTCGCCATGCTCGAGCGCATCGCGGCGCGCAAGGATCATGTCAAGATCGCGCTCGTGGGCAAATATGTCCGCCTGCACGACGCTTACCTCTCTGTCGCAGAAGCATTACAGCACGGCGGCTATGAAAACGGCTGCTTTGTGGATATCGACTGGGTCGACTCTGAGGAGATCAACGATTCCACCGCGGACAAGCTGCTCGGCGAGGTCGACGGCATCATCCTGCCCGGCGGCTTCGGCCCCCGCGGCGTAGAGGGTATGATCTGTGCGGCGAACTATGCCCGCACACAGGGCATCCCCTATTTCGGCATCTGCCTCGGCATGCAGATCGCGGTCATGAGCTATGCCCGCAATGTGCTCGGCTTTGAGGATGCGAACTCCTCTGAGTTTGACCCGGACTCCACCCATCCGGTCATCGACCTGATGGAGAGCCAGCAGGGCATTTCCAAAAAGGGCGGCACCATGCGTCTGGGCGCCTATCCGTGCAAGATCCGGCCGGACACCATCATGTCGACGGCCTACGGAGCGGAGATGATCTCCGAGCGCCACCGTCACCGCTATGAGTTCAACAATAATTTCCGTGAGCAGATCGAAAGCAAGGGCATGCTGATCACGGGCACCTCGCCCACGGGCGAGCTGGTGGAAACCGTCGAGATCCCGGATCATCCGTTCTACATCGGCGTGCAGTTCCACCCCGAGTTCAAGTCCCGCCCCAACCGCGCGCATCCGCTGTTCAAGGCGTTTGTCGCAGCATCGCTGAAAAGGAGCAAAGAACATGCAGATCAATAAGAACTACGACAACCTCGAGCAGAGCTATCTGTTCTCTACTATTGCCCGCAAGGTAAGTGAATATTCCGCTGCGCACCCGGAGGCGGATATCATCCGTCTGGGCATCGGCGACGTGACCCGTCCGCTCGTACCCGCGGTTATCGACGCACTGCACGCGGCAGTAGAGGATCAGTCCAGGCAGGAGACCTTCCACGGCTATGGCGACGAGCAAGGCTACGGCTTTCTGCATGAGGCGCTGGTCGGCTACTACAAGACCCACGGTGTAGACCTTGCTACGGACGAGATCTTCATCTCGGACGGCGCGAAGAGCGACCTTGGTAACATCCTCGACATCTTCGGCGCAGACAACACCGTGCTTATCCCCGATCCGGTCTATCCGGTATATGTTGACACCAACGTCATGGCGGGCCGCAAGGTCATCTTTATGGACGCAAACGAGTCCAATGGCTTCCTTCCTCTGCCGGACGCTTCGGTGAAAGCGGACATCATCTATATCTGCTCGCCCAACAACCCGACCGGTGCGGCATACGACCGCGCAGGCCTCAAGGCGTGGGTGGACTACGCGAACGCAAACAGCGCGGTCATTCTGTATGACGCGGCTTACGAGTGCTTCATCGAGGACGAGAACCTCCCCCGCTCGATCTTTGAGATTGAAGGTGCAAAGACCTGCGCGATCGAGTTCTGCTCGTTCTCCAAGATGGCGGGCTTCACCGGCACGCGCTGCGGCTGGACGGTTGTCCCGCAGGCGCTGATGGACGGCAAGCTCAACAAGATGTGGCTGCGCCGCCAGACCACCAAGTTCAACGGCGTGCCCTATATCGTACAGAAGGGTGCTGCGGCCTGCTTCACCGAGGACGGCATGAAGCAGATCAAGGAGACCCTCGGCTACTACAAGCAGAACGCCAAGGTACTCGCGGAGACGCTCGATTCGCTCGGCATCTGGTATACGGGCGGCAAGTCCAGCCCGTACCTGTGGCTCAAGTGCCCGAACGGCATGGGCTCGTGGGAGTTCTTCGACTACCTGCTTGAGAACGCGCATGTAGTCGGTACCCCGGGCGCAGGCTTCGGCAGGAACGGCGACGGCTTCTTCCGTCTGACCGCGTTCGGCGACCAGCAGCGCACGCTGGAGGCGGCGGAGCGGCTGAAGAAGCTTTTGGGCTAAAACCTTCGACCGAAACCACGGTTTCGGTCGAAGAGGATGCACCGCGCAGGGCGCGGATGCATCCAAAGCTGCAAAAAGTTCCGACAATCGAAACTTTTTCCGCACTTGTGTAAAAAGCCCGGCAAAGCTGGGCTTTTTACGAACCTTGCAGCACGCTGCAAGGTTCTGATCAAAATGCGCTGCGGCGCAAAGAATGGAAAAACGGTCGCAGCAGCGGCCGTTTTTTGTTGGGAGGGATGGAAATGGGTATCCTGTTTATGCATAACTGCGTGCTCTGCGGCGAAGCGATCCCGGCG
This sequence comes from Candidatus Agathobaculum pullistercoris, assembly GCA_019114345.1. Classification (GTDB taxonomy): domain Bacteria; phylum Bacillota; class Clostridia; order Oscillospirales; family Butyricicoccaceae; genus Agathobaculum; species Agathobaculum pullistercoris. Next base: position 794 of record DXFS01000027.1, on the reverse strand, counting down.
GAGGACGGCAGCAAGGCGATGATCTGTGCCGCCTGCGCGCGCGAGGTGCGTGAGCAGTACCGCTGCACGGAGCCCATCCGCGTGCCGGGCATGGACGGCTGCGCCGCCGCGCTGTACTACACCGGCAAAGTCAAGCAGGCGATGCACCGGTTCAAGTTCAACCACAAACAGCACTATGCGGACTGGTTCGCTGCGCAAGCACTTCCCCTGCTGGCCGAACGGCTGGAGGACTGGAAGCCCGATCTCATCACCTATATGCCGATCGGCTTTGTGCATCTGCACAAGCGCGGATACAATCAAGCTGAGCTCCTCGCCAAACCGGTTGCCGCGGCCTTTGGCCTGCCCTGCCGGGCGACTATGCGCAAGCGGCCGTTCACGCCCACGCAGTCCGAGCAGAAGGACTTTGCCGCGCGGCAGAAAAACGCGGCGCGGGCGCTGCTGCCGATGGGGAACGTTGACCTCTCCGGGCAGTCGGTCGTGCTGGTGGATGATATCATCACCACCGGTTCAATGGCCGCCGCGGCCGCGGATGTGCTGCGGAAAATGGGCGCCGAGCATGTGTATCTGCTTGCGCCCGCGAAAACGCCGAGAAAATAACAAAAGGACCGCGATGCGGTCCTTTTGTGTCACATTAAGAAGGGATAGGTTGTTACCCTGCCATAGTGAGACTTCTTCAAATCATGTGTAAACCTCCTGAGTGGTGTAAAATAGAAGCATCACACAGGAGGTTATACATATGGCCAGAAAGAATCGCACGCCGGAAGAAAAGGCCCGGCGGGAGAAAATCCGCGAAC
>DXFS01000026.1 GCA_019114345.1 Candidatus Agathobaculum pullistercoris | reverse complement strand
ACGACCGGGCTGCCGACCGTGACCGTGCAGGTGTAGTCCCCGCGTGTGAGCACGGCGGTTTTTGTAGCCGCGTCGTACTCCACCGTGCCGCCGAACGGTTCAAGCAGCGCGCGGGCGGGATAACCCGGAAGGACAGCTGTACCGTCGCCATTTGCCGGGACTGTAAAGATGGGGGACGGTTCCAGCCGGATCACGCCCAGTTCATCGGGCAGCGGGCAGGGGAGAGGATCACTGCCATCCAGAAAATACGCGATATCGTTCAGAACCACAGCCTTGACTGTGCGGAGGTCGAGTACAGTATCCCATACGCTGTAGCCGTGCGCATCGTGTGCAGTGAGCTCGCCCAGTGTGCGGATACTGCCGTCATCCATGAGAAAGCGCAGCAGATAGTCCAGATCAAAGCGCTGTGTGCTTGCCATATCCATCGACCACGAGTCAAGTGCATAACCAAGGCTGGTCAGACGCAGGGAGTAAAATGTCACTGTCGAGCCGTTGGGCAGGGAAATACTGGGTTGCGGGTCAAAACGTATCTCTGCATTCTGTGCATTGACGGTCTGCGGTACTTCCAGTACCTCGTCTGAACCATACAGCTGCAGACTGAGTGATCCAACGCCGCTGGTGATACTGCGGTAACGTAACTGGCCGGATTGGGACGCCGGCAGATACTCGGTCAGTACCGAGCGTGGGCTCTGTGTAACGTTGGTCACCTTGGAGCTGCCCTTGGTCTGCACGGTGATAAGGCTTTCAGCCGAAGTGGAGCCGGTGGAAATATCCTGGCCGGTCCAGACCGTCCGATCGGCTTCCTCCCGCTCGAGATCTTCCAGTATAGCCCGTCCGTAGTCGCTCAGTGCGGTGAGGGAATAAGCGACATAGGTGGTTGATTCATCGGACAGCGATTCCTCGATTGTCAGCCGGAAATCCTGCGTCTCGACCGACTGCTTGTCGGTGTTGACCACCAGTTCGCCGATGCTGTCCTCATCCAGCCAGCCGCGCAGCAGGTTGAGTTTGGTTGCAGCGGCAAATGCCCCGGTGAGCAGGCAGGCGGCGATCAGCGCCGCGCAGATGCCTTTCTTATATGCCTGTTTCATATGGACCCTCCTTTCTGCAGGATCGGCGTCCAGCGCCCGGTTGACGCGGTGGCGGATGCGGCGGGCGGATACAGCGGCCGTGCCGCGTACCGGCAGGTCGAGCAGTTCATCCAGCTCGTGCTCATCCAGTTCGTCAAACAGTTCAGGGATCAGCATATCCATCCACCTCCTTGGTCAGCTTGTCACGCAGTCTGGCGCGTCCGCGGGCCAGCCGCGCCTTGACGGTTGATTCATTCCTTTCCATCACCGACGCGATCTCGCGTACGGTCTGTCGGTAATAATAAAACCGCACGAAGATTTCACGGTCGTCCGCCGCCATCCCGAGCAGCAGGCGGCGCAGGGTCTCGGCCTGCTCGCGGCGGAGCGCCTGCGCTTCCGGCCCCTCGGCGTCGTCGGCAGCCAGAAGATCATCTGCGGGCAGCAGCTCCTCCGGCCGCTGCCTGCGCAGGCGGTCAATGGCCGCATTGCGCGCGATCGCCGCCAGATAGCTTTTGAGCGGACGGGTTTCATCCAGGCGGTCCGCGGTACGCCAAAGCGCGACGAACACGTCGGATACGATTTCCTCCAGATCCTCCCGCGAAGCGGCGCTGCCCAGTACGCTGCGGGCGACAGACGCGGCGTAACCGCTGTACCCCGCGATCACCCGGTCGAGCGCGCCGCGTTGGCCGCGCCTCAGCGCACGGATCAGTTTACCATCATTCATGCTGCGCCGCCCCCTTCCATCTGTTCCGCAAATGCAGCACCGGATGTTCCCTTTCACTATCAGATACGGCGGATATCCCGGTTTGGTTGCATGGTGCTACAAAAAAATCCCCCTTGCGGGAGATTTTTCTTCAGGCAATACCGCACAATTGTGCCTGCGGCGCTTTGCGAAAATTTTGCCCCCGGATTTTGTTACGCTTTCTTGCAATATATCCAGTATTGCTGCGAAAACGCGCCGCATCCGAACGCAAAATATTCTCGCAAATCGCTCTTGTCAAATCATGCGGTATTGCCTTTATCTTGCCGCTTCCATCAGCCCGAGATCCATCTTCCAGCGGATGACGCGGATCGCAGACTCGCGGATGCGGCCTTCGCTGATCGTGCCGTCCTGCACGGCAGTAAGCACGGCATTGTACTGGGTCACAAAGTCCGAGGATACCAGCATGTCGTTGCCCGCCTGCACGGCGAGCACGGCCGCGTTTTCGCCGCCGGTGTAGTCGGTGATGGCTTCCATGATCAGGTCGTCGGTCATGATGACGCCGTCAAAGCCGAGTTCGTCCCGCAGAATGTCGTGCACTGCAGGGGAGAGCGACGCGGGAAGCTCGCCGTCCATGCACTGGACGATGTTGTGGCTGACCAGAATGGACTGCGCCCCTGCATCGATACCCGCTTCAAACGGCAGGAAGTCGCTTTCGCGGAACGTCTCGATCGGGCGCTCGTCGATGGCGATGCCGGTGTGGGTATCCACGTTGCTGCCGTAGCCCGGGAAGTGCTTGAGCACCATGCCGGTGTTGTCCGCCAGCATCTGCGCGACCACCGTGCGCACATATTCGCTGGTCTGCGCCGCGTCCTGACCGAAGGCGCGGGCGTTGATAAAGTCGTTCGGGTCGGTGGATACGTCGCACACAGGTGCAAAGTTGACGTTCACACCAATGGACGCGAGCAACTCGTCCTTCTCCTTGGTGTCGCTGGTGATCAGGTCGAACCCGCCCTCATTATACAGTGACTGCGGCGAGTGGAAGGGAACGGCGCGGAAATTCGGGTTGGAACTGATGCGCACGACCGTGCCGCCTTCCTCGTCCACGCCGATCAGCATGGGGGTCGCAGCCACGTCCTGATAGGACTGGATGGTGTCAGTGACACTGTCCGGGGTCTGGCTTTCAAAATCGCGGCCGAACAGGATGTAGCCGCCGATGCTGTATTCCCCGGCGAGCGCTGCCGCATCCAACTCCGGGCAGCGAGCAAAGAACATCTGCGCCACCTGCGCCTCGAGCGGCAGGTTGTTGACATACAATTTGGCTGCAGCCGTGTTGTCCTCCTCGACAGGCTCGGACGCGTCCTCAGAGAAGGGATTGCTGTCCTGCGTTGCAGCGTCCTGCTGTCCGGCCGGGGCGGAGGCGCTTTCCGTTTCGCTGGCGCTATCCTGCCCGCAGGCAGCAGTACCGCACAGGCAGAGCAGCATCAGGAGCAGTGCTGTGATCCGTTTTTTCATCTCTGTCTCACCTCATGATAGATTGAAACCATTATACAGGAAAAAGGGGCGGTTGCATAGCCCTGTCCGCTTATGGTAAGATAGAGGGACGAAAAGGAGGAAGAAACATGCAGACCATCGGACGCTTTGCGCCCAGCCCGAGCGGGCGGATGCACCTCGGCAACGTGCTGTGCGCGCTGCTGGCGTGGCTGAGCGCGCGGCATGAGGGCGGGGAGTACCTGCTGCGGATCGAGGATCTGGATACCCTGCGCTGCCCGCGCAGCTATGCGGAGCTGATCCTCGACGACCTGCGCTGGCTGGGGCTGGACTGGGACGGGGAGATCCTGTATCAGTCCGAGCGCACGGCGGTTTACGAGAAATATGAAGCCATCCTGCGGGAAAAGGGGCTGCTGTATCCCTGCTTCTGCTCGCGTGCGGCGCTGCACGCGGCTTCCGCGCCGCACCTGTCGGACGGCCGCGTGGTCTACGCGGGCACCTGTCGCGATCTGACGTCCGAGCAGGTTGCGGAGAAGCGCAAAACGCGCTCCCCGGCGACGCGCGTGCGCGTGCCGGATGAGGAGGTCCGCTTCACGGACGGGGTGTTCGGCGCGTACAGCGAAAACCTCGCGCGCGAGTGCGGGGATTTCATCATCCGCCGGTCGGACGGGGTGTTTGCCTACCAGCTCGCGGTCGTGGTGGACGACGCGATCTCCGGCGTGACCGAGGTGGTGCGCGGCGCGGACCTGATCTCCTCCACACCGCGGCAGATCTGGCTGCACCGGCTGTTCGGCTTTGCGCCGCCTGCGTTCGTGCATATCCCGTTGCTGTGCGACCACGACGGCCGCCGCCTGTCCAAGCGGGATGAGGACCTCGACCTCGGCCTGCTGCGGCAGCGGTTCACCTCCGGGCAGGTGATCGGCGCGCTGGCCTGCGCCGCGGGGCTGCTTGACCGCCCGGAGCCGCTTGCCGCGCGTGAACTGGTGTCCGGCTTTGCGTGGGACAGGATCCCGCGGCACGACCTGTTTTTGCCGGATGTGTTCCGGAAGGAGCGCTGACGCGGGGTTAACAAATGCTGATTCTTAACTGTGTATTCGCGGCCTGCGCGGCCGCACTGCGGGCAAGAGGGAGGAAACCCATCCGGTTTCCTCCCTCTTGTCAATCACCCACTTTCCCTTTAGGGCGCGCTTCGCGCGCAAGGTGCGTAACGGCAGACTTCCCGCCGCCCATTTGTCCCTAAGTAACAAGAAGGGCGGTTGCCACCCTGTCTTGTAGGGGCGCGCATTGCGCCCGCTCCCTTGGGGTGGCACCCGTTTCGCTTACCCTTTGGGGCAGCCGGGCGGCAGGTGGAAAGAGGGACTTACTTTTGCGCGTGCAGCGCGCCCTGAAGGAGGGGGTGGTGATTCGCAAGAGGCAGGGGGAACCTTGGTTCCCCCTCCTCTTGTGTGCCTGCAGCGCATAGCCGTGAATATGCAGTTAAGCACAAGCATTTGTGAAACCCGCGTCCAGCGGGCAAACGGCCGCGCATTGCGCGCTTCTACTGGATATGAACGGCGGATGGCCCGCCGCGCGCAGCGCCCCCTCCGGGGCGCTTTTCTTTTGCCCTTTGCGCCAAATCCCTGTTGACAGGGCAGGTGGCCGGGTGTATTATTGTGATATCAAATTGATATGATTGTGAGGGAACTTACATGGATGAAAAGCAAGTGGAGTATCAGGAGAAAACACTGCATGCCCCGAACGGGCTGGCTGTGTTGCTGATCAATATTGTGCTGATGTTTGCAACGGTAGCAGGTATCGTATACAGCGCCATGCAGCTCGCCGCGCACGGCAGCAGCGCCGGTATGATCGCGCTGCTTGCGGTGTGCATCCTCTACTGGTGCCTGCCGTGCTGGCTGCTGTTCGCGGGCATCAAGGTGCTGCGCCCGAACGAGGCGCTCGTGCTGACGCTGTTCGGCAAGTACGTCGGCACGCTCAAGGGCGAGGGTATCTTCTTCGTCAATCCGTTCTGCACGGCGGTCAACCCCGCGGCGGAATCCGCGATTGCCAAGGCAGCGGAGGAAGCGAACGAAGCGCTTAAGGCAGGCAAGCTGTCCTCCGGTCGCATCACGACCGGCCAGCCGCACGGCAAGCGCCTGTCTCTCAAGACCATGACGCTCAACAATGACAAGCAGAAGATCAACGACCAGCTCGGCAACCCGATCATCATTGGAATCGCGGTCATCTGGCACATCGAGGACACCGCCAAGGCGGTGTTCGCGGTGGACAATTACCAGGAATTCCTGTCCATCCAGTCGGATGCGGCGCTGCGCAACACCGTGCGCCTGTATCCGTACGACGTGTCCGACGGCGGGGACGAAAAGAGCCTGCGCGGCTCGTCGCAGGAGATCGCGGCCGTGCTTGCGGAGGAGATCCAGAAGCGCGTGGACTGCGCTGGACTCAAGATCGAGGAAGCGCGCATTACCACGCTGGCCTATGCTCCTGAGATCGCGGCAGCTATGCTCCAGCGCCAGCAGGCGAGCGCAGTTGTGGACGCGCGCAAGATGATCGTCGAGGGCGCGGTGGGTATGGTCGAGCTCGCGCTCGACGAGCTGAGCCGCAAGCAGGTCGTTGAGCTGGACGACGAGCGCAAAGCGCAGATGGTTTCCAACCTGATGGTCGTACTGTGTGCAAATAAGGATACACAGCCGGTTGTCAACAGCGGCTCGATCTATTAAAATAGAGGGAAGAATATGCGAAAGCGTTTACAACGGCTCGCCGTGTGCGCCGCGCAGCTGATCCCGCCGGTGCTTGCGCTGGTGGGGATCAGCCATTTGGCTGGCGTGATCTGACGGCCGGTTACATGGGATAAAAGAATCCGGATGGGGCAAGGCGGTACAAGTTGCCGTTTTGCCGGATATCAGGATCAAAAGGAGGAAACACCGTGGCGGACAAGGAAAAAGCGAAAAAGCAGGTGCCGCTGCGGCTGTCCGCCTCCCTGTATGAGGAGTTGGCGCGCTGGGCGGAGGATGAGTTCCGCTCAGTCAACGGGCAGATCGAATACCTGCTGACCGAAGCGGTGCGCAAACGCCGCAAGAGTAAAAAGGGGGAAGAATAAAGGGGGAGCGGCAGAGCCGCCCTCCTTGATATTTTATTGAGATAAGAAAAAAACGGAAAGAAATAACTTGACAAATTATCATACTGGGCATATACTGTGTAACAGTATAAAACAAACCGCAGAGCAAGAGTAAGTAAGAGCGAAACCGCGCTCCCAGAGAGCTGCCCAATGGTGCGAGGGCGGCAGCGAAGGACGTTTCTGAATGGACTTGTGAGGGCGGCCTGAAATCCGGCATTCCGGAGAGTATGGCTGACGGGTATCCCGCCGTTACCAGGGGAGGGCGCGTGTTGGCGCGCTGCTGAGCGGGCGCATATCTGCGCCAATTTGGGTGGCACCGCAGAAGCTTTGGCTTTTGTCCCATGATGCATGGCTGCATCGTGAGGACAAAGGCTTTTTTTGTTGCCCGATGCGCAAAACCAGACGAAAACGGAGGGCAATAACATGATAACCCCAGGCTGTGATGAAATTGTAAAACTCGCGGCGGAATATTCGACCATTCCGGTGTGCCGCGAGATTTACGCGGATATGACCACGCCGATCGCCCTGCTGCGGCGGCTGCAGGCGCGGTCGAAACGGTTCTTCCTGCTCGAAAGCGTGGAGGGCGGCGAGAAGTGGGCGCGGTATTCCTTTCTCGGCTATGACCCGATCTTGCGCGCAACCTGCAAAAACGGTACGGTCAAATTCGAGGGCGTGCAAAACCGCACCGTACAGACGGATAAACCGCTTGACGTACTGCGCGAGGTGCTGGCCGGATACCGCGCGCCGCGCATCGAGGGACTGCCGCCGTTTACCGGCGGGTTCGTCGGATACTTCGCTTATGCGATGCTGGGTTACGCCGAGCCGCGCCTTAGCATCAAGCGCGGGGATTGGGATGATTTCGATCTGCTGCTGTTCGATAAGGTGATTGCTTACGATCACTTCCGACAGAAAATCGTGCTGATCGTCAACATGCGTACGGACAGCGTGATGGAAAACTACGGCAGAGCCTGCGCCGAACTGGAAAGCATGGCAGCGCTGGTGAACGACCAGAGCCCGCTCCCGCCACAGCAGGTCACAGAGCAGCCGCGGTTTACCTGCAACGTGACCGAGGCGCAGTACACGGAGATCGTGAACAAAACGCGGGAGTATATCTTTGACGGCGATATCTTTCAGGCGGTGCAGTCGCGGCGGTTTGTAAGCCCCTATGCGGGCAGCCTGCTCCCGGCCTACCGCGTGCTGCGTACCACCAACCCGTCGCCCTACATGGTGTTCCTGTCCATTGACGGGGATGAGATCATGTGCTCCTCCCCCGAAACGCTGGTGCGGCTGCAGGACGGCCGCCTGACCACCTTCCCGGTCGCAGGCTCCCGCCCGCGCGGCGCGACACCGGCCGAGGACAAGGCGCTCGAGCGCGAGCTGCTCGCGGACGAGAAGGAGCTTTCCGAGCACAACATGCTGGTCGACCTCGGGCGGAACGATCTCGGGCGGGTATCTCGAATCGGCTCGGTTGAGGTGACCGAATACATGATGATCCACCGGTACTCCAAGATCATGCACATCTGCTCGCAGGTCGAGGGCGACCTTGCGGACGGCTGCGATGCGCTCGACGCGCTCGCGTCTGTACTGCCTGCGGGCACGCTGTCCGGCGCGCCCAAGATCCGCGCCTGCGAGATCATCGAGGAGCTGGAGCACGAGCCGCGCGGCGTGTACGGCGGCGCGCTCGGATATCTGGACTTTGCGGGCAACATGGACACCTGCATCGCGATCCGCATGGCGGCCAGGAAAAACGGAGTGGTCACGGTGCAGGCGGGCGGCGGCATTGTGGCGGACTCCGTACCGGAGAACGAATATCTGGAAAGTGCAAACAAGGCGCGTGCGGTGATAAACGCGATCGAGCGCGCAGCGGAGGTGGACGGCTGATGATACTTCTGATCGACAATTATGATTCCTTTTCCTACAACCTGTACCAGCAGGCCGCAGCGATCCAGCCGGACATCCGGGTCGTGCGGAACGACGCGGTTACGGTGGGGGAGATCGAGGGGCTGAATCCCTCGCACATCATTTTGTCGCCCGGCCCGGGATACCCGAAAGACGCGGGCGTCTGTGAGGATGTGATTTTGCAGCTCGGCGGCCGCATCCCGGTTTTGGGCGTTTGCCTGGGGCACCAAGCGGTCTGCGAGGCATTTGGCGGACAGATCGTGCACGCAAAACGGCTGATGCACGGCAAACAGAGCATGGTCGAGATCGATACAGCCGAGTCGTTGTTTCAGGGGCTGGCGCACAAGGTGCTGGTCGCACGGTACCACTCGCTGGTGGCGGAGCCTGACAGCCTGCCGGACTGCCTTGCAGTCACCGCGCGGGATGAAAACGGCGAGATCATGGCCGTGCGGCACCAGGAAAAGCCGATCTATGGCGTGCAGTTCCATCCGGAGTCGATTCTGACCCCGCAGGGTGATTTAATCATGCAGAACTTTTTATCCATCCACTGAATTTTGAGGAGGTAAATCATGATGATACAGCAGGCGATCCACACCGTTATCAACGGAAACGATCTGGACTATGATACCGCACGCGCCACCATGCAGGAAATGATGGACGGCACGGCGACCGATATTGAAATGGCGACGCTGCTCACCGCGCTGCGCATGAAGGGCGAGACCATCACGGAAATTACAGCGTGCGCCGAGGTCATGCGCGAAAAGGGCGCGCACATCGAGCCGAAGGGCGCGGTAATGGATATCGTCGGCACGGGAGGCGACGAGGTCGGCTCGTTCAATATCTCGACGACCGCGGCCCTTGTCGCGGCGGCGGGCGGCGTGCCGATCGCCAAGCACGGCAACCGATCGGTATCGTCCAAGTCGGGCGCGGCGGACGTGCTCGAAGCGCTGGGCGCGGCGCTCGACCTCTCCCCGGAGCAGAACGAGAAGGTGCTCGCGGACACGGGCATCTGCTTCCTGTTTGCGCAGGGCTACCACAAGTCGATGAAAAACGTCGCCCCCGTGCGCAAGGGCATGCGCGAGCGCACGCTGTTCAACGTGCTCGGCCCGCTGTCCAACCCGGCGCGCGCGACCATGCAGCTGCTCGGCGTGTACGATGAAAAGCTGGTCATGCCGATGGCGCAGGTGCTCTCCAACCTTGGCGTGACGCGCGGCATGGTGGTCTGCGGCGGGGGGATGGACGAGGCCAGCCTGCTGGGCGAAAATAAGGTGTGCGAGATCCGCTTCGGCGAGCTGACGCCGTATTCGTTTACACCGTCCGATCTTGGCCTGTCGTCCTGTAAGGTGGACGACCTGCGCGGCGGCTCGCCGAAGGAGAACGCGCAGATCACGCGTGACGTGCTTTCAGGCAAGGAGAGGGGCGCCAAACGTGATGAGATCCTGCTCAATGCTGGTATCGCGCTGTACCTTGGCATTGACGGTATCCAGCTCGTGGACGGCATCCAAAAGGCAGCGGAGCTGATCGACAGCGGTGCGGCATATGAAAAGCTCCAGCAGTTCATCAAGGCGACACAGGAGGTATCCGTATGATTTTGGACGGACTTGCCGCCCACGCGCGCGAGCGGGTCGCGGCGGCAAAGGCACGTGTCACGCTGGAAGATATCAAGGCGCAGGCCGAAGCCCTGCTGCGCGGGGATTTCCGATTTGAAAAGGCGCTTTCGGGCAAAGGGACTGCGTTTATCTGCGAGGTCAAAAAGGCAAGCCCTTCCAAGGGTGTGATCGACCCGCAGTTCGACTATTTCGGCATTGCGGGACAGTATGAGGAAGCGGGAGCAGACTGTATCTCGGTGCTGACTGAGCCGAAGTGGTTTCTCGGTTCGGATGAAATCTTCCGCGCTATCCGGCTGACGGTTGATGTACCCATGCTTCGCAAGGATTTTACGGTAGATGAATACCAGATCTACGAAGCCAAGGTGATGGGCGCGGATGCGGTGCTGCTGATTTGCGCGCTGCTGGACACGGACAAACTACGAGAATACCTTGCCATTTGTGACAAACTTGGCCTGTCCGCGCTCGTGGAGACGCATGACGAGGCGGAGATGCAGTCCGCGGTCGCAGCGGGCGCGCGGCTGATCGGCGTGAACAACCGCAATCTCAGGGACTTCTCGGTCGATCTGGGAAATGCGGCGCGGCTGCGCGCGGGCGCGCCGGAGGGGACGATCTTCGTCGCGGAGAGCGGCGTTTCCTGTCCGGAAGACGCGGCCAAACTGCGGCAGGCGGGTGCGGACGCGATTCTGGTGGGCGAGTTCCTGATGCGCTCGCTCGATAAGAAGCGCGCGTTGCAGGCCCTGCAGGAGGCGGCGAAATGAAGCTCAAATTCTGCGGCCAGACCCGGGAGGAGGACATCCATGCGGCGAACGAGACCCGGCCGGACTACATCGGTTTCGTGTTCGCGGAGAGCCGCCGCCGTGTAACCGATGAACAGGCGGCGCGGCTGCGCGCACTGCTTTCGCCGGGCATACAGGCGGTGGGCGTGTTCGTCAATGACGACCCGACGCACATTGCTTCGCTCGCGAACAGCGGTGTGATCGACCTCATCCAGCTGCATGGCGGTGAGAGCGCCGCATACATCCAGCGCCTGCGAACCATGACTGCCGCGCCCATCATCTATGCGGTGCGAGTGGGAGCGCAAGCGGATATCAAACAGATAAAAAACGATCCAGTGGATTTTCTGCTGCTGGATACATACACGAAAGACGCCTATGGTGGGAGCGGAAAGACATTTGACTGGTCGCTGATCGGAGCGGTCGGCAAGCCATATTTCCTTGCCGGGGGCTTAAACGAAAGCAATATCACCCGCGCGATGCAGACGGGCGCGTATGCGCTCGACCTGTCGAGCGGGATCGAAACGGACGGCGTCAAGGACGCCGAAAAAATGCGCCGTGTGGCGGCGCTTGTCAAAGGAGGACAACCATGAGTAAAGGACGATTTGGCGTACACGGCGGGCAGTATATGTCGGAAACGCTGATGAATGCGGTCATCGAGCTGGAGCAGGCGTATGACCATTATAAAAACGATCCCGCCTTTCAGGCGGAGCTGACCGAGCTGCTGAACGACTACGCAGGACGCCCGAGCCGCCTGTACTACGCGGAGCACATGACGCGCGACCTCGGCGGCGCGAAGATCTACCTCAAGCGCGAGGACCTCAACCATACGGGCGCGCACAAGATCAACAACGTGCTGGGGCAGGTGCTGCTGGCGAAAAAGATGGGCAAGACCCGCGTGATCGCAGAAACCGGCGCGGGGCAGCACGGCGTGGCCACTGCAACCGTTGCGGCGCTGATGGGCATGGAGTGCGAGGTGTTCATGGGGCGTGAGGACACCGAGCGGCAGGCGCTCAACGTCTACCGCATGCGGCTGCTGGGCGCGAAGGTGCACCCGGTGGACAGCGGCACGGGCACGCTCAAGGACGCGGTCAGCGAGACCATGCGCGAGTGGACCAGCCGCATCGAGGACACGCATTACGTTCTCGGCTCATGCATGGGGCCGCACCCGTTCCCGACCATTGTGCGCGATTTCCAGGCGGTCATCTCGAAGGAGATCAAGGAGCAGATGCTGGAAAAGGAGAGCCGACTGCCGGACGCGGTGCTGGCCTGCGTGGGCGGCGGCTCGAATGCGATCGGCGCGTTCTATCACTTTATCGGGGACGAGGGCGTGCGCCTGATCGGGTGCGAAGCCGCGGGCCGCGGCGTGGATACGGCGGAGACCGCTGCGACCATCGCCACCGGGCGGCTGGGCATCTTCCATGGTATGAAGAGCTATTTCTGCCAGGACGAATACGGGCAGATCGCGCCGGTGTATTCGATCTCCGCAGGCCTGGACTACCCGGGCATCGGGCCGGAGCACGCATACCTGCACGATATCGGCCGCGCGGAATACGTCGCTGTCACGGACGACGAGGCGGTGGACGCGTTCGAGTACCTGTCCCGCACCGAGGGCATCATCCCGGCGATCGAGTCCGCACACGCGGTCGCGCATGCGATCAAGCTTGCGCCGCAGATGGACAGGGACCAGATCATCGTCATCAACATTTCGGGCCGCGGCGACAAGGACTGCGCGGCGATCGCACGGTACAGAGGGGAGGATATCCATGAGTAAGATCAGTCAGGCATTTGCCCGCGGCAAGGCGTTTATCCCGTTTGTCACCTGCGGTGACCCGTCGCTCGAGGTGACCGAACAGCTTGTGTATGCGATGACGGACGCAGGCGCAGATTTGATTGAGCTGGGAATCCCGTTTTCTGACCCGACGGCCGAGGGACCGGTCATACAGGCGGCAAATGTGCGCGCGCTGTCCGGCGGCGTGACAACGGATCAGATTTTCGACATGGTGCGCCGCATCCGTCAGAAAACCGATATCCCGATGGTGTTTATGACCTATGCCAACGTGGTATTTTCCTACGGAGCGGAAAAGTTTATCCAAACCGCAGCGGAAACCGGCATGGACGGGCTGATCCTGCCCGATCTGCCGTATGAGGAGAAGGGCGAGTTCGACCCGCTCTGCAAACAGTACGGGTTGGACCTGGTTTCCCTGATTGCGCCGACCTCGCACGACCGTATCCGCATGATCGCACGCGAGGCAGAGGGCTTTGTGTACTGCGTGTCCTCGCTTGGTGTGACCGGCGTGCGGTCGAGCATCACGACCGACATCGGAGCCATGGTGCAGTTAGTCAAGGAGGAACGCGATATTCCGTGCGCGGTCGGGTTCGGCATCTCGACGCCCGTGCAGGCGGCGGAAATGGCCGGAAAATCCGACGGCGCGATCGTCGGCTCGGCGATTGTTAAGCTGTGTGCGCAGTACGGCGCGGACTGCGCGCCGCATGTCGCAGCATATGTGCGGGAAATGGCGCAGGCCGTTCATAACGCATAAAAGACGCGAAAAGTGGAGGAAAACATCGTTTCCTCCACTTTTTATCGAATAATGACTGGATGGTCATCCGTTACCGGTCGGGATGAACGGACGGATCGCCATTGCCACATTGGAGATCGGCATGGTCTGCAGCCAGATCTTGCCCGGGCCGGTCAGGGTGGTGTTGAACAGCCCTTCGCCGCCGAGGAACTTGTTCTTCAGGCCGGGCACCTGTTGGATCTCAATGGAAACCGTCGGCTCAAAACCGGCTACATTGCCGGTATCGATCACCATTTTCTGCCCGGGCGCCAGGTCGTATTCGACCAGCTCGCCGTCGATTTCGATAAAGGCCATGCCCGAGCCGGACAGGCGCTGCATGATGAAGCCTTCACCACCGAAAAAGCCCGCGCCCAGCTTTTTGTTGAAGTGGATGGAAAGCTCTACACCGGCTTCAGACGCCAGAAAAGCGTTCTTCTGCACGATCATTTCACGACCCGGTGCGATCTGCAGCGGCAGGATCTTGCCGGGGAAGCTCGAACCAAAGGTTATCATGCCTGCGCCGCGTGCAGTATAGATGTTCTGGAACATACTCTCGCCGGAAAACGCCTTGGAAAACATTTTGCCGATGCCGCCGCCTGTGGTTTCCATTACCATGTTCGGGGTCATCCAGACCATGGAGCCTTTTTCTGTAATCATCTGCTCGCCGTCGGTCAGTTCGCAGACCACGACCGGGAAGGCCCCGCCCTTGATTTCGTATTTCATGTGAGTTCTCCTTTTACTGTCAGGATGGATAAAACCTCTGTTCTTATCTTATCCTGTGGGCCTTATGATGTCAAGATGGGAACAACGCTTGTGCTGATGTGGTCCGCTGTGATATAATGAGCACACAACGAACACCCGCGGGGTGGCAGGATAGGAGGCGTTTTTATGAAAAGACGCATTTGGATTGCAATAGCGGTTATCGTTATCATTGCAGCGGTTGCAGTTGCCTGTATTTTTGGTTATGTATCCGGACAAAAAGGGCAGGAGCCTGAGCCTCCGGCAACAGTGGAACCGGATGGAAATCCTGCGGAGACCGAAGATCCGGAGAACCCGGATGATTCAGAGGAGCCAGCGGTGCAGCCGGAAAATCCCAACCCGTCGGGCGGGGAATCTGTGGTTGTATATGTGCCGGATGAACAGGGAGAGACACTGACCCCGGTCGGAACGGACGCGGAGGATGACTCGGATCAGGCATTGGTCGACGCGTTGATCACGGCGGGATCGCTGCCGGAGGGCGTAGCGGTCAATTCTTCCTCCACAACGGACGGTGTGCTGACGCTGGATATGAACGCGGCATACGGTGACGCCGTGCGGTCATCCGGTACGACCGGAGAAAACATGCTGATTTATTCGCTGGTTAACACCTTTGTGCAGGCGCGCGGAGTGGACAGCGTCATCATTACGGTAGACGGAGCACCGCTGGAGAGCGGGCATGAGATATACGATTATCCGCTTCAGGCAACAAACTGACGCAGCAATCCGAAAGGCCGCAGCAGAGCATGCTCTGCTGCGGCCTTATTGTGAGATACGATCTCGATATCGCAGGATGCGTTCCCGGAAGAAGATATCATAAAACGCGGCCTACCGCAGATTGACCATTCGGGTGTAGCGGCGCAGGGGATACTCCCCATCATGCGCCTCTCCGCAAAAGCTGTCCGACATCTCGCCGGCGCGGAGTACCCGGTTGAGCCCGGCGCGGACCAATAAACCGGTCAAATCTGCGCGGTATTCTTCCGGACACAGCAGCCCGGCAGTCTGCAGCCGCCCTTTCTGGCGCCGCAAAACAGGCAGTAAACTGTGCCGGGGCAGGGCCTTTACCAAGGGATTGCCAAACAGATCGGATAGTTCCAGTTCGCGATCCGTGCAGGCGGTCAGCGAGCAGTGCCTGCCGTCGTAGACCGTCCGGCTGCTGTCCGAGACACTTCCGGTGATTGCCCGTTCGACCCGGGCCTGATACCGGCGCAGGGTCAGTTCCGCTGCCGCACCCAGGCTCTGTGCCGGTCCCTGGGCGGCAGCCTGCTCCAGTACAGGCAGGAATTGGCGGCAGAACGCATGGACATCCTCCGTGGAGTCTGTATCAAGATAGATGACCTGGCAGGAGGAACACAGCAGCTGGCGTGAGTCAACGATATGCCGGGCCAGAGCGGGCCAGTCCTGCTGCCGGTCCTGGGGGCCGGAAAGATAGGCAAAGCTGAGGCGATGTCCCCACTCGATCAGCTTTGCGCCGACTGGGGCGAATTTCCGCACAGCGGATACTGCTGCATCCCCGCCCCATACCACGATGCCGTCGCTGAGCTGGGCCATGCGCAGCAGCGCGTCCGCATCCTCGGAAGGGGTGTCGAAGACATAGATATAGTCTGTAAGAGCGGGTTCCTCCTGTATCAGGTGCCGGAGGATTTCCACAGACAGCCCTTTATCGGCCTGCGGCAGCTTGAGGATGTTGATATTACCGGTCAATAAGCCTTCCACCACGCTGTAGGCGGGCAGACCGTCCACGTTGCCCGCTGCAATATGCAGCAATACGCCCAAAGGAGCGGGGTGGACTGTGAGAGCCGGCAGCCCGTCGGGCGGAGCGGTGCAGCAGGGAACGGCATCTGAGCCCAACTCTGCCTGGATTTTGTACTCGAGCGCCTTGCGGGTTATCAAGGGGCGGATTTGGGACAGATAGCGGTCGGCCTGCTCAATCTGAGCCAGGAGCGGGGCAAACGCACCGCGGTCCAGCCGCCGCCCCAAGCGGTCGATGGCGGCGATGACCGCTTCTGAAGAAAGGGGCGGACCGGCTAAAGTTTGGAGCACACGCCTTTCCAGCCCGGAGAGGATGCTCTCCTGCTGGCGGGAGTCATACAGTTTACCGTTGGCAAGGATCATGGCATATCATCTCCTGTCAGCAGGTTTTCAGCTCCGGCGGCGCAGGTTTTGATATCTTTCAATCCGACCCGCCCCAGAATCTCCAGCCAGGGGGACGGATTGCCGCAGGGACAGGATCCGGGAGGATGGAGAATGCCCAGATCATCGGTCATCACTGCAAGAGTCGGCGTAGCGGTAAGCAGGGGGCTGATGAATTCCACCAGTCCCGGCTGCCCGTAAGGCAGCGGAGACAGCGTGTCGGGATCCCGGATGATGATACGGCTGTAAACGGGGACGTGGAAGTGGTGCTGCACGCAGTCGGCATAGAGAATGGGATGCTCCACTGCGCTGAACACCTCAATAATGTGATCTTCTGGAATGCCGAGAATCCGGTTGGCCAGATCATAAAGCACGGTTTTTTCCACCTGCTGCGTGTAGAACTGTTTCCATCCTCCGCCCAGCATCAGCTTGGAACCGGCGGGCAGCTGCAGCTGGATGCCCCGGCGCTCCAGCAGACGGAGCAGAAAATAGGTATATGAAGGGAATCCTACCAGCCGGGTAGGGAAATGGGATTTCCCATGTCGAATTAGCGCATCCGCTACTCCGTCCAGATCCGGGACATACCGGCCGTTTTGATATTGCAGGGCGTAAGTCCGGGTTAGCGCCGGTGTTAAAAGCGTTGCTCCAAAAGCCGTGCGGGCCACTGCGGTGCGGTTGCCCCGCCGGAGCTTGTAGCCCAATACAATATAATGCGACGGCATGGGAGAGAAGAATCCCCGGCGGCGGCCGATTTTCCATAACATATTCCAGTTACACCACAGGGCGGGATAATCAAAGCCGATCTCGCTGAACTGTCCTGAAGTGCCCGAAGATGTGGACAGGGCCGCCATACGCCGCCGGGGCAAAGAGAACAGCCGGTGATGCTTAAAGGTAACCGTGGGCAGGAAAGGGAGACGCGCCAGATCCGCGCAATCGTTCAACATATCCGGACGGAAGGAAAAGCTGTCCAGCAGCCTGCGGTATTCCAGACAATGCGTATAGTGGAAGGAACAGTTTTCGCGGACGGCCCGGATAAACTGCGCATCGCTCGCAGACAGGTCATAGGGATCTTTCAGGCAAAACAACCGGGTGCGCTGGCTCATCATATCCCTCCTTTGCCGCAGGATATACCTGTTATACGGGTTCCAACAGAAGATGCGTTTGATTGTTGGTTTCCTGCGTCCATTCTATCATATCCGTGAAGGGCTGGCAATCGTGCAGAAGGAGCCGCGGAAAATGTCCAATCCGGAAAATAAAAGAAGGCGGCAGATGAACGCTGCAGCCTTCTTGTTGCTGATCTGGATTATTTGCGCATGGCAAGAACTTTTTCCTTGATGTGAGTGGCTGCAGAGCGCGGATTGTCCGCTTTCATGATGGCGGAGACAATTGCCACACCCGCGATCGGACTGTCCGCCAATACATCCATGTTGTCCGCATTTAGTCCGCCGATAGCCACAACCGGGATCGGCACTGCCCGGCAAATCTCATTTAACGTGGAAACCGGCGTGATCTTAGTGGTGACGTGCGTGGTAGTCGGGTAGATCGCCCCGGTACCGAGGTAGTCCGCACCGTCCGCATATGCGGCCTTGGCGGCTTCGACCGATTTAGCGGTCGCGCCGACGATTTTGTCCGGGCCAAGCAGCCTGCGGCACACGGAAACCGGAAGGTCGCTGGCTCCGACATGGACGCCGGCTGCGTCGCATGCAATCGCCACATCTACGCGGTCATCGATGATGAGCGGTACATTATAGCGGTCGGTTACAGCCTTGACCTGCTGCGCAAGCATAAGGTAATCACGGCCGCCCGTGTCTTTCTCACGCAGCTGAATGAGCGTTGCGCCGCCTGCGCACGCCTCGTCAACGGCGTGAAGCAGGGTCTCTGCGGTGTGGTAGGTGCTGTCCGTGATAACATAAAGAGTGGGATCGAATTGCATACAGGGTTCCTCTTTCAAATTGTAATGGTGAGCAGGGCATCGTCCCCGCCCAAAGCGCCGAGCAGCGTACCATCCGGAGCAAAGGCGGCACTCTGACCGATAAAGCAGCCCGGAGCATACTGGTCCGCGCCGAGCACAGTCATGCTGTTTTCAATCGCGCGGGCGCACAGCAGGGTGCGCCAGTGCAATATTTTATTTGGCCCGGCCGCCCATCCTGCGGGGACATAAAGAAGTTCTGCGCCTGCAGCGCGCTGGGCTGCGGCAAGTGCAGGAAAGCGAAGCTCGAAACAGGTGATCAGACCGAGCATGCCGGCCGGCGTGGGAATGGGAGAGAACGGCGTGCTGCCAGCCCGGCATTCATCAGATTCCCGGTAGCCGAACGCGTCATACAGCTTGTTTTTGCGGTGGCAGCCGCGCAGCATGCCGGTATCATCCAACACGACGACCGTGTTGTATGGCAGGCCGTCTGTTTGTTCATACATACCTGCGGCGAGCCACAGTCCATAGCGCCGGGCTATACGGCCGAGCGCGGAAACAAACGTTCCGTCCAGCGGTTCAGCGGCTTGCATATTTAGAGACCGCCTGTTCGTTTTTGCATAATACATGCTGTATTCCGGAAGAAACAGCATGGATACGCCGGATTTCGCAGATTTCTGTGCAAAACTGCGGATCGCATCAAGGTTTTTGCCTTTGTCTGTTCCAGAACCGAACTGCGCCAGTGCGAGTGTCATTCCCGCCAGCCCTTGCACACGTCTACCCAGGCTTTATAGCCGGAGAACTTCTCCAGCTCGGGGATGCTCAGCTCGATAGCCGAGTTGCTCGAACCGCAGGCAGGGAATACGGTCTCAAACCGGCGAAGGGATTCATCCAGGAAAACAGTTACATTTTTATTTACCCCGAATGGGCATACGCCGCCGACTGCATGGCCGATCTCAGGCTCGACCTCTTCAAAAGCCAGCATCTTGGCCTTGCAGCCAAAACGCGCTTTGTATTTGGGGTTATCCACCTTGGCGTCTCCCGCTGCAACGATCAGGATCACGCCGTCATTGGTGCGGAAGGACAGGGTCTTAGCAATGCGGGCAGGTTCGCAGCCGACTGCCTGGGCCGCCAACTCGACGGTTGCCGAGGAGACATCAAATTCCAATACGCGGCTGTCTGCGCCGAACTGTTTTAGGTAATTCTTTGCTTTTTCGATTGACATGGTCTATTTTCCTCCGGTTTGTTCTGGAATTGCGTCGATCAGGCTTTCGCACAGACGCCGCATATAGCAGGCGATCTCACTGAGCGCAAGGCAAAGGGTAAGCCGTTCATTGGGGTCGTCTGCATTCGTGGGCAGTTGTTCGCGCAGCAGCGGGGGGATAGCGGTGCGCATTCGCTCTTTGTCTGCCAGCAGACGAGAGTAGCAGGCCTCAAAATCGACGTCCTCCCGCCCTGTCAGCGCTTTGATATCACTGAGACGAAGCGTTTGCTTGAGATGGTAGATGCACAATAGCTGCATGATCTGCTGCCGGGTATATTTTTTCCCGCGCACCGGGTTTACCAATCCTTCTTTAACATAGTTGTTGACCATGGTTTTGGTCAGCAGCTTGTCCGACGGGTCACGTTTACTGTCCCGCAAACCTTGTTCGAACAAAGACAGGATCTGATCCATGTACAAATCGAGCTGAGGTACGTCAGACGGCAGGATATCGTGGTCGGAAAAGACTTCCGCGATTGCATCGTTGAGTGAATGCATGGTAGGCTCACCTCATTTCCTATTCTTCATTATAATCCATGGTGCAGAGCTGTGCAAGGGGAAGAACAGTAGACATGTTTGGACGGATATGGTATACTGTTAGCCGAAAAGGACAGGGGGGCAAGACGATGAAGAGAAAATTGCGGAAAAGCGCTGCGCTGACTGCACTGGCTGCTGTATTGCTGGCAGGAGGTGCAGCACTACCAAGAGCGGCGGCGGCAGAGCCGGATACCAGGATCCCGATTTTAACCTATCATGACCTGACGCGGGATCCGGAGAACACAGACAGCATGACCATCACGGACGAACGTTTCAGGCTGGACATGGAGTTTTTACAGGAGTTCGGGTACACGCCGCTTTTGCCAAAGGATCTGGTTGCGATCCAGCACGGGAATATGGAGATACCGGACAAGCCTGTCATGGTAACGTTTGACGACGGCTACCAGTCCAACTATGCAATTGCCTACCCGATCCTGCAGCAGACAGGAATGAAGGCGGTCATCTCTGTAGTCGCATATAATATGGAATCTGCAGAGGAAGAAACGCCTTCTGCGGATGATAATACGGAAGACGCTGCGTTGCAGGAGCCGGCAGAACCGATGGAGGGCGTCAGCATCGAGAATCCGGAAGATCTTTCGCGCAGCCATCTGTCCTGGAGCGAGATGCGGGAGATGGTTGCAAGCGGGCTGGTAGAGATCGGTTCGCATACCTACAATTCCCACAACCCGCAGTATGGCGGAAATGGCGCGCCGGATGGGATCAACGGCGTGATGCGCCGGAAAAATGAGACGTTTGCGCAATACAGTGAACGCATGGGCGACGATCTGGAGCAGAGCATTGCGCTGATTGTAGAGAACACGGGGCAGGCACAGGTCAATTATTTCGCCTACCCGTTTGGTGCATACGACAGCTGGATGGATCAGCTGCTGGATAAGGCCGGTGTGGCAGTCAGTGTTTGGAGTAATAACGGCAAGTCAGCAGATATTGCGGACGGGTTGCGCAATCTGCCGCGCTATGGCATAAAAATGGAAAAATCCGTGGCGCAGCTGCTGCAGCAGACAGATACAGCGCTGCCGGCACTGGCTACGGTATCGGTCAACGGCAAACAGAGCAAACTGCCGGCTTACAACATTGGCGGCAACAACTATGTGCGTGTGCGGGATGTTGCGGTGCTGCTTATGGATACCGAGAACGGCTTTGATGTGCAGTGGAACAGCGTACGGAACTGCGTTGAACTGACCTCACAGGCTGCATATGAACCGATCGGGACGGAAAATAAGCCGCTTCCCAAGGAAACGCGCTTGGTGCAGTCGTTCACAGAGCCGACAGTTGCGGATGGAACCACACGGATGGTTGCGTCTTACCAGGTGGATGGCTATACTTATTACAAGCTGCGCAGCTTGGGTGAGTTGTGTGTTTTCCAAGTTGCATGGGATGAAGCAGAGCAGGTGGTCGAAGTGACCGCCTGAATACGGACAGGAGTCAATACACCTGCAGGAAAAAGTACCTGCAGGTGTATTTTTTTATTTTCCGGATACAATAATTTCATAAAATAGTACTTGCATTTTCTCAGCAATAATGTATTATATAAAATGAAAAGTGGTTATTAAAACTATATAATATATAGAGGAGGATTTTTATGCCGCGTGTATTTCTGCGTGCCAGGGAACCGTTTTCCAGTTATTCGCATTTTGTAGGGGCTGTGCTCAGTGGGATCGGGCTATTTGCCATGCTGCTGCGGCTGATGCTGGATGACACGGTCAGCGGGCAGCTGGCGGTTGCAGCAGTAGTATTCTGCCTGTCATTGATTGCGCTGTATTCTGCAAGCAGCATTTATCATTTTTCCGGACGGGGCGAAGCGGTACTGCGGCGGCTGAAAAAGCTTGATCACAGCATGATTTATGTGTTGATTGCGGGAAGCTATACGCCGATCGTATTGCGGTACATGCCGGCTCCGCGCAGCTATCTTTTCCTCGGCGCGATCTGGCTGATCGCCCTGAGCGGCATTGCAATCAAACTGCTCTGGATTGATGCGCCCCGGCTGCTTGGCACTGCGCTGTATCTGGCGCTCGGCTGGGCGATTGCACTGGATTTTGGGGTTGTGCTGTCCATGCCGGCCCCGGCAATCTTTCTTTTGGCGGCAGGAGGGCTTTCCTACACGGTAGGAGGTATCGTCTACATTACAAAAAAACCAAACATAGGGGCGGTGCTGGGGTTCCACGAGTTGTTCCACCTGTTTGTGATAGCCGGAAGTTTGTGCCATTATTTAATGGTTTTCTGGTATGTGCTATGACAGGGAACGCGGATCCGTTGAAATAGCATTGGGAAACAGGAGAAAAAGCTTGACAGGAAAAGAAAATAATCATATAATCTAATTAAGAATAAATACTAATTAGAAAGCGGGGTGAGATTATGCAGACGAGAAATACAGTGCAGCGGCAGATCGTGCTGCAAGCAGTGCTGCGGATGCACGATCATCCCACTGCGGATACTGTGTATGCTGCAGTAGCAGCCGACCATCCGTCCATCAGCAAAGCGACGGTTTACCGCAACCTGAACCAGCTGGCCAGCCAGGGGGAGATCCGCCGGGTGGCAGTTCCTAACGGGGCGGACCGGTATGACTTTAATCTGGAGGAGCATTACCATGTGCGCTGTTCCAGATGCGGCAGGGTATATGACGTATATATGCCGCAGATTGAAAACCTGATCGACCGGGTGGAAAGCGCTTCGGGCGTTGAAGTGCAGCGGTATGACATCCTGTTCGAGGGCGTGTGCCGCGACTGCAGGGAGGAGCAATCTGAATTTTGGCCGGCGAATTCTGCTGGCTGAAAAATAAAAAAGCGAGGTGTATGTTATTATGGCAAATTTAAAGGGCAGTAAGACGGAGGCAAATCTCCAGACCGCATTTGCGGGCGAATCCATGGCACATACCAAGTACCTCTATTTTGCATCCAAGGCAAAGAAAGATGGTTATGTTCAGATCGCGAAGATCTTTGAAGAGACTGCAGGAAACGAGAAGGAGCATGCAAAGATCTGGTTCAAGCTGCTCAACGACGGCATCGGCCCGACGACAGAAAATCTGAAGGCGGCAGCTGAGGGCGAGAACTATGAGTGGACCGATATGTATGCAACCTTTGCCAAGGAAGCACGCGAGGAAGGTTTTGACGATATCGCATTCCTGTTCGAGAAGGTTGGAGCTATCGAGAAGGAGCACGAGGCACGCTACCGTAAGCTGCTCTCGAATGTGGAGAATAAGCTTGTATTCTCTCGTGAGGGCGACTGCATCTGGCAGTGCTCGAACTGCGGCCATATCGTAGTAGGCAAGCAGGCGCCTGAGGTTTGCCCGGTCTGTGCACATCCGCAGGCATACTTTGAGATCAAGGCAGAGAATTACTGATTCCGCGCCCGGGCGATTCCCAGCTGGCGCCGCTGAGCGGATCCGGTTTTACTTTTAGGTGGGAGTACGTGCCCGTTTCAATCCGTCGTATGCCGCGAATGCGGGCTGGCTGTCTGGATCCAGCTGTTTTCTTCAATGCATCCGTATGTATCAAAAAACCTCCTGTTGCAGATGTTCTGCAACAGGAGGTTTTTTTGTGTCTTACCCATTGTTAAAAGTCCTGTTTAAATCGGAAAGCTTTTATGCATCCATATAATACCCCATGCCGCGTTCGGCATGGATCTGTACAGTAGAACCGATTGCGCGCAGCTTGCGGCGTACCAGGGATAAGTATACCTCGATATTGTTGTATGCAAATTCATTATCGGGCCCCCATACTTTATGCTGCAGGGTAGCGCGTGGCAGCACCTGGCCTGGATGCAGCAGGAATAATTCGAGGATCTGCATTTCCTTGCCGGACAGGCGAACCTCACCTGTCTGGGTGCGCAGCATGCAGTGCCCGCGGTCAAGCGTCAGGTCTCCGGCGGTGAGCAGGCGGGGCTGAAGCAAAGGGCCTCGGCGGCTGAGCGCACGAACCCGCGCGAGCAGTTCGCCCATAAGAAATGGAGCGGTCAGCACATCGTCAGCTCCGGCGTCAAGCGTAAGGATCCGGTCGCGCGCCGGGAGATGGGCAGCGATTACGAGGATGGGGATGGAGATGCCGTCTTCACGCAGCGAAGCCAGCAGCCGGGAGAGAGGTTCAACAACATTTTTGCTGCTGCGGCCGGCAAACAGGATGAATACATCATAGACACCCTCCGGGATTATGATCGGATCGACCTCTGGATTTGCGATATGATCATATAGGATATGCTCTTTTCGCAAAGACTGCGGTATTTTTTCGTTTTCGATGGTTCCAAGCAGTAATACGCGCATAGGGGTTCTCCTCTTCCGGTTGGGATGACACTATTCTGGGATACCTGTGTGGAGTTTTTGTGTAGGCATGGTGAAAAAAGTGTTAAAGATCGCATTTCTAAAGTTTTTTCAACGCATGGGAATTATGATAGAGCGCGTATTCAAAATCCATAAACAGGAGGGACCGCGATTAAAATTACCGATCGATAAAATGCGGAAGATCAATCCGTTTAAAGGGAAAAAGCTGTTTTCCGGGAAAAGCAAAAAGAAAGTAGCGCAGTCCACTGATACAGAGCCGCCAGGAGCGCACAGCAAGCGGAAAAAGAAGCGCAGACTAAAAAAGAAAGTTGTTATCCCGCTGGCGGTGGTTGTGGTAGCTGGCGGTGCAGTCGGTGTGCAGTATTTCCTCAACAGAGGAGACGGCGACTCTATGCAGACCTATACCGAAAGTGAAGCAAGCAGGCAGGATATCCAGCTGACGTTGTCCGCAACAGGTACGATCGAACCAGCCAACCAGTATGAAGTGACCAGCTCGGTGCAGGGTGAAGTACTCTCCTGCACGTTCGAGGAGGGCGACGAGGTCAAAAAGGGCGATGTGCTGTACGAGATCGATAGCACGGATGCGGAAAATTCGATCGAGCAGGCGCAGCTCTCGCTCCAGCAGAGCCAGAACAGCTATGACCAGACGCTGGAAAGCCTGGATGACTTAAGCGTGACCTCGAAAAAGTCAGGCATGATCACCGAGTTGTATGTTGAAGTCGGTGATGAGGTGCAGTCGGGCGCTACCATCGCAGACGTCCGCGACTCCTCAATTATGGAGCTTACGGTACCGTTCAATTCCTCGGATGTATCCTCTTTCAGCGTTGGATCTTCGGCAACTGTGACCATGGACAGCTCGTTTGAGACACTGACCGGCACTGTCACTGCGATCGACGCGGCGGATACCGTGCTCGATGGGTATCAGATCGTCCGATACGTCACAATCCAAGTGAATAACCCGGGCGGACTGTCTACTTCGTCCATAGCCACCGCGACAATCAACGGCATTGCCTGCAACCAGGGCGCAACCTTCGAATATCTGAGTGAATCGACAATTACTTCGGACGCTGCAGGCACTGTAGTCAGCCTGAATGTAAGTGAAGGCTCTCAGGTTTCCGTGGGGTCGGTTATCGCGACACTGTCCTCGTCCTCGGTAGAGGAGCAGGTGGAGAGCAGCCGCCTGTCCCTCCAGCAGTCCCAGCTGTCCTATCAGAATACCGTGCAGCAGCTGGACGATTACACCATTACCGCGCCGATCGACGGCACGGTCATCACCAAGAACACCAAGGTGGGCGACACGCTGGACGCCACCAACGGCCAGACCACGCTGGCGGTCATCTATGACCTGTCCTACCTGACTTTCGACATGTCGCTTGACGAGCTGGATATCAATCAGGTGGAGGTCGGCCAGACGGTCGAAGTCACCTGCGACTCGCTTGAGGACATGGGTACGATCGAGGGCGTGGTCACCAAGGTTTCGGTCGCAGGCACGACGTCGAACGGCGTTACTACCTACCCGGTGACCGTGCAGATCGATAACCCGCCGGAGGACCTGCTGCCCGGCATGAACGTGGATGCAGTTATTGTAGTTGATGAAGCAACTGATGTAATTGCCGTGCTGATTTCCGCGGTACAGCGTGGGGATATCGTGTATGTCAAGGATGATACCGTGACCATCACGGACGGAACGATGGTGAACGGGACGCTGCTGCCGGACGGATGGAAAGCCGTTGAGGTGGAGACCGGCCTGTCGGACGATAACTATATTGAGATTGTTTCCGGAATTGAGGAGGGCGACATCGTCTATGTGCCTGAGGTTGCGCGCGACTCTTCCGATGAGGAAGGAGACATGGGTATGATGGGCGGCGGTATGCCTTCCGGCGGCGGCGGTGGCGGTATGCCTTCCGGCGGAGGAGGCGGTATGCCGTGATGACCACTGCAAACCAGACCCCGTTGATCGAGCTGCGCGATATCTATAAGATCTATCACATGGGCGACACGGAGGTACATGCCTCGGATGGCGTATCGCTCAAGATTTATAAAGGTGAATTTGTCGCCATTGTCGGACAGTCCGGCTCAGGTAAAAGTACGCTGATGAACATCATCGGCTGCCTGGATGTGCCGACAACAGGACAGTATTATCTCAACGGCGAGGATGTATCCGAACTGACCGACGATGAGCAGGCTGAAATCCGCAACAAAACACTGGGATTTATTTTCCAGCAGTACAATTTGATTCCCAAACTGACTGTACAGGAAAACGTCGAGCTGTCCCTGCTGTATGCAGGCATGCCGGCAGAAGAACGCGCGGAACGGGTGCGTTACCAGATCGACCGCGTCGGCCTCAAAGGGAAATACAAAAACCTGCCCAGCCAGCTGTCCGGCGGCCAGCAGCAGCGCGTTTCCATTGCACGTGCGCTGGCCGGCGACCCGTCGGTCATCCTGGCGGATGAACCGACCGGCGCGCTCGACAGCCGCACCAGCCGTGAGGTGCTTGATTTCCTGCAGAAACTCAACGACGAGGGAAATACCATCGTTCTGATCACGCATGACAACGGCATCGCGCAGGAGGCCAAGCGTGTGGTGCGCGTGGCGGACGGCAAAATCATTTTCGATGGCCCGGCGCGCGAGGCCTTCCCGAGAGGAGACTGACGGATGGGATTTACACAGGCATTCAAGCTTGCTTTCAAAAGCCTGGCGGGCAGCAAAATGCGCGCCTTCCTGACCATGCTGGGCATCATCATCGGTGTCGGCTCGGTGATTATTCTGGTTTCTCTGATGCAGGGTATGACGGGCGAGGTCACCTCGATGTTCGAGGATATGGGAACCAATATGCTCACGGTCAGCGTCACCGGACGCGGGTCATCCCGTACAGTGGACGTAGACGATATGTATGCACTCTACGAGGAGAACACCGATGTATTCATGGGAATGAGTCCGATGGTGAGCATCACCGGCACGGTAAAAACCAGTACGGACTCGGACAGCTTTGACTCCACCACGGTCAGCGGCGTATCAGAGCAGTATGCGGAGATCTACGGATATCAACTGCAGGACGGCCGCTTTATCAGCTATGCAGATCTTGAGGCACGCAGCAAGGTTGCAGTAGTCGGTACCTATGTGGCGAATATGCTGGGCGGCAATGCGGTCGGACAGACCATCAAGGTCAATGGAAATGCGCTGACTGTGGTCGGCGTGATCGAGGAGCAGGATGATTCGACCGAAGGTTCGTCGGACGACTGTATTTATCTGCCGTATACCACGGCTTCCAAACTGACCTTCGGAGAAATATCAACCTACACCTTTGCCACCTGGGATTCTTCCATGAATGAAGAAGGCACGACCCTGATCGATAATACCCTGTATGAAGTGTTTGAAAATGAGGATTATTACACCATTTCAGATATGCAGGAAATGGTGGATGAGATGGAAGAAATGACTTCCATGATGACCATGGTGCTGGTCGGCATTGCGGGCATCTCGCTGCTTGTCGGCGGCATCGGCATTATGAACATCATGCTTGTGTCGGTCACCGAGCGCACGCGTGAGATCGGTATCCGCAAATCGCTCGGCGCGAAGAAAAAGGACATCATGCGCCAGTTTGTCATCGAAGCAGGCACGACCTCGGCGCTCGGCGGCGTGATTGGCATTGTGTTCGGCGCGGCCGTGGCGGTCGCACTCGGGCAGGTGATCGGCATTGACGCACAGCCGAGCCTGTCGGCAGTCGGGCTGAGTTTCGGCGTGAGCGTGTTCATCGGGGTTTTCTTCGGCTTCATGCCGGCGAACAAGGCGGCAAAGCTCAACCCGATCGACGCGCTGCGGTACGACTAAGACCGTCTAAGGGGGACGCTGTCCCCCTTAGATACCGAAACGGTTCCCGAGGAAACCGTTTCGGATAACCCCCTCTCGCCCGCACGGCGGGCGAGGCCGCGCCGCCGCGGCGCGGGCAGCGGAGCAACAGCCGGGCAGAGCCCGGCTGCTGCAGGGGATATCGCGCTTTATAAAAAGGAGGATACCCACTTGAAGAAAAGAATACTTTCCCTGCTGCTTGCGGCTGTCGTGCTGCTGGGCAGCACGCCTATGGCCTTTGCCGCGTCCGAGGTGTCGGACAGCGTGATCGAGCAGGTCGTCCGCGCCGCCGGCATCATGGTGGGCGACGAGAGCGGCAATATGAATCTGGATAAAACCGTCACCCGCGCGGAATACGCCAAAATGCTGGTGGCAGCCTCGACTTATAAGGACAAGGTCTCCGGCGTATCCAACTCGTCGCCGTTCAGCGATGTACCCTATACGCACTGGGCGGCAGGTTATATCAAAACTGCAGTCAGCCAGGGATGGCTGAGCGGCTATCTGGATGGCACCTATAAACCGGATAATACGGTTACGCTGGAGGAAGCGGCTACCGGTGTGCTCAAGCTGCTGGGTTATACGACCGAGGATTTTTCCGGTTCGTATCCGTACGGGCAGATCGCGCTGTATGAATCCCTGGGGCTGGATGTCAACATCACCGCTTCGCAGGGCTCCTCGATGACCCGGCGCAACATGATGTATCTGTTTTACAACCTGCTGAATACGGAAACAAAGGACGGTGAGGTCTATGCGCAGACGCTGGGATACACACTCAACGATAACGATGAGATTGATTACCTGAGCATTGTATCAGACACCATGGAAGGTCCTTTTGTGGTAGAAAGCGGCGTGTCATCCATTGTTTCCACCAATGGAAAGACGGTTTACCGCAACGGTTATGCTTCCACAGCGGATGCCATCCGGCGATATGACGTGGTATATTATAATGATTCGACGATCTGGGCCTATGCCAATGCGGTGACCGGCACGTATCAGTCGGCTTCGCCCTCTACGTCGTCCCCCACCTCTGTGACTGTGGCAGGTGCGGAATATGAAATAGAAACAAGCGATGCGGCGCTCGCGCTCTCCACGCTCGGCGGACTCAATATCGGCGATATCATCACGCTGCTGCTCGGCCGGGACGGTAAGGTTGCTGCAGCCATGTCGGCGGACGAATATGCAGCAGATGTTGCCGGCGTGGTGACGGCTACCGGCACCGGCACTTACTATAACTCAGTCGGTAATGCTTATACAGCGCGCACCATTACCATTACGGCAATGGACGGCGAAAGCTATACCTATCCCTGCTCCAAGACCTCGATCGACGAGGGGGACATTGTATCGATCGGTTTCGGCTCATCCGAAACCGATGTTTCTATCCTGAAGTCGTCCTCGCTGCGTGGTACGGTGTCCGGGTATTCGATCGGCAGCCGTACCATGGCAAAAGATGTGCGCATCCTGGATGTAAACGATACCAATGCAGTCCGTGTGTACTATTCGCGCTTGAACGGCGCAGAGTTGGAATCGTCCGATGTGCGCTATTATGCGACCAACGAAGCGGGGGAAATCACCGATCTGATCCTGCGTGATTTCACAGGAGACCTGTATGAGTACGGCATCATTACCGGTGTCAGTGAGCAGTCGGATGATATGAGCCTGTCCGGCAGTTATACCTACCTGCTGGACGGGGAACGGACAACGGTCACAACCAGCGGAAAAACACTGGGCGCGTCTTATGGCCCGGCCCGCCTGACCATAGAGGATGGCCAGTTGACCGCGGTGCGCGAGCTGGAGCAGATCCGCAACCCGGATTCCGTTACCCAGTCCGGCGTGACCAAGGATGGCGAAAGCTGGCTGTTCTGGGATGACTGTGCGGTTTATCTATATGAGAATGCGCAGTACAGCCTGCTTTCCCTGACTGAACTGCGCAATAACTCCGGTTCGTACAGCATCACCCGCTATTATGATAAGGACACAGACGAAGGCGGGCGCATCCGGATTGTGATTGCGAGGCCGCAATAACAAAAATAGGAAAAAGGGTTTCTCTCGGCAGAGAAACCCTTTTGATATTTCTTGCTTGTTGCACAAAAAGACGATATAATATCTGTATAAAATGCAGATTGGAGCGAGAAAAATGGCTTCGGATAAAACCAATGTGATGCGTGTGCTTGAGCAGCACAAGATCGCTTACACCGCGCATGAATATCCGCACGGCAAGGACGCGGTGGACGGCGTGACAGTGGCGCAGCTTTTGGGGCAGAATGTGGAACGGGTGTTCAAAACGCTGGTCGCGCGCGGTAAGTCGGGCGGGTATCACGTGTTCGTTATTCCCGTGGCAAAAGAGCTTGACCTGAAAAAGGCGGCGAAAGCGGCAGGTGAAAAGTCGGTCGAGATGGTGCACGTCAAGGAGCTGCTTGGACTGACCGGCTATGTGCGCGGCGGCTGCTCGCCGGTGGGCATGAAGAAGGCGTTCCCGACTGTGTTTGACGAGAGTGTAAACGGCCTGCCGTCCGTGATCGTGTCCGCAGGCAAGATCGGCTACCAGATCGAGTGCGTCCCGGCCGATCTGATCGGCCTGGTGCGTGCCAAAACTGCCGCGATTACGACGGATTGAGCAGTTCCGCTGCATCCGGAAACAATGCGAATACGGTCTGTACCCCGCAGCCCGCGAGCTGGGCGAGCTTGGCCTCCAGGGTGGACGCGTCATCGTACAGGACAAAATGCGCCCTCCCGTCGCTGTCCGTATACGTAAAGTACTTGGCGCATAGCTCGCGGGAGAAAAAAGTCTGTGAACCGGTGCGCGCGAGCAGGTTTTCGCGCTCGGTCGGCGTGAGTGTTTTTCCGTTCGGGGAGGCGGCGGGCAGGGTGAAATCCTGCGAGACCGGCTGCAGGAACGCTGCAATGCGCGCCGCGCCGTAGATGCCCTGCAGGGAGGAGATATAGGCGGTCAGGCTGCCGCCGGAGAGTGCGGTCGGTGTGGTAAGGACCGCATGAGTCAGCGCACGCCCGCAGGCGAGCGGGACGTAAAACGGGATGTCCGCTTCGTGCAGCGCTTTGTCGAACGCCGTGAGCAGGCGGCGGCCCTGCGGGGTATCGTGTTCGAAGTCCGCAAATATGCCGGGCGCGCCGGTCCGCCGCGCCTCGAACACCAGGTCAGCGGCAAGCCTGTCTGCGTTGCAGTCCGCGAGGTCGCGGGGTGGGTCGCACAGGCCGAGCAGGCAGCGTGTGTCGGAGGTCGGCAGCTGCAGGCGCTGCAGCGCGCCCATGGGTGTGATGCCCAGACAGAGATGCAGCACAGGCATCCCCTGCTTGGCTGCGCGCAGCGCGTCGCGGCCGGTGCATACCAGAACCAGATTTTTCGTATATACCATTATGATCGACTCCCTTGTACTTTGGCAGCGTGTACAGCGGAATGTGCGGCGCTGCTCTGGACTTTTTGGACAAATTCCATTACACTATATGTGGCAACCGCCAAAGTGAGAACGCAGGAGTGAATGAATGAGCAAGCTGATTCCCGATTATGTTTTCGACTCAATTTACGATATTACCCCGGAGCTGCTGGAAAAGCACGGCGTGCGAGGCGTGCTGATCGATCTGGACGGTACGATGGCCTCGCACAAGGCGGCGCTGCCGCCTGAAAAGCTCTCACCGTTCGTGCATACGCTGTGCGACGCCGGGCTGCGGGTACTGGTGTTTTCCAACAACCGGGAGGCGCGCGTAGGCAGGTTCTGCCAGGCGCTCGGCGTGGATTTTATCAGCCGGGCGGGCAAGCCGTTTGCTGCGGGTTTCCGCCGCGCGGCGGAGCAGCTCGGGCTGCCGCTCGGGCAGATCGCGGTCGTGGGCGACCAGATCTTTACCGATGTGTTCGGCGGAAACCGGATGGGCGCGCTGACCTGCTATGTGCAGACGCTCGACCGGCACTTTTTCTGGATCAACGTGCGCTACCAGATCGAGCGCGGCTTTATTGAACGCGGTAAGCGGAGAATGGAGGAGAGGGCGCGCCATGGATGAGGCAAGATTCGGCCCCGCGGGCAACTCGGAGTCCTTTGCCGCGGAAGGGTATAAGAAAAGCGAGGATGCGCCCGCGTGGCTCGCGGCCAAGGGGCTGACAGCGTTTGAATACCAGTGCGGCCGCGGCGTGCGCTGCGGGGAGGAGACTGCGCGGAAAATCGGAGAAGCGGCCAGGGAGCACGGTATCCGGATGAGTATTCACGCACCGTATTTCATCAACCTCTCGTCCGAAGAAACCGAGCGGATGGAGAAAAATGTCGGTTATGTGATGGAGACCGCGCAGCTTGCCGTGCCGCTGGGCGCCACGCGCATGGTGGTGCACTGCGGCGGACAGGGAAAGCTGACACGCGAGCGGGCCATGCGCAACACGCATGAGAATGTGAAAAACATCCTGCGCGCGTTGGACGAGGCGCATCTGACCGGCTGCACGGTCTGCCTTGAGACGATGGGCAAGAAAAGTGTGCTCGGCTCAGCGGAGGAGGTCTGCGAGCTGGTCGCGGCGGATGACCGGTTGCTGCCCTGCATCGACTTCGGCCACCTCAACTGCCGCACAAACGGCGGCATGTCCACGCGGGAGGACGTGAAGCGCCTGTTCGATTTGATGGAAAACACCATTGGCGTTGAGCGCACCCGCATGATGCACGCGCATTTTTCGCACATTGAATATAACGACAAAGGCGAGGTGCGCCACCTGACCTTTGCCGATACCGCATACGGCCCGGATTTCCTGCCGGTCGCGCAGGAGGCCGCGGCGCGCAGCTATGCGCCGACGTTCATCTGCGAGTCCGCAGGCACACAGGCCGAGGACGCGGTGACCATGATGCAACTATTTCACATGATGCAACTATTTCAAAAGGAGACGGGAAAATGAAAAAGGTAATGCTGATCCACGGCCCCAACCTCAACCTGACCGGTCAGCGCGAGCCGGGCATTTACGGCACGGACACGCTGGCGTCCATCAATGCCGAGGTGGTCACCAAGTGCGAGCGGCTGGGCATGGAGTGCTCGGTGTTCCAGTCCAACTCGGAGGGCGCGATCATTGACCGCATCCATGCCGCGCGTGAGGACTGCGACGCGATCATCATCAACGCGGGCGCGTATACGCATTACAGCTATGCAATCCGCGATGCGATCGCGGCGGTGCGCCTGCCCTGCGTGGAGGTGCACATGTCCAACGTGCATGCGCGTGAGGAGTTCCGGCACAAGTCGGTTATCGGACCGGTATGTGCAGGCGTGATCGCGGGCTTTGGCAAGCACAGCTATCTGCTGGCCGTGGATGCGGTCAAGGCAATTATTGGGTGAGGCGATTTTTGATGAAACGGGACGAATTGCGTTCGCTGCTTTGCGAAGCGCCGTATGATGCGCTGGTGCTGACCAGCGAGATCAGCCGCC
Source organism: Candidatus Agathobaculum pullistercoris (assembly GCA_019114345.1). Taxonomy (GTDB): domain Bacteria; phylum Bacillota; class Clostridia; order Oscillospirales; family Butyricicoccaceae; genus Agathobaculum; species Agathobaculum pullistercoris. Next base: position 21,542 of record DXFS01000026.1, on the reverse strand, counting down.
GCTATGCGACCGGCTTCCACTCGACCGCGGGTGCGGTTTACCTTTCCGCGAAGCAGGCGGTGTTCTATACGGACTTCCGCTATGTCGAGGCTGCGCGCGCTGCGGTCACGGATTTTGAAGTGCGTGAGATCGGCGGCGGTAAAAGCTATACTGCTGTGATCAACGAGCTGATCGAACAGGACGGCGTGAAAAAGGTTGCGCTCGAGGACCGGATGCTGACTTACGCGGAATATATGTCCTGGGCGTCCGCCCTGCACGCGACTGCGGTGCGCTTGGAGGACGGCATGGAGCGCCTGCGCGTCTGCAAGGAGGACGATGAGGTGCACAAAATCGTCGCCGCGCAGCGCATCGCGGAGCAGGCGCTTGAAGAAGTGTTGAACGACATCAAGGTGGGCGCGACCGAAAAGGAGATCGCGGCGCGGCTGACCTATCTGATGCTGCACTACGGCGCGGAGAACATGTCGTTCGACCCGATCGTGGTATCGGGCGCAAACAGCTCCAAGCCGCACGGCGTGCCGACCGGAAAGGAAATTCAGGCGGGCGATTTTGTCACCATGGACTTTGGCTGCATTGTGGACGGCTACTGCTCGGACATGACGCGTACGGTTGCGGTCGGCCATGTGACTGATGAGATGCAGACCGTGTACGATACGGTGCTGAACGCCCAGCTCGCAGGCATCGCGGCCTGCAAGGCGGGCGTGACCGGAAGAGAAGTGGACGGCGCGGCGCGCAAGGTCATTGCGGACGCGGGCTACGGGAATGCATTCGGCCACGGGTTCGGTCACGGTGTGGGACTCGAGATCCACGAAGCCCCGACCGCCGGCCCGCGCGGGGAAACGCCGCTGCCCGCGGGCTCGATCGTGACAGCCGAGCCGGGCATCTACCTGCCGGGGAAATTCGGCGTGCGTATCGAGGACATGCTGTATGTGATCGAGGACGGCTGCGTTAACCTGACCGAAGCGCCCAAGCAGCTGGTTATCCTGTGACCATTCCGGTTATAGACCCTGCGGCGCTCGCGCCCCTGCTGCACGGCTGGGAGGAGGGCATGCTGTATGCGTACCTTTCCGGCCGCATGGGGTATGCGGTGGCAGACAAAGAATACCGTTCGGCGCAGGTGAGGGTGGGGGATTTCTGCTTTCTGGCAGGCGAGCCGGATGCGGCGGTCGCGGCGTGGCAGCCGGGAAGAATGCGGCCGTATACCATTTTCATCCCGCGCACACGGGACTGGGATAGCTTGATCGAGCAGGTCTATCCGCAGGCGCGGCGGTCGGTGCGGTATGCGTTCCGGAAGGATAACGCATTTGATGCGGCAGCGCTGCACGGCTTTGCCGCGATGCTCCCTGAAGGATACCTGCTCAAAAGAATGGGTAAAGCATTATACCGCCAAGCGGAGCAGGCGGGATGGAGCCGCGACCTGGTTTCGCAGTATCCCACATGGGAGAGTTACGCTGCGCGCGGTGCGGGATACGCGGCGCTGCAGGGTAACGCGCTGGTTTGCGGCGCATCCAGCTATGCGGACTGGCCGGGCGGAGTGGAAATCGAGATCGACACCCACCCGGCGCACCGCAGGCGCGGCCTTGCGCGGGCATGTGCGGCAGCACTCATGCTGGACTGCCTGTCGCGCGGCCTGTATCCGTCGTGGGACGCGGCAAACCCGGTTTCCGCCCATCTGGCGCAGACGCTGGGATATATTGCCGCAGGAGCGTATCCTGTATATGAACTGTCGGTACAGTAAAAAAGATCAGGAGCAAAACTCCTGATCTTCTTTTTTATGTACTTGGGAAAACGATTACTCGTCGTCGATTTCCAGATAATCTGCCAGATCCTTGAACAGCGCCGTTGCGTCTACATCATCCTCGAGCACGAGCTGCAGGGGTTCATTGAGCGAAAGCAGGAACATGCCGAGCAGGCTCTTAGCGTCTACCATACCGCTTTTGCCATGAATCCAAATATCGTAAGGATACTTGGTGACAATTCGGTTGATCTTCTGGATGTCATCTGTATTCTTTACGCGAATACCTCTGGTCATATTATTTACCTCCTCGTATCAGTTTATCGCAAGATATTCTTTCTGCTATCATTATAGCATAAAAAGCTGGAAAGGAAAGAGTTTTTTCCGGTTTTTTGAATTTTCATCATTTTGAATTCTGGAGAGGAAGGTTTTTAATAGGAATTGTGAGATATGCACAATATGCAATTATAAAAATTGTGCAATACGCAGATACAGCCCGCGCTGTGCGCAGGCTGTATCTGTCGTGCGACCGGGCAGCCCCACACTGTCCGGCCCATATTTTACCCCCACGGGGCTTTCTACTCTTCTATCCGGATCGTAGCATCTTCAATCTGTACAGACACAATGTCTGAGAGCGACAGGAAACGGCGGCTGGAATCTTCAGACAGGTACTCATAAGAGATTCCGTAGCCAGTCTGTCCGCTGCCGTCAGGGGAATAAAAAGTGGTGGCACGGGGATTGGTAGATATGCAGCTGCCATCTGTAAGCTGCAGGGTGACGGACGGCTGTTCCCAATCCGGGCTGTCAGGATGCATACCCTCCAGCTCGATGCAGGTCGGTGAAACAATAAGGTGAGTGACTGTTGTACCGTCAGCAAGCTGCAGCGCCAGTTCGCGGGACCAGGAATCAGCAGTGCTGGTGCGGAAGGAAAACGTCATCGTCTGGTTGGCCAGCACGATAGGAAAGGTATAGGTAAGCTGCGGCTTTAAATAGGGGAGGTCATCAGCGCAAATATCCGGAAAGCACGCTTGATGCAGAAAACGGCGGCTGGAAGAATTGCCATACGTGCTGCTGGAAAGCGCACTGATGCTCTTTCCGGTGCGCATATCTGTGATGGAAGCGAATTCTGCACTGGCGCCATCCACCGGATAGGAAAGCGCAAGACAAAGGCCGTTTTCATCAAATGCAATCCCGGCAAACGTGATTTCGGGCGCACGGCCGGCAAGCGGCAGGGACACCCCGGGGAAATACTGTAACGAGTAAGCCTCCGTACGGGCTTCGCCCTCCGTCCCGGCAGGAAAAGCAAGCGGTTGCGCCTGATAGAGTGCATCCAGATCGATATCAGCGGTTACGAGATCGCTGGACTCCATGCAGATGATAGGGCCGGCTGTAAATGTGAGGCTGACAGTATCTGCGGTGCCAGCATATTCATATTCCTGATAACAATACTGCACGGAAGGAGCATCAGGATTGAATACACTTTGCGCAGCATCGGGTGTTTTCGGCTCGCTGCCGTCAACGGATAACATAATATTGCCAAAATCGACCGGGCCGGGAATAGCGGCGCCATCACTGGACTTGACCGAAAAGATAACCGCTATGCTGGAGTCGCTGACGATGGCGTCCTCCAGTGTGATGGTATAGCCATCTACGGTTTGGCTGCTTTGCAGCGGGAGTGTGATACCTTCCGGAATAGTCACACCGTTACCAAAGATGGTATGCCAGCCGCCGGAAAATTGCAGGACCGCAGCGGCAGCGGTTACCATGAGCAGCAGGGCTGCAAGGACAGCGGCCAGTATGCGGTGCGGACTGTGAATAGGGATGCGGTGGCTGAGCCGGGAACGCTGTTCCTGTACAGCAGCCCCAATGTCGTACATTGGCGTTTCAATCTGTTCGAGTGCAGCGCGGATACGCCGCTCATCCGGTGTGAGATTCACGGTCGTCTCGCCTCCTTTCCGCCGGCGTGCCTGCAAGAGCCTGCGCCAGTTTTTTTCGCGCGCGTTCATACCGCTTGCGCAGAGTCGCAGCGGGTTTGCCATAGATCACCGCAAGCGCGTCAAAGCTGCGCTGCTCGATTACGCGGCTGTAAACCAGTGCGCGCTGTTCGGGCGACAGGGTCGCCAAAGCGCGCCGCAGATCTTCGCCGATATAATCCGGATCGGACGCGACGGGCGGTGGTGTGAGCAGCTGCCGCTTGCGGCGGCGCAGCAGGTCCACGCAGGTGGTATAAGCAAGCCGGTACAGCCAGGCGCTCAGACTGGTGCCCGGGCGGAACCGTTTGTGGTGGTCATAGGCTTTGATAAAGGTGGTCTGCACGGCGTCCTGCGCTTCGTGGTAATCGCACAGGATATGGTGGCAATACCGCAAAAGCGGCTGGCCGTACAGCGCGATGGCATCGGCGAGTGCCTGCTCGCTGCCCGCGGCAAAGCGCTCTTCCAATGTACGGGCGTCCATCCTGCCGCCCCCTTCCTGAAAGAACATGTTCACCCTTTATAACGTATGCCAGGCGGATTTTGTGACTTTCTGACGAAAAGTTTTTCCGTTTTGTTACCGGGAAATGATACCTGTGAAAAGTAATGCAAAGAATTTAATGTTTATCGATAATTTATTATTGACAGAAATAAATAGCTGTGATACAGTACAGAAAAGGAGGGAGAGGTATGATAGAGAACCAGAAAAATATCCTTCGTGCGCGGTGCGCAGATCTCGGACTGTTCCTTCGGCTTTTGTTCTGGCTCACGGCGGCGCTGCTTGCGGTGCGTGCAGCCTATGGGATATGGCTGGCGTTCCAGCCTGCGGACTGGCTGATTGGGCACTTTTCACTCGGCGTGAATTGGACGGGGCAGGCGGACTGGCAGGGAGCCGTCCAGCTGGCCGGCATGCTGTCCTTCTGGTGGCATACGCTGACCTGGCTGCCTGTGCTTGGCATTCTGTGGTACTGCCGCGCGATCTTCCGCGGGATTGATCGGCAAGGGACGCCGTTTCTGCCGGAAAATGCACGCGCAGTGCGTGGTATCGGCGTGCTGGTGATGATGATGAGTGTTTTGCGCGGCGATGCGCTGCGGGGACTGTACCGGTCGTGCGGCTTTGCTGTCACGCAGCAGGAGGAACTGGTGCGTGACGGCGTGCAGTTGGTTTCCGGGAATGGGGACGGCTCGTTTGTCAATATGACGTACATCCTGCTGGGGGCAGTAATCATCTGCCTGTCCTATGTGTTCGCTTACGGAGCGGCATTGCAGCAGGAATCCGATGAGACCCTGTAAGGCGGTGGCACATGGCGATCATACTGCGGCTTGACCGCGTGATGGCAGACCGGAAAATATCCCTGCATGAGCTGGCCGGGCGGGTGGGTATCTCCAACGTCAACCTGTCCCGCATCAAAACCGGCAGGATCAGCGCAATCCGTTTTTCCACGCTGAACGCGATCTGCGAGGTGCTGGGCTGCCAGCCCGGGGACATTCTGGAATACCGCCCCGATGAAGGAGATGAATAGAAAAGCACGCCGGAGGATTGGTTCCTCCGGCGTGCTTTTTGCGTCCCGACGAAGCCGGATCAGCGGCTTTTCGGTGCGTAAACCAACTCCTCGGTGGTTACAGTCTGGCTGTCCTTGGTGATGGTGACCACATAGGTGCCTGCCGGGTCGACTTGGTCGAAGTAGTCCTTACCTTCGGATTCCGCGGGCTTGGTCAGGTGCCAGAGCTGGTAGCGGCCTGGATTGACCGTGCTGCTCTCGTGGTGGATGATGCCGACCGGCTCGCCGTCCTTGGTGACCTGGATGTCCACCGTACCAGTCACGTTGCTGTCATAGCTGAGCGCCAGCCAGGGCAGCGCCGCCGCATTGTCCGGTTCGAGATAGGACTCGTCCCACGGGTAGGACGCGGTATAGTCCGACGGGATACGTTTGTAGGATTCCTCGTCGTTTACGATCCACAGCTGCAGATTTTCTGCGACCGGGGCCAGCGTCACGTCAAAGGACACCTTGTAGGTCACTGCCTCCTCGCCGTTTTTGACAACGACATATGCGCCCTCTTCCAGATCCCTGTCCTTCAGGCCGAAGTAGACCGTGTTGTAGGCCTTGCCGTTTTCCTCATAGGTGCGATCGGCAATCGAGGCAACAGGCTCGCCAAGCGCTTCCGGCACCTCGCCGTATCCGGCATAATAGGTGTTGCCCTCCGCGGCCGGGATGCCGAAGCCGATCCAGTAGTTATATGAGTGCTGCGCATTTTCATGCTTCATCAGGCGTGTGCCGTGGATGGTGACCTCGGTCACATCTGCCTTCACCGTGCTTGAGATGCGGTAATCCTGCACCAGCTTTTCCGCCTCGATCGTGCCGGACTGGTCGAACAGCGGCGCTTTGACAATGTCCGCCTGCTGTTCTTCTTCCGCGTCGCTATCCCCGCTGCCGGAACCGCCCGAGCCACCGCTATTATTTGAGCCGCCGCCCGCGGAGTCATCCGAGTCGGAGCCGCTGGAGGGGCCGTCCTGTGTCGGCGCCTGTTCCGCGCCCTGCGAGGTGCCCGCTTTGCCCGGCTCGACCGAGCCAATACCTGCCGTGACTGCCTCGCTGCTGTTGTTGTCAATTTTGGTGCCGGTGGTGTTGACCGTGATATCCGAAGCGCCCTCGGATACCGCAAGTTTTGCAACGATACCATCACCCTGTACAGTCATGCCCGCACCTGCAGCTGAAACAGCGTCAATCTGCCCGCCGGCCTCTGCCGAGACCGTGGTACCGGATGCGTCCCGTGTGACCTCTACTGCAGAGACCGTACCGGTAACTGCAAGCATGTTGCGGTCAGATGCGATCGTCACCGTGCCGACTGTACCTGCGACCGACAGCTCCGCCTGTGGGCCGGACAGGGTGACGGTATCCGCCTGTGCATCTGCACCGATGGCGACAGATGCAGCAGAATGGACGGTAACATGCTCTGCCGTGGTGTTGCCATGGAGCGAGACGGCAGCAGATCCGTCCACCCTGATCGTGTCGGCGGTCAAGTCGGTGGCAGCAACGTCGGTTTGCGTGCCTGCGGAGATGACCACACCCGCTGTCGTGCCGGACAGGCCGACGGCATCATTTGCGCGCGCAGCAGATGCCGCAATGTTGATGACGGTAAAGCCGTTTCCGTTTTCCAGCACAACGTCGCCCGGCGCGGTAATGTATTCCTCGATCGCCTTGTCCAGCAGCGCCATGGTGGAAGCGCGATCGATATTGTCATGCGGCGCGATACGATCTGCGCCAACGCCCTGCAGGATTCCCATTTTGGCCAGCGGCGCCATATAGCCTGCCGCCCAGCCAGCGGTTTCGCTGCCATCCGTGAACTGGCTCAGGTCAGGGGAGGCGTCCGGTGTCATCCCCATCGCGCGGGCGAACATGGTCATGGCCTCCTGACGGGTGACCGGCGCGGTCGCGTTGACGTTTCTGCCGTCGCCCTCCAGAATACCCGCTGCGGTGCAGCGCAGGACGGCATCTGCATACCATTCGCTGCCATCCAGATCGTCATAGCGGTTCTCCGCCTTTTTGGTCAGGCCGAACATGCGCACGAAAACCGTTGCCAGCTCGCCGCGGGTGAGCGAACGGTAGGGCTTAAAGGAACCGTCCGCATCACCCTGTACGATGCCCTGCTGCACCCAACGGTCGATCGAGGAAGCGGCCCAGCTGTTCGCGGCATCCTCCATAAGCGGCTTATCCTCCGCGGCAAAGGCGGAAACTGACAGCATGGACAGCGTCATCGAGGTGGACAAGATTGCGGCCAAAGTTTTTTTCATCTGCATACATTGATTCTCCTCACTGGTCGTGTTGCCTGCCGCCGGCGACCCGGTTCCGGTACGCCGGCAGGATAACGTTCTGGCACATAATATAAAATAATTCCGATCGGAATACAATGCTAAATAGATGGGTAGGAAGCCGTATTCCTGAAACAAAGGAAACAAATATACCATATACCAAAAGACGCAAAAAACGGCTTTGGAATGGGTTCCAAAGCCGTCAACATATCGAAAAAGTCCCCGCACCGCAGTGCGCATCAAATAGGAAATTGCGGTTCACCGCAATTTTCATAAACACCCGCGACATGTGCGTGGGTTTTTATACAAAACGACTCCGAACTGTGCCCGCAGGGCGCGGCTCGGGGGCACAAATTCGATCGAAAGTGTGGTTTCGATCGAGAGGCTGTTTGGAAAACTATGCATTTCGACAGCCTCCGCACCGGAAACCTTGCTTCCGGTGCATTTTTCTGTTTGTTAAAATTCCGAGGTGTACGCTCCCGGAATTTTGGAAAACGACGGCATCACTTTGCGCAGCCATTGGTTTCCATCTGATGCATGCCTGCGGCGCGGGGGAGGTATTGCGCATGATGTGCTATATGGATCAGCGCAGGAGAGGCAGGCTGCCGGTCAGCTTGTTCACCAGCTTTTTCGCGCCGCAGATGGCAAGCCCCAGATAGTGCAGGCTGTCCGCCCCAGTCTGTGCGGCCTTGGCAATGAACTCGTCATAGGTCTTGCAGCCCTGCGCTACGTCGGAAAAGTCTACCGCGGTCAGCGCGGCAAACGCCGGTTCATACAGCCGCTCGCGCAGTTCGTACAGTGTTTCCCGGTCTGCCCGCAGGATGGGTACGGGGAACTCGATGATGCCCAGATGGGTGCGGCCGCTCCGGTCGGTCACGTCCGGCCCGACCGCCTCCGGGATGTGTTTGCCCAGTGTAATGCCGAGGATGCCCGCCGTGTTGGCGACAAGTCCCGGCGGCAGCCCTTCGTCCAGCACCATCACGCATTTTTCTGTTTGTCCATCCATTGTTCATGCTCCTTGCCTTTGGGATTGCCGGTGAAAATTCTCTGATACTGCCCGGGCGTCAGACCGATGAAATCCTTGAAATAGTGCGTAAAGTGGCTCCGATCGGAAAATCCGGTCAGCCCCGCCGCATCGACCGGCGGCACACCAGCCTCGAGCAGCTTTTTGGCCTGCCCCAGCCGGATGTTCTGCAGATACCGGTAGGGTGACACGCCCACCTGCTTTGCAAACAGCCGCAGCAGATAGGATTTCCCGCAATCCGTCCGGCTGACCAGCTCATCCAACGTGATGTTATCCGCGTAATGCTGCTCCATATAGGTACAGAGTGCGCGGATCTGCCCGCTTTGTTCGGGCAGATCCGCCTGTGCAAACGGCACAGCATAATCGGACAAAAGCTGCTCGAGCAGATAGAAAAACATCTCCTGCTTTTCCAGTGCAGGCGCGCCGTCTTGTATTGCCGCATACAGCGCGCGCAGCGCATGGACGCAGTCGCCCTGCCGAACGACCGGCCGCGAGAAATACGGCATGTCCTCCCGTCCTGTGACTTCCTTTGCCGCGCGCTGCATCACATCGGCCGGAATATTGACCGCGCGGTAATCCAGAGGCTCGCCGTTTACCGGCGTGCAATAATGGTTATCCCGCGGACTGAACAGGATCAGGTCGCCTGCCGTCAGGTCGTATGTCTTTCCTTTGCACCACAGGCGGCGCGCACCGCTCTCGACAAATCCGACCACATAATAATCATGGAAGTGGTTCGGGAATTTCTGCACGATCCCCTGCAGCCGATAGGCTTCAATATGCAGATCATGGTCATAGCAGACCGTACGCTGCTCGTCCGGCATCCGTCATCCCTCGCTTTTCTCTGGCTGGTATGCAGTATATCACACAGGCAGCATAATCGTCTTGTAGGATATTCCACCATCGGCCTGCAAAATCCGGTCACAGTCTGTCCGGTTTTTATGCTATACTGGACAAGAGGAGGTGGGTCCATGCAAAGCGGACGGTTATTTGAGATTTTATATATCCTGCTCGAGCGCGGCGGGGCGACGGTCGGCGAACTTGCCGGCCAGCTCGAGGTGTCCGAGCGCACCATCCGGCGCGATATCGATGCCCTTTCCGCCGCCGGCGTGCCGGTTTACGCCGCGCGCGGACGGCGGGGCGGCGTGCGGCTGCTGGACGGGTTCGTGCTGTCCAAATCCCTGCTCAGCGCGCGCGAGCAGGATGAGATATTGTACGCCCTGCAAAGCCTGCGCGCCACCGGCGCAGAGCAGGGCGGCGCGCTGCTCACGCGCCTGTCCGCCCTGTTCCGCCGCGATACCGTGGACTGGATCGATGCGGACTTTTCCGACTGGGGTGATACGGGAGAGCGCCGTGCGCTGTTCGAACAGCTGAAAGCCGCGATCCTCGAGCGGCGCGTTCTGTCCTTTGACTATTTCGGCCAGAACGGACAGGCTGCCCGCCGCACCGCCGAGCCGGTCAAACTGCGCTTCAAGGGGATCTCCTGGTATTTGCAGGCGTGGTGTCGCGAGCGGCAGGCCTTCCGGACCTTCAAGCTGTCCCGCATGGAACATGTCGCGGTGCTGGACGAGCATTTTGCCCCGCATGCCGCGCCGCCCTCGCTCGACGGAACCGGGACGGTGTCCGTTCCCACCACACGGATTGTCGTGCGTTTCTCTCCTGCGGTGGCGTTCCGCGTATACGACGAATTCGAGCGCGCCCGCATCCAGCCCCAGCCGGACGGCTCGCTGCTTGTCCGCACGGAATGGCCGGTGGGCGCGTGGGGCGCGGGCTACCTGCTGTCCTACGGCGCGCAGGCGGAGATCCTGCACCCGCCCGCGCTGCGCCGCCACGTTTTCGAGGAGGCGAAAAAAATCGCTGCGCTGTATCAAAATGCGGACGCGCCCTGTCCGGTATGCGGCAGTACAATGGAGCCATCAAAACCGAAAGGATGAATGTTTATGCTGCAATACGAGGTCGTTACCCTGCCCGCAAAGCGGGTCGTCGGGCTGAAGGCGCGCACCGGCAACACCGACCCCGCGTGCCCGCAAACCATCGGCGGGCTATGGGAGCAGTTCATGCGCACGGAGGCCTGGCAGGCCGCGCTGCAACGCGGACCGGACGCTGTCTGCTACGGGCTGTACACCAATTACGGACTGGATGACGAGAGTTATGATGCGGTCGTCGCCTGCGAGAGCGCATCCTGCCCGGAGGGCTTTGCCGTGGTCGAGATCCCCGCAGGCGAGTATGCGAAGTTCCATTTCCACGGCAATGTGCGTGAGATCCCCATGCAGGCGTGGAGCGAGATCTGGTCGCTGCCGCTGCCGCGTGCCTATGGCGTGGACTTCGAGGAATACCGCAACGCGGCGGACGGCTGCGCGGATATCGATATCTATGTCGGTTTGGCGGAAATCTGCCAGTCGTGCGGCATGCCGATGGCCCGGCCCGCGGACTTCGGCACCGAGGCGGACGGCGCGGCCAGCCACACCTACTGCACCTATTGCTACCAGAACGGCGCGTTCACTTACGATGCCACGATGGAGGAGCAGATCGAGCATAACTTAAACTGTGCGCCCGAGCTGTACAGCGACCGCGAACGGGCGCGCGCAATGATGCGCGAATACTTCCCCACGCTGCAGCGGTGGAAGGGGGCGGATCCGGAATGAAAAACTACGATAATTTTTTCCTGCCGGCTGACGATCTGGACGCTGCCAGGGTATTTTACGCCCAAACGCTCGGCCTGCCCCTGAAATTCGACTTTTCCGATGCCGGCATGGCCGCCTACTGCGTCGGCAGCGAGGAGCCCGCGATCATTTTGAAGGACAAGACCCGGTTCCCGGATGCAAAACCCACCATCTGGTTCGAGGTGGATGACGTGCGCAAGACCTGTGCGCAGCTGCAGGCGCGCGGCGTCTCCTTCCTGAGCGAGCCGTTCCACATGCGGACCGGCTGGGCAGTAGAATTTGAGGATCCGTCCGGCAACCGCCTGGGCATCACGGATTACCTGCCGGAATAACGCCTGCGGCATATCCCTGTCCCCTTTCGCATAGGCTGTACCATGTGAAGGGAGGCGGCGGACATGACAGGAAGAAAGCCGGCGCGCCGGCGGAAAGGCGGCGGAAAGGGCTTGCTGCTCGTCGTAGCGCTTGTCCTGATCGCAGGGCTGATCCGGTACGCGGACACACCGCTTGTCACATCCGCGCGGGAAAAGGCGGCCGAGGTGCTTGCGGGCGCGCCCGGTGTGGACAAAGTGCTCGCCGTATTCGGCGGCGGCGATGCAGCGGACGATGCCTTCCGCGAACAGCTGGAGGATGCGTCCTATGCCGCGTCCTCCGGCGGGGCGGACGACGTCCTCGGCAGGGAAAAGACGCTGTTCCCGGATACGGTGGACGAAACCGTTTACCCCATGGAATTTGAGCACGTCTTGCCCGCCGAAGGCACGCTGACCTCAGACTTCGGCAGCCGCCTCAGCCCGACGACCGGACAGCCCGGTTTCCACTACGGGCTGGACATCGCCGCGGACGAGGGTACTGTGATCGGTGCATTTGCAGACGGCACGGTGCGCGAGATCGGCCAATCCGACTACGGCAACTATCTGATCGTCGATCACGACGGCGGCTTTTCCACCCTGTACGCGCATTGCAGCAGCATTTCCGCCCAGGTCGGTGACACGGTCCAGTGCGGCGAGGAGATCGCGCGCGTCGGCCAGACCGGCAACGCGACCGGCCCGCACCTGCATCTCGAGATCTGGAAGGACGGAGCGGCGCTCGATCCGTCCGACTATCTGACCGGGCTGTAAATGCGCGTCCGGGTCGAGGTACGGGACGGCTTTGTCGTCCTGCTGGCCGCGCTGTGGTGTATGGACGGGACAAATGTGCTGCCGCTCTTCCTGCTGGCCGCCGCGGTGCACGAGGCCGGGCACGTGCTGACGCTGTATCTGTCCGGCGGGCGTGTGCACCGGCTGGTGCTCACCTGCTGCGGCGCGGTGCTGCGGTGCGCCCTGCCGGATGGCCGGTGCGCCCGTGCGGCCGTCTGCCTGGCGGGGCCGGCAGCGAGCTTTGTGCTCACAGCCGCGGCAGGCGCGCTCGGCGCATGGCGGCTTGCCGGTGCGAGTGCGCTGCTCGGCCTGTTCAACCTGCTCCCCATGCCGCCGCTCGACGGCGGCATGACACTTTTTCACCTGTGCGGCGGACGCTTTCCGTCCGTCCGGCATGGCGCCGCCCTGTTGTCCGCGGCGGGCGTGCTGCTGGCGGGCACAGCGCTGCAGCAGGCAGGCGGTGGAATATGGCTGCTGCTCATCGGCGGGCTGGCCGCCGTCAATTTCCTGAAAGGCCTTGCCAACCGTGTTTAGATAGTGTAAGATAAAAATGCAGATATAAGCTCGCTGGAACGGAGGCGCTATGTTTCAGATCGGCGATAGAATTGTCCATCCCCTGCACGGTGCGGGCGTGATCGAAGCAATCGTGGAACGCACCATCGACGGTGTGTCCGCGCAGTATTATGCGCTCCGGCCCCTGCTGGGCGACACACAGTTGTTTATCCCGGTCGATTCCTGCGAAAAGCTCGGTGTCCGGCCGGTCTGTTCCCGCGCCAAAGCCGAGAAGTTTTTTCGCGCTCTCGGCAGTCTCGCGCGCAGCGAGAACAAAGGCTGGAACCAGCGCTACCGGGAAAACATGCTGCATATCCGCTCGGGCAACCTGCTTGAGGTCGCCCAGGTCATCAAGGATCTTACCGCGCGCGACAAAGAGCGCGGCCTGTCCACCGGAGAAAAGAAAATGCTCACCTCCGCGCGTCAGATCCTCGCTTCCGAACTATCGGTCGCACTGGGCCAGCCACTTGCGGACGTGATGGCACGGATTGATGAGCAACTAAATGTCTGAACTCAAAGGCTTTGCATGCGCAAAGCCTTTCTTTGAAGGAGAAGCCAATATGCTGGGAAAACGAAAAAAGAAAAAAACGCTTCCCGCCTTGTGCGCTGTGATCGTGGCCGCGGGCTCATCGCGGCGCATGGGCGGAGAAAACAAGCTGCTGCTCCCGCTTGCGGGCACTCCTGTGCTGGCGCATACCCTGTCCGCCTTTGAAAAGTGTGCAGTTGTGCGCGATATCGTGCTGGTCTGCCGCGAGCAGGATATCCTGCCTTATACCGATCTGGCACAGTCGTTCGGCATTTCCAAGCTGCGCACGGTCACGCGCGGCGGGGATACCCGCACCGCCTCCGTGCTGGCAGGCGTGCAGGCGGCTCCCGGGGACACGGTGCTCGTTGCGGTACACGATGGCGCGCGGCCGCTCGTGTCCGAGGCGGTTATCACCGAGGCGGCCTACGCCGCCGCAGAACACGGGGCAGCCGCTCCCGTCGTCCCGGTCAAGGACAGCATCAAACGCATCGCGGACGGAAAAATTGCAGCCGACGTGCCGCGCGACACGCTTGCCGCCGTGCAGACCCCGCAGGTGTTTGACCGCACGCTGCTGCTGCGTGCACTCGAAACCGCTGCGCAGCAGGGCCGCAGCTTTACGGACGACTGCGCCGCAGTGGAGGCGCTTGGACAGGCGGTACAGGCCACGCATGGCAGCTACGAAAACCTCAAGATCACAACGCCGGAGGATATCCTGGTGGCACAGGCGCTTTTGCAGAAGGAGGACGACTGACATGCGGATCGGACACGGCTATGACGTGCACCGTCTGACCCCCGGCCGAAAGTGCATCATCGGCGGAGTGGATATCCCGCACGAGACCGGACTGGACGGTCACTCGGACGCGGATGTGCTTACCCATGCGGTCATGGATGCGCTGCTCGGCGCGCTCGCCCTGGGAGATATCGGCAAGCATTTCCCGGATACCGACCCGCGCTACGCAGGCGCGGACAGCATCGCTCTGCTGCGGCATGTCGCGGCACTCGTGCATGAACAGGGATACCGGCTTGGCAACCTGGACGCGACCGTACTCGCGCAGGCGCCCAAACTCGCGCCGCATATCGCACAAATGCGCGCGAACCTCGCTGAGGCAATCGGCTGCGCTGTGTCCCGTGTTTCGGTCAAGGCTACGACCGAGGAAGGGCTGGGCTTTACCGGCCAAAAGCAGGGCATTGCAGCGCATTGTGTCTGCCTGCTGGAGGAGTGCTGATACCATACACATGAAAAAACGGCTTTGGAACCCATTCCAAAGCCGTGAGGCTGTCGAAATACATAGTTTTTCGAACAGCCTCTCGATCGAAACCAGGCTTTCGATCGGGCCTGCCTGCTGTCTGCGCGCGTCTTTAAGATACACTTGCCAGCGGTTTGAATAAAAAACCACGCACATGTCGCAGGTTTTTATGATAATTTCGGTCTACCGCAATTTTCTATTTCACGCGCGCTGCAGCGCGATGGACTTTTTCGACAGGCTGAGCACCGGAACCAAAGTTTCCGGTGCATTCTTTTCTGCAATAACCCTTACAGGCGAAGCCTGTCAAGAGTGTTATCGATTGAAAGCGCTTTGTTTTTAAGACTTAAAAAATCTGCGACGAATCAAACAATGAGGATGTTCCGCTTCTAAGCCTGATATATCTGCCGAAAGAAAAAATTTCAGGATGTTTTTACTGAACCCGCGGAGCAGTGGCATCCGGAGAGGAACGGGGATCTAACCCCAGATCGGGTTTCCTTGTTTTCCCACCGCAAGGTGTGGTGGCTTTGTGAAAGGGGAATATGAATGGCAGGATACGCTCAACCATCGGACGATGTGAGACGGTTGCCACTGTTGCTATGGGCGGTCTGCACGGGCTGTCTCGGTACATCACAACGAACGTACCCAGCCGTCTGTATAATAAAATCAGCGCTTTTCATGCGCCGAAATGCGGAGCGCTTTGTATAACTTCGAACAAAGAATATTGAAAAATAAGCAGAGCTTGGTATAATAGACACAAAAGCAATGGATGAAAATCCTTGCTTTGGAATTGCTTAGGAGGAAAAGAGTTATGGGGGCATATACAAAACGGGCCTTTGTTGCTGTGGCAACGTCTATCTGTGTGCTGGCTGGAACTGCACAAGGCGCTTTTGCGGCCAGTGGAACTGCGAAGGCGAATCGGGATATCGTTGAAGATGCTTCTGCACAGGCAAGCGCCGATGGAATTTTCTATGTAGGCACGGCAAGCGGCCCGCTATACGCCATCAATGGAAATGGGACAAGCGAGCCACCATCGCCATGGGCAATCGAAGAAGTGGATGCGGCTCGTGCGGAGGGGTTGATTCCCGCTGAACTGGATTCCAGCTATCAGGCCAATATTACGCGGGAAGAGTTCTGTCATCTGATGGCTCAGCTTCTTTCTGCACAAAACGGTAAGTCTGTGGATCAGCTGCTTTCTGATTTTGACCTTACACCAAGCAGCGCTTACGCCGATACCAGTGACAAGGATATTCTTGCAATGAGCGCACTTGGGATCGTAAAAGGGGTGGGCAACAACCGATTCAGCCCGGCAGCATCCATTACCCGTGAGGAGGCCGCCGTCATGCTGGCGCGTGTGACCGACAGGTACGGCGACGTAGAAGCAAATGGTCAGCCGCTGGCATTTTCGGATGCGGTACAGATCTCATCTTGGGCAAAGGATGCAGTTGATATAGTCTCCTCGTGCATAGTTGACGGGAACCGCATCATGAACGGCACGGGCGGCAATCGTTTCGATCCCAAAGGAACCTATACACGGGAGCAATCCATCCTGACCAGCCTGCGCCTGTATCAATTCATTGGGAATACCGACTTTGCACCCATCCTGCCGGATGCAGGAGAAACGGATACGATCACGGTTGGCGGATACCAGCTGCGTTGCGGAGAGTACAGAAATGTTACTTTCAGGGAAGGCATTATTACATTACGCAGCGACGGTACTGCAGACTACCATATCAATATCCCGACTACGACGGGATATGACGCCCCGATCTATGTCAATCAGGATAATGTACGCTGGTCCATCGGGCAAGTGGAAGACTATGGGGTCATGGTTCCGGCGATCACATTCCATCTGGATGAGATCGAAGGCTCAATGCATGGCGGTGATCAGACATACATGGTCACGCAGGATAATACATTTGGCCACCAGTGGCTCATGTTTGTGTTCTACGAATAAAATGGTTTATCAGCAGAAAAGCTGAATGGCAATGCCGCTGTCCGGCCTTGGAAGGCCAGACAGCGGCATTGCTTTTAGCTGATCCTCTGATGGTGATATTTGGATCCAGCCTTGCCCAGAGGGCCGCCGGTCTCCAGATCCAATTTAAAACCTCATTTCCATTTTAGCTTACAACGATAACTTTTCCGGAAGAAAAAGTTTGTGCCAATAGGCTCACCGCAGCATAATCATTGTAAGCCTGTTGGCTGTTTCGTTTTACGCGCCGCGCCGGTGTTCCAGCCCATAGTCAATACAACGTCAGCGATCTTGGTTGCGTCAATATTGCTGGCCTGAGGAGCCCCTACAGCATCGTATGTAATGGCCAGCTCATCCATATTGCCCGCATCATTTTTGACACCAATGCCGACTGCCCTCCGATTACAAGCCCCCCGCTGCAGCAATATACAAAAAGGCCACCCAGAGAAAACCTCTGGGCAGCCCACTCTCTGCTTGTTTGTGCATAATCGACGAAACAAGCCGTTTTTGAAATTTAAGACATCACTTTACGAAATCAATCAGCATACGCCCTGCGCCAGCATTGCGTCCGCAATCTTCTCAAAGCCACCGATGTTCGCGCCCATGACGAGATCGTCCTTGTGGCCGTACTTTTCAGCAGACTCGATGCAGGTCTTGAAGATGTTGACCATGATATCGTGCAGGCGCTGGTCAACCTCTTCAAAGGTCCAGGACAGGCGCAGAGAGTTCTGGCTCATTTCAAGGCCGGAGGTGGCAACGCCACCCGCGTTGGCAGCCTTTGCCGGGCCGAAGAATACGCCGTTTGCCTTGAACGCCTCGACAGCCTCCGGGGTGGACGGCATGTTCGCGCCCTCAGCAACAAACTTGCAGCCGTTTGCAATCAGGGCCTTGGCGTCGTCGCCGTCGAGCTCGTTCTGAGTTGCACAGGGGAGCGCGATATCGCACTTGACGCTCCACGGACGCTGGCCCTCGGTGTAGGTGCTGCCCGGAACGCGGTCAGCATACTCCTTGATGCGGCCGCGCTTGACTTCCTTGATATCCTTGACAACATCCAGGTTGATGCCGTTGGGATCGTAGATGAAGCCGTTGGAGTCGGACATGGTAACGACCTTGGCGCCCAGCTGGGTCGCCTTCTGGCAGGCATAGATCGCAACATTGCCCGAGCCGGAGATCGCAACCGTCTTACCCTCGAAGGAGGTGCCCTTGTATGCGAGCATTTCCTTCATATAATAACACAGGCCGTAGCCGGTCGCCTCGGTGCGCGCGAGGGAACCGCCGAAGGTCAGGCCCTTGCCGGTCAGCACGCCGGTGAACTCGTTCTTCAGGCGCTTATACTGGCCGTACATGAAGCCGATCTCACGGCCGCCAACACCGATGTCGCCGGCCGGCACGTCGGTGAACTGGCCGATGTGGCGGGACAGCTCGGTGATAAAGGACTGGCAGAAACGCATAACCTCAGCGTCAGACTTGCCCTTGGGATCGAAGTCAGAGCCGCCCTTGCCGCCGCCCATCGGCAGGCCGGTCAGGCTGTTCTTGAAGCACTGCTCAAAACCGAGGAACTTGATGACGGAAGCGTTAACCGACGGATGGAAACGCAGACCGCCCTTGTAGGGGCCGATCGCGGAGTTGAACTGCACGCGGAAGCCACGGTTGACCTGAACCTTGCCCTCGTCGTCTACCCACGGGACACGGAACATGATCATGCGTTCCGGCTCGACAATACGGTCGATAATACCGTTCTTCTCCAGCTCCGGACGTGCTTCGACAACCGGCTCGAAGCTCTCGAGAACCTCGAGAACCGCCTGCTGAAATTCCGGCTCGTTCGGGTTGCGCTTTTGCACGGTTTCGTACACGCGCTTAAGGTAAGAGTTGGTAAGTGCCATTGTATTTTTCCTCCTTACATTTCTGCCGCAGGCCCTTTTCAATCACTTGAAAAAGTGCGGAATAACTTACATACTTGCGGTAGTGTGTAACCATTATATAGTATTTTCTCGCGAAGCGCAATACTTTAGCGTGTTAAAAATGTACATTTTTTTCTGCCGGAACAGGGCTGGAAATTGGCGGTTTTACCTGATATAATGAAGTCCGTAGGGGGTACGACTTGCAAAATGAACAGCTTTGACAAAATTTATGCCGTTGTGCGGCGCATTCCGCGCGGCACGGTCGCGACCTATGGACAGGTTGCCATGCTCGCCGGAAATCCACGCTGGGCGCGGGTGGTAGGCTATGCACTGCATGCCAATCCCGATCCGGAGGGCATCCCTTGCTACCGGGTGGTGACAAAGGACGGGCACACCTCCAAAGCATTTGCTTTTGGCGGCGCAGATATGCAGCGCGCGCTGCTTGAAGCGGATGGCATTACATTTTTGCCGAATGGCTGTGTGGACATGGCAAAGCATCGCTGGGAGGGGCTGTCAGATGATTGACATTGCAAAACTCGCTGCGCTGGCAATCGGATATGACGCAGGTGATCCGCGCCGGGTGCAGCATTTGATGAAGGTTTATGCGTTCAGCCGCCTGATCGGGCAGCGTGAAAAGCTGGACGAGCAGGAGCAGAATATATTGGAGGCTGCAGCCCTGCTGCATGATATCGGTATCCACGAAGCCGAGCGTAAGCACGGCTCGTGCTCCGGCAAGTGGCAGGAACTGGAGGGGCCGGCGGTTGCCGCGCCGCTGCTTGACCAGGCGGGAGCGGATGAAGCGGAGAAGAAACGTGCGCTCTGGCTGATCGCACATCACCATACATACGATGCGTCAGAGGATATGGATTTCCGTATTCTGTTGGAGGCGGATTTTCTGGTCAACGCCTATGAGGATGCACTGTCGCAGGAGACTTGCCAAACCGCGGGGGAGCGGATATTCCGAACAAAGACTGGACGGTCATTTTTGCGAGATATGTATCAAAAAAGCGAAAGCTGCATTTAAAATACAGGTATAAACCATGAAAGCGAGCCATCCGGAGGTTTGACCGGATGGCTCGCTTCATTTGTACCGGGGCAATTTTGAACTTTTTGTGAAGTCCGTTGACATGGGATGGATTCCGAGTATAATGTGTTAGTGGACTAACAGTAAGGAGGCTAACAAAAGAAGTGCGAGAGCAACAGATTGGAGCCCAGCTGGGAATGCTGAGCAACTTGCTCAAGCGTCAGATGGCGTTCCGGCATCAGGACAGCGGTGATAGCCATGTGACCGGCGTGCAGGCCATGATTATCCACTATCTGGCCGCAGCGAAGGAAGATAAATTCCAAAAGGATGTTGAGATGCAGTTTCGGTTCCGCCGCTCCACGGCGACCGGAATTCTGCAGCTGATGGAGCAGCATGGGCTGCTGCGGCGCGAACCTGTGCCGCATGACAGACGGCTCAAGCGGTTGGTCTTAACCGATCAGGCTTTGGCGCTTGATGCGCGGATCAGAGAGAGGCTTCGCGCTACGGAAGCAC
Organism: Candidatus Agathobaculum pullistercoris; assembly: GCA_019114345.1. Taxonomy (GTDB): domain Bacteria; phylum Bacillota; class Clostridia; order Oscillospirales; family Butyricicoccaceae; genus Agathobaculum; species Agathobaculum pullistercoris. The sequence goes on along the minus strand of DXFS01000026.1, from coordinate 1,480 downwards.
TGATGCGTGCAGGCATCAGCGAGGAGGACCTGGATACCTGGTTCCGCGTATGCGGCATGATCCGCGCCAATCTGGAAAATTCCCAATGCAAATCTTCGGAGGAAACACTATGATCAAACGATTGCTGAAAAGCGTGCGTGAGTTCAAAAAAGATGCGCTGCTCACGCCGTTTTTTGTCGTGCTTGAGGTCGTGATGGAGGTTGTCTTCCCGGCGGTGATGGCGCTTTTGATCGACCGCGGCATTGATGCGCATGACATGGGTGAGATTTGGAAATACGGTATCATCCTGATCATCTGCGCGGGGCTGGCGCTGGTTTTCGGCGCAGCGGCAGGCACCTACGCCGCGCGGGCCTCGACCGGATTTGCCCGCAACCTGCGCCACGATATGTATTACGCGGTGCAGGATTATTCTTTCTCAAATATTGACAAGTTTTCGACCGGCTCGATCGTCATCCGCCTGACGACCGACGTAACCAACGTGCAGAACTCGTTCCAGATGTGTACGCGCATCGCGGTGCGCTGCCCGGTCATGCTGATTTTTGCGCTCGTCATGGCGTTCCAGATCAACAGCGAGCTGGCACTGGTCTTTCTCGGTGTGCTGCCGATCCTGGCGATCGGCCTGGGCCTGCTGATGAAATGCGTCAGCCCGGTGTTCGAGCGCGTGTTCAAGACCTATGACCGCATGAACACGGTCGTGCAGGAAAACGTGCGCGGCATCCGCGTGGTCAAGGCATACGTGCGCGAGGACCATGAGACGGAAAAGTTCAAGGGTGTATCCGGGCTGCTGTATAAGGAGTTCTCCAAGGCGCAGAAGACCATGGCGGGCGTGGCGCCGCTCATGCAGTTCTGTATGTATGCGTGCATGCTGCTGATCTCGTGGTTCGGCGCGCGCCTGATCGTCGGCGGCAGCATGACGACCGGCGAGCTGACCAGCCTGTTCTCCTATGCGATGCAGATTTTGATGAGCCTGATGATGGTGGCAATGGTGTTCGTCATGATTACCATGTCCAAGGCGAGCGCAGAGCGTATCGTCGAGATCCTCGAGGAGCAGCCCGATCTGCACAATCCGGAAAACCCGGTGACCGAGGTCAAGAACGGCGATATCGACTTTGACAACGTCAACTTCAGCTATAAGGGTGATGAACACAAGCTCGCCCTGCGCGATGTGGATCTGCACATCAGGGCCGGCCAGACAATCGGCATTCTGGGCGGCACGGGCGCGGCCAAGTCCACGCTGGTGCAGCTCATCCCGCGCCTGTATGATGTGACAAGCGGCTCGGTTAAGGTAGGCGGCGTGGATGTGCGCGACTACGATATCGAGGCGCTGCGCGAGCAGGTCGCCATGGTGCTGCAGAAAAACGTGCTGTTCTCCGGCACGATCAAGGAAAACCTGCGCTGGGGCAATGAAAACGCGAGCGACGAGGAGCTCGAGCGCGTGTGCAAGCTGGCGCAGGCGGATGAATTCATCCAGCAGATGCCG
>DXFS01000025.1 GCA_019114345.1 Candidatus Agathobaculum pullistercoris | reverse complement strand
TGCCGTTTGCCCATCAGGCGGATGGCGGCAATCACGGCGATATACAGAAGCAGTGTGCGCAGCATAGGAACGGCCATTGTTTTTTACACCTCGTTTTGGTTCACATTTCGGCTGAAGAATGCATATAGTATGGCTGTAATGCGGCAGATTATTCCTGCGACAGGAATTTAACAATGTAAAATGCGAAAAGATGTTGACAATCGCCCCGCGCGGTTTTATAATATGAATTACATTTTGAATATAGCAACAAGGCGATGACCGGAAAAGTAGCGTCTGGAATCCAGTGAGAGAGCCGTCGGTTGGTGGAAGACGGTGGAGGAAGGGAAGAGCGAAAGTCCTCCGAGAGCCGAGCGTCTGAAATTGGATGAAACAAGGCCTTGTGTAAGGCGCTCCGTATGATCTGCGTTAAAGGATCAAGGTGAGTGGTCGCGCTGTGCCTGTGCGCACGCGGCAAAAAGAGTGGTACCGCAGAGTGATAGTCTTTGTCTCTTTGAAGAGATAAAGGCTTTTTTTATTTTTGTTTGACAAGAAAGGAGGCGGATCCGCATGGTAAAGAACGGCTCAGAGATTTTGGTGGAGGCACTGGTCGAGCAGGGCGTTGATACGATTTTCGGCTACCCGGGCGGCGCAGTCCTCAATATCTATGATGCGCTTTACAAGAACAGCGACCGCATTCGACATATTTTGACAGCCCATGAGCAGGGTGCCGCCCACGCGGCGGACGGCTATGCCCGCGCGACCGGCAGGGTCGGCGTATGCCTGGCGACTTCCGGCCCGGGGGCGACCAACCTGGTCACGGGCATTGCCACAGCTTACATGGATTCCATCCCGATGGTTGCCATCACCGGCAACGTCGGTACCAGCCTGATCGGGCGCGACTCGTTCCAGGAGGTATACATCGCCGGTATCACCATGCCGATCACCAAGCATAACTTTGTTGTGCGCCACGTGGAGGAGTTGGCGGACACCATCCGCAGTGCATTCCGTATCGCGGCATCCGGCCGTCCCGGCCCGGTCCTGGTTGATATCCCCAAGGATGTCACCAGTGCGGAGTGCGAATATATCCCCGGCGAGAAGGTCGAGATCCATGAGACCTACGATGTCACGGAGGAACAGCTGAAAACAGTGGCCGCGATGATTGCTCAGGCGGAGCGCCCGATGATCTATTTTGGCGGCGGTGTCGAGACTGCAGACGCGGGAGCAGCGCTGCTGGAGCTTATGCGCAAGGCGGATATCCCGGCTGCACACACGATGATGGCGATTGGATGTATCCCGGATGCCGAGCCGCTCAGCCTGGGGCTGGTCGGTATGCACGGCACGGTTTCGGCCGACTGGGCGGTCGAGCGCAGCGACCTGTTGCTTTGCATCGGCGCGCGCTTCTCCGACCGCGTGGCGACCAATACTTCGCGCTTTGCGCCCAAGGCAAAGCTGGTCCATATCGACATTGACGCTGCTGAGATCAACAAGAACATTGGTGTGGATTACTCGGTGGTCAGCGACGCGGAAAACTTCCTGGAAAAGCTGCTGCCTTATGTGCAGCCGGCAAAACACAGCGAATGGCGCGCACAGATCGCTGAATGGCAGCGCACGCTTGATTATGTACCCAAGGATGACGACAGTGTTATCCATCCGCACCAGCTGCTGCACACGCTGTACGACATGATCGGAGACGATGCGATCGTTGCGACCGATGTCGGCCAGCACCAGCTCTGGTCGGCGCAGTACAACCGCTGCACCAGGGTCCGGCATTTCCTGACCTCGGGCGGCTTGGGTACGATGGGCTTCGGCTACGGCGCGGCCATGGGCGCGCAGATCGCCTTCCCGGATAAGACGGTCGTCCACATCACGGGCGACGGCTCTTTCCACATGAACCTCAACGAGCTGTGTACGGCAGTAACCTATAACCTGCCGATTATCACGGTCATCATGAACAATAACGTGCTGGGCAATGTACGCCAGTGGCAGACCATGTTCTATGAAAAGCGTTATTCCCAGACCGACCTGTACCGCAAGACCGATTACATCAAGCTGGCCGATGCGTTCGGCGGCCGCGGCTACCGCGCGACCAATATCGCCGAGCTGCGCGCTGCGCTCAAAGAGGCGCTGGCGCATCGCAGCGGCCCGGTGCTCATCGAATGCACGATCGACAAGGACGAGCGCGTCCTGCCTATGATCCCGGCGGGCGGCACGATCGACGACCTTGTGGCGGACTGAGAAAGGGGAGAGAACATGCAGAAATATATCCTTTCCGTGACCGTGCAGAATAATGCGGGCGTTCTGGCCCGTGTGTCCAGCCTGTTTGGCCGCCGCGGCTATAACATCGATTCACTGACCGTGTCTGCGACCACTGATCCGAAAATCTCCCGCATGTCGATTATTGTGCAGGGCGACGAGCCGATCCTGGAGCAGATCATCAAGCAGCTGCTCAAACTGGAGGAGGTCATGCGCGTCGACCATCTGCAGGAAGATGAATCCTGCTGCAGTGAGCTGGTATTCGTCAAGCTGCGCGCCGAGAGCGGCTCTACGCGCGACGATATCCGCCAGCTGTGCGGCCTATATGATGCGCACATTGTTGAGACATCGGACAATGCAATGATCGTTGAGTTGTCCGACGTACCCAGCCGCATCGACGCATTCCTCGACGTGGTTTCCAATTTTGAAGTCATTGAGATGAGCCGCTCGGGCGTGACCGCGATCCAAAAGTAAGCGCGGTATCTTCAATTTGTTTTCCTAATTCACTTTATACATATTTAGGAGGTCATTAAAATGGTAAAGATGTACTATGATTCGGACTGCAATCTGTCCCTGCTGGACGGCAAGACCGTTGCGATTATCGGCTTTGGCTCCCAGGGCCATGCCCATGCGGAGAACCTGCATGACTCCGGTGTCAACGTTGTTGTCGGCCTGCGTCCCGGCTCCCACCATGAGGCCAAGGCGAAGGAGGCGGGCCTGACCGTCATGACCCCGGCTGAGGCTGCTGAAGCGGGCGATATCGTCATGATGCTGGTTCCGGACGAGAAACAGGCGGACATCTACAAGGAGTCCATTGAAGCACACCTCAAGCCGGGTAACTGCCTCGCTTTCGCACATGGCTTCAACATCCACTTCAAGCAGATCATCCCGCCGAAGGATGTCGACGTTATCATGATCGCTCCGAAGGGCCCGGGCCACATTGTCCGCCGTACCTACACCGAGGGCCAGGGTGTTCCGGATCTGGTATGTGTATATCAGGATGCGACCGGCAAGGCAATGGATCTGGCGCTGGCTTACGCCTGCGGCATCGGCGGCGGCCGTGCGGGCATCCTCGAGTCTACCTTCAAGACCGAGACCGAGACCGACCTGTTCGGCGAGCAGGCTGTTCTGTGCGGCGGCGTTTGCGAGCTGATGAAGGCTGGCTTTGAGACCCTGGTTGAGGCTGGCTACGCGCCGGAGAACGCTTACTTCGAGTGTGTCCACGAGATGAAGCTGATCGTTGACCTGATCAACGAGGGCGGCTTTGCCAAGATGCGTTACTCGATCTCCGACACTGCGGAGTACGGCGATTACCGTACCGGCAAGCGCATCATCACCGAGGAGACCCGCAAGGAGATGAAGAAGATCCTGCGCGAGATCCAGGACGGCACCTTTGCTTCCGAGTGGATTCAGGAGAACAAGGCCGGCGGCCGTGCCCGCTTCCTGGCGACCCGCGAGCTCGAGGCGAACACCCAGCTCGAGGAGACCGGCAAGAAGCTGCGCAGCATGATGAGCTGGCTGAAAAAGTAAAACCCTTATAGGGGGCTTCAAAAGCCCCCTATATACGAAACACGGTTCCCAAGGAAACCGCGTTTCGATACCCGAACGACGCCGCCCAAGGCGGCTGGGTCGGGGTGTAAAAACCCACGCGCATGTCGCGGGTTTTTACGAAAAACAATGCTTGCATTGTTTTTCTGTTTGATGCGCGCCGAAGGCGCGTAAAAGTCGAATGCGCACAGGCGGGCGGGTTTCCGCCCGCCTGTTTCGCAAAAAGGAGGAATCCCCCGTGTCCAAGAGAAGCGACAACATCACCGCGGGTGCAGAGCGCATGC
>DXFS01000024.1 GCA_019114345.1 Candidatus Agathobaculum pullistercoris | reverse complement strand
CTCACCTTCTTCCGGATGCTGAACGCTCACAGGTGCGCTGAGATGCAGTTTGCTTGCTGTGTTACACAGAATTTTCTCGGTGGACGCATACAGCAGGAAGCCGTTATAGTAAAAGATGCACAGCGGGTTGTCCCCCACGACAAACCAAATGCTGTCCTCGCTGTCCAACACCGTAAACACAAAAGAACCCTCGACCGTTTCAGCCATTGTTTTCAGGCTGTCAAAGTCGAGGGCTTTTTGCTTTTCAATGAGCTGTACGGCAACATAGCTGTCTGTCTCTACGCTGGTCTTCGGAAGCTGCTCCGTGAGTTTCAGGGTTTTGTCGTTCCAGAGCACACCGTTATGGGCAAGGGCAAAGGATTTTCCATCGGCCTTCCCGGCAAACGGATGATTATTCTGGTTATGCTTCGCGCTGCCTTGGGTCGTCATACGAGTATGTCCCATCACGACGTTTACACCGTTCGGCACATGCAGCCAAAGTTTGTGAGCGGGCAGCGGGCGCTTATATATTTGCATCCGTCCGCCAAAGTTGTAGGCGATGCCGGTGGCGTCGGTGCCTCTGACCTCGCACTCTCTTGCGAGCGTGTTCAGGATTCTATTCTTTTGTCGGGCAGTAAGTTTCTTGTCGTAGTCAATTAATCCGAATAAACTGCACATCAGCAAGCCTCCATTTCTTCATCCGCAATCTGTACAGGCTCATTCACATAGAGTCGGCGTTCTTTTAAGTACTGGATGAGCTCGGGTTCGGTGATCTGATCCAGAAAATCGAACCAGCTCATATCCTGCAATTCCTGGTCGGACATGGAAACAGCCACTTCACAGAGGTGGTCTACCAGCTGCAAAGTGGCTGTCAGGGTATTGAGTTTGAGCGTCCCACGGAACAGCCGGATCTCTACTGTGTCTGCGTTGGTCAGATTCACAGCAGTATACCGTCCGGCACAGGAGTTCTTCGCATGGTACATCTGATCTTTCGGGTTGAGCTTCATGCCGTAACGCGCAGCCCATCGGTTGAGCTGTCCCTGCGTCCGGCGACTGAACCGCAAAAGTTCTGGCCAGAACTTTTCCACGAAGAATACCAAGCGGGCGATGCATTCCTCCTGTGTTTCATAAGTACAGCCGAACGCCATTCGGGAGATATGGACGTGCAGTCCGCAGGTGTTTGTGCTGTGGCTGCGGTAGTCCAACCGCTTGGCCTCGTCCAATACTGCCGCCCACGGCATTTCGTGCAGATGGTAGTCCAGCGTCATAGGGTGTGTGACCAGCTCCAGCCCATCGTCCAAACTGCCGTCCGATTTTACATACAGGTTGGTGGCATCGCTATTGGCGATTTTCAGCAGGCGTTTTGCATTTGAGCGGCTCTTGCCGCCTTCGTCGATCTCCAGTTCGACGCCGAACTTCCGCAGGCCTTTACCGTGGAAGACGAGATCAGGGACATAGTCGTAATCATGGATGGGGCCTTCTGCGCAGGCCTCATCATAGCAATCCTCGCAAAGGTACTCATTATCATATTCGAAGACATTTTCGTTGTGGATGAGCGTGTTGCAGCGATCGCAGCGGGTATAGTACCGCTCGCGGCAGGAAGCGCACAGAAAGCGGTTGCAGTCTCCTTCATCGTGCTCCAGGTAAATGCGGGCGCCGCATTCATCACAAAGAGCTGTCAGCGCGGCAGCACAGTGCCGGCACAGGCGGTCTCCTTCTGCCAGAAAAGTTTCTTCGAGCGGGAATTCCTTTCCGCAGTGGTCACAGGTGTACATCTCTTGCATTTTTCGGGTCCTCCTTTTAATACTCCTCGGCTAATAACATGGTGCTGTGCGTGCCGTCGTCGATCACAAAGATCTTCGCGTTTACCGCGTCTGCGCAGGGGACATCCAGCTCATACCGGTACGGCGGCTGTTCCTGCGTGTGGGTGATATGCTGGCCGGTACCTGTGCGAGCCAGACGGAATACTTGCAGGTAATCCTGCTGGCTGACTTCCATTGCAGCAACCATGAACCACATCAGCCGAACCAGCCAGATGGGAATGGTGTCCTGTACGCCTTTTGTCAGGTATTTCGGGTTGTTGAACATAGGCACTCCTTCTTTCCCATATAAGAAATAGCAAAAGCCTCCGGATCACTCCGGAGGCTTCTATCATTATACTATATAGCTCAAATTGTGACCTGTCCGTTTTGCAGGAAACCACGGAAGTATCATGCATTGCTTACCCCGTGCAGTGGCGGGCTTTCTGAGGCAAGCGGGCATTCCAAAGAAGATGCAAGGCTTCCTGCTTCCATATAGGAATCGGATATCGGCTTATGATAATTTCAGGTTATGCCTCCATAACCAATTCATATTGGACAACGCGTGGCAATTTCAATAAAATGAATTTATCAGCAAAGGCGCTGGAACCCTTCAATGGGGTCCAGCGCCCTTTTTATTTTCTTGCAATGGGAGCGAAGCATCATGCAATTTGAAATTTCCGGCCGCATGTCTGGCGTCCATGGATCGGCGATCCGCGAGCTGTTCAAGCTGGGGGCAGACCCCAATATGATCTCCTTTGGCGGCGGCAACCCGTCTGCCGAGACCTTCCCAATCCCGGAGATCGCGGAAATCGTCTCCGATGTGCTCACAAACGCGCCGGTTTCCGTGCTGCAATACGGCCTGTCCGAGGGCTATACCCCGCTGCGCGAGACCATGAAGGAATATCTTGCGCGCACGCAGGGCATTGACTTTGAAAAGAACGAGCTGTTCATTGTCTCCGGCGGACAGCAGTGCGCCGATCTGACCACCAAGGTGCTGGTCAACGAGGGCGACGTCATCCTGGCCGAAGAGCCTGCCTTTGTCGGCTGCCTGAACACCTTCCGCTCGTACGGTGCAAAGCTCGTGGGCGTACCCATGCAGCAGGACGGCATGGACACGGATGCGCTCGAGGCGGCGCTCAAGGCGAACCCGAACGCCAAGCTGCTGTACACGATCCCGTCATTCCAGAACCCGACCGGCATCACGGCCACGCTGGAAAAGCGCAAAAAGGTCTATGCGCTGGCGTGCAAGTACAACATTGCCATTCTGGAGGACAACCCCTACGGCGAGCTTCGCTTCGCGGGTGAGGACGTGCCGACCATCAAGTCCATGGACACCGAGGGCCGCGTGCTGTACGCGGGCAGCTTCTCCAAGGTCATGGCGCCGGCATTCCGGCTGGGTTTTTTGGTGTTCGACAAGTCGCTCACCATGCCGCTCACAGTCGCCAAGCAGACCACGGACGTGCACTCCAACGTGCTGTTCCAGTATGTCTGCAACGAATATATGACCAGATACGACTTCGCCGCACATCTGGAAAGCGCGCGCCGTGTGTACCGCGACAAGTGCCAGCTGATGCTGGACACCATGCGCCGCACCTTCCATCCGGCGGTTACCTTCACCCAGCCGGAGGGCGGCCTGTTCGTCATGGCGTTCCTGCCCAAGGGCATGGACGCGCAGCCCTTTGTGCGCGAGGCGATAGGCCGCGGCGTGCTGTGCGTGCCGGGTTCGGCCTTCCTCGCGGATGAAAGCCGGGTATCCAACGGCCTGCGCCTGAATTATTCCACGCCGACTGACGAGCAGATCGTCAAGGGCATTGAGATTCTCGGTAAGCTCACCCACGAATGGATAAAGGAGTAATTAAACTATGAAAGTAATGGCATTCAGCGCCCGTCCGGACGAGCGCGCGTTCTTTGAACACTGGAGCAAAACGCTGGACATCGACCTGGACATGCAGAACGAAGGCCTTTCGCTCAAAAATGCTGCATTGACCGCCGGGTATGACGGCGTTTCCTGCGTCGGCACCTGTGACCTGTCCGCACCCGTGCTCGAGGTGCTGGCGAAAAACGGCGTTCAATATGTAGCGCTGCGCACAATCGGCTTTGATAATGTTGACCTCAAAGCCGCCACCCGTCTGGGCATCCATGTGGCGCACGGCGGCTACTCCCCGTATTCGGTGGCAAACTACACGGTCATGCTCATGCTCATGTGCATCCGTAAGGCGGGCTACATCATGTTTCGCTCGCACACGGCGGACTATTCGCTCGGCGCGGCGGGCGCGGCGCGCGGCATGGAGATGCAGAACCTGACCGTCGGCGTGCTCGGCACCGGCCGCATCGGCAAGGCGGTCATCCAGAACCTGTCCGGTTTCGGCAGCCGCATCATTGCATATGATCCGTATCCGTCCCCTGCACTCAAGGGCAGGGTCGAATATGTTTCGCTCGACCGGCTGTACGCGGAGTCCGACATCATCACCCTGCACATCCCGCTGACCGGTGAGACCGAGCACATGATCGGCCGCGAGGCCATCCAGAAGATGAAGCCCGGCGTGGTCATCATCAACTGCGCGCGCGGCGCGCTGATCGACACGCCCGCGCTGATTGAGGGCATCGAGTCCGGCCGCGTCGGTTCGGTCGGCGTGGACTGTTTCGAAGGTGAGGACGACGTCATCCGCGTGGATCACAACTACAACAGCCGCGTAACCAACCACGACTATATCATCCTCAAATCCTTCCAGAATACCATTGTCACGCCGCATGTGGCGTTTTTCACCGATCAGGCGGTGTTCGATATGGTGCGCTGCTCGCTCGAGAGCCTGCGGCAGTTTTACGACGGCGACCAGGTGCCGCTGGCGGTCTGCTGACTGCCGGCAAAATAGCCGCGTACATAGGCCTGGAAGTCGCGCAGCAGGCGCGTCCGGAACCCGCTCAGCACCTTCATATAGACATACCTGCGGCACCGGGCATCCAGAATGTGCAGCAGGCGGACATCCGCATCCGCCTGCTGCCAGTCCCCGGCCGCAACCAGCGCCACGCCCATGCCGCAGGACAGCAGTTTGAGCTGGAGCGCTGCGCTGTCACATTCAATCGCCGCATGCGCGGCAATGCCCGCGGACTGGAAAATGTAGTCGGATACCTGCTGGAAGGACTGTGAGTTGCTCAGCGCGATGAACGGGTCGCCTGCCAGCTCAGTCAGCGAGACCGCCTCGCGTGCGGCAAGGCGGTGCCCCGCGGGTACGGCGAGACAGATTTCCTCCTCGCACAAGACTTCCGCGCCCTCCGGCACCTCGTCCCGCGAGACGGCGGAGTCGAGCAGCAGGTCGCTGCCCTCCGGCGTGCTGCCGATGCGCAGGTCTGCCGGGCCGTGGGCAGCGGCAAACCCGGACAGGATTTCATCCATCCGTTCGCTGCATGACAGGGCGCAGATACACAGGCTGCCCGTATGATGCAGGCTCTCCTCGATCTCGTGCCGTGCGTCCTGCTCAGCGCGCAGGATACTTTCCGCATAGCGCAGCAGGATATCGCCCTGCGGTGTGCGGCGCAGCCCCTTGCCGGTGCGCTCAAACAGCGCGGCTCCCAGCTCGCTTTCCAGATTGCGGATGGTTTTGGATACGGCCGGCTGGGCTACGTTCAGGCTCCGTGCGGCGCGCGTCATGTTTTCCAGCTTGGCGACGGCGGCAAACTGCCGGAGCTGATAGAGTTCCAAAGCATTCCCTCCTCACAGATACAGGATATTATCATATGATCACACAAATTCTATTCCAGCAGACTGTTATCATGTTTCTGCTGATGCTGCTCGGCTTTGTCCTTGCGCGCGCCGGCATGCTGACCGAGCAGGGCAGCAGGGACATCTCCAATGTGCTGCTGTATGCGGTCATCCCCTGCGTCATCCTGCGCAGCTATATGACCGGTTTCAGCATGGACAAGCTGTATGCGCTTGGCTGGTCTGCCGTTGTGGCGGTGATTGCATTTGTTGTCACCATCGCCGTGGCGTGGCTGTGCTATGACACCCGGCGGCGCATTGAAAACTTCAGCGTCGCGTTCGGCAACGCAGGATTTATTGGCATTCCGCTGGTAACCGCGGTATTCGGCACCGAGGCCGCGTTTTACGTTGTCGCATTCAGCACGCTGCTCAACCTGCTGCAATGGACTTACGGCATTGTAATTATATCAGGCAAAAAGGAGACAATCAATCTCCGCATGGTGTTTATCAACCCGGTGTTCCTGTCCATGACAGCGGGCCTGCTGATCTTCCTGTTTCAGCCGCCCCTGTCATCTGTGGTAACAGGCACGATCGGCTATATCGCGGACGCAAACACGCTACTCGCGATGGTTGTGCTCGGCTACTACCTGTCCAAGGTGGATCTGCGCGGCCTGTTCGCGCGCCGCAACCTGTACATCGTCTCCGGCCTGCGCCTGATCGTGGTGCCGCTGCTGACCGTGCTGGCTTTCCTGCCGTTCCCCTTTGCGCGCGGCGACGTTGCGCTGATCACACTGGTCGCGGCGGCGACGCCCGTGGCGTCCAGCACAGCGATCTTTGCGCAGAAATTCGGGCAGGATTACCGGCAGGCGGTGACCTATGTCTGCCTGTCCACCGTGCTTTCCATTGTCACGCTGCCGCTCGTTATGCTGCTGGCGGAGCATATGCTCGCCTGAATGGCGCAGCGTGTTTCACCGAAGT
>DXFS01000023.1 GCA_019114345.1 Candidatus Agathobaculum pullistercoris | reverse complement strand
AGCTTGTCCGCGATTTTTTCCAGCGCTTTATGCGGCACAATGCCATCATACAGCGCCTGCGTTTCACGCAGCAGCTGCACCAGCTCATTCTGGTCGCGCGCCGCACCCCGCTCCCGGTAATCGCGGATCATCTCCTTTAATTCTTCCTTATGCTTCATGTTGTTCTCCGATTAGTTTATAGAGTAATTTTTCAAACTGCACGCCATGCATCGGATCGGTCTGCTGCTCCGCTGTATAAGCGATACAGTCCTTGACGTATTCACCCGCCCGCTCGCAGGCCGCCGGCAGACTGTGCCCATTGAGCAGCGCACCCAGCATGACCGAGGCAAACAGATCGCCCGTCCCCGGATAATACCGGTCAATCCGGCGGTGCAGGCTGAGCGTTCCGCCTGTATCCGACAGACATCCCGAACCAACTTTGCCTTGCTCGAAATCCAGCCCGGTAAGCACAACCTGCGCACCGTACTGCGCGCGCAGCGCGCGCAGCCATTCCCAGGCTTCTTCCGCCGTGCGAGGGCGGCTGCACGGATCCCAGTCCATCAAGATCGCCGCTTCGGTAGTATTGGGCGTGATGATATCCGCAATCGCGCACAGTTCGCGCATGCGGGTGCACATCTCCGGGGTGTAGGTATCATACACCTTGCCGTTGTCACCCATCACCGGGTCGATCAGCGTGATGCCGTCCGGCGTTTTAAGCCGCTGCGCCGCCTCACGCACCCGGTCGATCTGGTCGGCCGAGCCAAGGAAGCCCGCGTACACCGCCTCGAACCGCAGGCCGAGCGCATCGTACTGCTCTATTGTGCCCTGCATGGCGCTGGTTAAATCGGTCGTCACCCAGTTTGGGATCGCTGTATGTGTGGAAAATACCGCAGTCGGCAGCGGCACGCACTGGTGCCCGCCTGCGGAGAGCACTGCAATGATCGGCACAAGCGACGAACGCCCGAAGCCTGAAAGATCGTGCAGCGCCAATACCTTTTTCTGCATGGGTTCACATCCTTTTTCTGTCCGTTCTCCATCATACGATGAAATCCGTACAAAGTCAATCTTTCTTGCTTTCCCATGGGCATAATGGTAAAATAGGAATAGCTTGACAGAAAAGGAGTGTCCCCATGCTCAAACGACGCGTTCTCTCTATCCTGCTGGTGCTTACCATGCTCATTCCCGCCGCCTATGCGGCACAGCCTGCGCAGGACGGGATGCGCGGCGTATGGGTTGCCACGGTGGCCAATATCGACTATCCCACCCGTCAGGGTATGACGGCGGACGAACTCAGGCAAGAGGCTGATACCATTCTGGACAGCGTTGTCTCCATGGGCCTGAACGCAGTGTTTCTTCAGGTGCGGCCTTCGGCAGACGCATTGTACCAGTCCTCGCTGTTTCCGTGGAGCCGCTATGTCAGCGGCACGGCCGGGCAGGCGCCTGATCAGGATTTTGACGTGCTGGCGTACTGGGTGACGGCAGCGCACAGCCGCGGCCTGCAGCTGCATGCCTGGCTCAACCCCTACCGTATCACGCGGGACGGGCAGGAGGAGTATGACGCCCTCCCGGAAAACAGCCCCGCCAAACAGCACCCGGAATGGGTTGTCGAATACGAAGGGAACTTTTACTTTAACCCCGGCCTTCCGGCTGTGCAGCAGCTTGTTGTGGACGGCGCGGCGGAAATTGTCCGTAAATATGATGTGGACGGCATCCATTTGGATGATTACTTCTACCCTGGCACGGACTTCAACGATGCTGCCACCTATGCGCGCTACGGTTCGGATTTCAGTGATATCGGAGACTGGCGGCGCGATAATGTGAACGAGCTGATTGCCGCGCTGGATGAAACGCTGCATGCCATCAACCCTGATCTGACGTTCGGCGTCAGCCCCGCAGGCATCTGGGACAACAAAACGGATAATCCCCGCGGCAGCGATACCAACGGCCGCTCTTCCTACCGCGAGATCTACTGCGACTCGGTCGAATGGATCAAGCGCGGCACAGTGGACTATATCTGCCCGCAGCTTTATTGGGCGATCGGCTACGAGATTGCAGATTTTGAGGTTCTGGTCGACTGGTGGCAGGATGTTGTCGCCACGAGCGACGTTGCGCTGTATATCGGCATCGGCGCCTATCGGGCTGCCGAGGCAGAGCCGGGCGATGTCTGGTATGGAACGGACGAACTGGAACGCCAGCTCGACATGCTCGATCACAGCATTGATATCCAGGGCGAAGTGTTCTATAACTATTCCGCTTTGACCGGCGTAACCGGCTGTCCGGATTTTCTGGCAGAACATTATGAAGTGGAAGACAGCAACGAGCCCGGCAATACTGCTGATGAGCCCGGTAAGCAGGCCACCCTGCTCGACTATGTATCCCGTTTTATCATCAGACTGTTTTACTGACCATTAGGAGGCGTTTTTCTTGGCTGATATTCTTTCCCGCGAATACGAGGTCAATTACAGTCATATCGACAACCGCGGCATCGCCAAGCCGTCCTTCCTGTGGAATATCATGCAGGACGCGGCGACCGTACACGCGGAGGCGCTGCATCTCGGCCCGGCCGAGCTGCACATCCTGTGGGTGCTCTCCCGCATGCGGGTGCAGCTGTCGCGTCCGCTGCGGCCGTACGAACTGGTCCGGTGCGAAACCTGGTGTCCCGGTATCCGGGGCGTCAGCTGGTACCGCTGCTTCGCCTTCTCCGTAGACGGGGATCCGGTCGGAGAGGCGCAGTCCATGTGGGTCACGCTTGATCCGGAGACCCACCGTATCCTGCGCCCGAGCAGCTTTCCTATTGCGGAGGAATATATTCACACTGCGCGCGGCGAGCTGTTCGATGCGCTGCCAAAGCTCTCATGCAGCAATGTGCGCGAGCACCATGTGCACCCGGTGCTGTATTCCGATCTGGACATCAATAACCATGTCAACAACGTACGCGTAGTCGAGCTGGTATCGGATGCGCTCGACCTGCAGCGCCAGCCGGGCTTTGTCTCCTCCCTGCAGGTCAATTACACCGCTGAAACGACCTTCGGCGAGCAGCTTTCCCTGCTCTGCGGCACCGTGGACGGTGCACGCTATGTGCGCGGTGAGGCGGACGGCAAAACCCGTTTTGAGGCGCTCGCCACGCTGACACCCTTTGCATCACAGGAGGCTTGATTGGAATGACGGATGCAATCCGGCAGGCCGTAAAAGATATTCTCGGCGCCTGCCATCCACTGGAAATCATCCTGTACGCAGAAAAGCGCACGATGTCCACCGGCAAGCTCAAGGCGTTCAGCCTGTGCGTGATTGCGCCGGAGGGCACGGACTGCCGCAGCCTGCGCACGCGGCTGCATCTGGTTCTGTCAGCCGATGTGCCGGTCAGCCTGAGTGTATATACCACGGAGGAATGGGACAGACTGCGCGCGGATGAGACCTCATACGCAGCATGGATCGCCCGGAAAGGCCAGGTGGTTTATGGCACGGCGACGTAAAGGCGCATCCGACAGCCACTTTTACTACAAGTGGCTGGACAAGGCGCTGTGCGACCTGCAATGCGCCCGCTTGCTGCTGACCTACGGCGGCGACCACTACAACATCGCCTTCCACTGCCAGCAGGCGATCGAAAAGGCGCTCAAAGGCTATCTGCTTTACCGGACCGGCCGTCATTTCGACGGACATAACCTGACCTACCTGTGCCGTCAGGCTATCCAGCAGGATGCCGACGCTTTTTCCGAATATTTGGATGAAAGCGCCGCGCTCAACGATTTGTATATTGAAACGCGATATCCAACCGACCTGCCGTTTGAAATTGACGAACTGGAAGTCCGCCGCTATCTGGACATGGCCGAGCGCATGTTTGCCGCAATCCGGCGCGAGCTGTATGCCGGCGGCGGGCCGCATCGCATCCAACAATAGAAAAAACGCTGCTGCAAGAGAACTTGCAGCAGCGTTTCTCGTTTTGAGCGATTATATTCCTTATGCGCGTTCTTTTTCCTTCTGTGCCTTGGCCAGGCCATGACGGATCGGCTTCCACTCGACCTTGCCAACAAGCGCCGCCAGCGAGATCGGGATATAGGTCAGCATAAACAGCGGGAAAGTGAACACATACAGGATCTTTTTCCACGCCTTCCCTTTGATCTTTTTCCATTCCGCAGCCATGGTAAACGCACCGAACAGGAACAGACTGAACGAAACGCCGCGGAGCGTGGTCAGGATAATCCGGCCCAGCATGCGCAGCACACGGTATGTAATGAACGCCGGCTGCGACAGGCTGCTCAGGCAGGCGAACAACGCCAGTCCAAGGACGCCGATCGTCACCAGGTTGCAGGGCGCAACCGTCATCAGCATATCGTAGCAGGATGCGCCGCGCTTGCCGCCGCGGGTACAGCCGTGAAGCAGCGGTGCCGTATACTTGGCGTCCACCTGGTAAAAGCCCTTGCTCCAACGCATGCGCTGGTCCCAGGACTGGCGGAACTGCACCGGCTGTTCATCGTATACGACCGCCGTGCCGCAGTAGCCGATCTTACGGCCGCGCACAGCGCACGCAATCGAAAACTCAATATCCTCGGTCAGCAGATGATACGGCCATCCGCCGTCCTCGCGGATCACGTCGCCCGCGATCAGGAAGCCCGTACCCGATACCGCGCAGTTGACGCCCAGCTGGGTACGCGGCCGGTTGAGGAAGCGTGCCTCGCGCAGGAACCACAACGCATAGCCGGCGGAAATCCAGTTATCACAGAAGTTCTTGGAGTTGCGGTAACTGGTCAGCGCCGCATACTCGCCGGTGTCGAACATCTTATTCATCTCGCGGACGAAGTTGGGGTCGACCAGATTGTCTGCGTCAAACACCAGGAAGGCGTCATAGGTCTGCTCTCCCTTATCCGCAAAAATGCGCTTGAACAGCCAGTCCATCGCGTAGCCTTTGCCGACCTGCACCTTGTTGAAACGCTCATACACGGTTGCGCCCGCTTTCCGCGCTACTGAGGCGGTGCTGTCCGTGCAGTTATCAGCCACGACATAGACATCCAGCAGCTGCGCCGGATAATTCTGTTCCTTCAGGCTTTTGACCAGGTCTCCGATCACGCCCTCCTCATTGCGGGCGGAAATGATCGCCGCATATCGGTGCAGCTTTGCATCCTGTCTGACCTGCTTACCCTTTCCGAACAAGCCAACTGCCAAATACACAAACTGGTAGGCATAGGCCGCAGTAAAAAATATAAATAATACGAATTGCAAACTCTCCAAAAACCGAAGCATGGCGAATACTCGTCTCCTTCATCTGTCCTTAAAAATTACACTCCGTTTTTTCCTTGTACTATCATAGCACTATTGCTGGATTATGCAACAACTTTTTGAGGCATTTTCACAAAAAAGCGATATTTTTCTCTGTTCGCACAAAAAAAACAAAAAAATTTCTGTAATTTTCATCATTCTTTTCTGTCACATCCTGCCGTCAGCTTATAAAATAAATATAGCATATCCGCTGTGTCCATTTCCGCAGGAAATAATTAAGATTTCGAAAAAAATTCCTTTCCTGTCACACTGCGTCAGGCTCGCTCGTTATCATGGTGAAAGGGGGCGGACGATATGCCGGTTTGGAAGGATGCGTCGGATGCTGCAGCATTTGTGCAGCGGTATTCGGGCATGATCCTGCGCCTGTGCTTTACCTATTCGCTCGGCCGGGCGGACGCGCAGGACATTTGCCAGAATGTATTCCTCAAGCTGCTGCAAAGCGACCGTAGCTTTGACTCAGAGGGCGAAACCCGCGCGTTCATCATCCGTATGACGGTCAACGAGTGCAAGGACGTACTCAAGAGCGGCTGGCGCCGCCGCTCTGTGCCTTTGGACGAGCTGATCGAACGAGAAGTTCCCTTCCTTCCATCGGAAGATACCGGCGTGCTGGCCGCGGTACAGCGCCTGCCGGTCAGATACCGCGAGGCAGTCTACCTTTATTATTATGAGGGCTATAATGCCGAAGAGATCGCAGCGATGGTCGGGGCAAAGCCTGCCGCTGTGCGGCAGCGGCTCGCCCGCGCCCGTGAAAAACTGAGGAAAGAACTGGAGGGCAGCGGATATGAGACAATATAACGATGCGCTCGATGCGCTGCGCTTCTCCGAGGAGGAACAGGCTATGCTGACAAAAAAACTCGAGCGGGCGGCACAGGCCGCCCAAAGGCCGCGCAAGCGGCGGCATCCGCGGCGGGTAGTGTGTATTGCGGCGGCAGTGGCCATCTTATGCAGCACAACCGCATTTGCACTCAAAAACAACTGGATCCATCTGCTGTATCCATCCACCGACCCAACTCTGGTCGAACCGATGGTGCAGCCGGTGGAAAACAGCATCCATAAGGACGGCATGACGTTCACGGTTGAGGCTGTGATGGGAGACCGATATAACGTACTGCTGGTTTATACCCTCAGCCGTGATGATGGGCAGCCACTAACTACGGATACCAATATTGTCGACTGGCTGTGCTACGATAACTATTCTATCAAGGAAGCGCCGGATGCTTTTGCTGTTGGCTCTGGTTTTCCGCTGGATGATGACCCAACCGACGGAACGCTTCAATTTGCATCTGTCAGTTATGCGTACGATTATGACACCAGACAGCGAATCCCTGTGAAAGACCTGACACTTGTGTATCAATCCTTCGACGTATTTTATGAAACACCCAATCCGGATTTCGTCCTGTATGGTGATGAAGCGAAGTACAATACCACCTATGTCTTTTCCAGCGAAACCGATTTGGAAATCCCGCTGATTTACGAGGACACAACTGTCCAATATGCGGCAGGGCAGGTTGTCGAGCGGAATGGTATCCGTACTGAAATCAATGACATCTACCTCTCCCCGCTCGGCTGCATGCTCGATGTGGTTTGGTCTTTCCAGACCGACGAGTTGACCGAACCCTATTCCACCAGTTTCCAGCTCAAGCTCAAGGACGGTACGATCTGGGACGGAGCAGAAAACCGGCTGGCAAACGGATATATTGATGCCGGGCCAGTCATGAAAACCCAAACCATTACCACCCAGAAGAACTGGGTATTCGACCGCATCATTCCCACGGAGGATGTGCAAGCCATCATTTTCGACGGCGTAGAGATCTCACTCGAGCGCATCAGCTAAACAAAGCACAAGGGGCACTGTTCAGTGCCCCTTGTGCTTTTCCCTGCGCTTCTGCCGGTGTTTTTTGTACCGTTCTTCGGCCTCGCGTTCTTTTTCTTCCCGCGTGCGGACGCGGCGCGCCTGCTTGCCCTGCTCGCGCTGGGCGGCAAGCGCCTGCTGCGCTTTGGTGCCCGTCCCCGCCGGCTCAACCGCCTTACGGGCGGCGCGCTGGCGGCGCTTGGGATTATCCGGCCGACGGGCCTGCTCCCCTGCCTGCACCGGTGGGCTGAACCGCAGCTGCTTCCAGTTTTGCAGCAGGAACGCATATACCTCGTAGTCCTTCGGCTCTGCGCCGAACACGGTGCGGTTTGCCTCGTACCAGCCGCCGCTTTCCCGTTCATAGAGCATGGCCCAAAACGGGTCGTCAAAATATACGGTCACCCGGCATGTTACTGTGCGCATGAAATTGTCCTCCTTTTTTCGTCCTTGCGCACAGAGAACGGACAACCAAGGAGGCAGGTTACTGACAGCAGGCTTTGCCTGCCGCGCCCGGACTACCAACCGGGCCGTGTTTTTATCTCTGCGGTATCATTATATAGAAGGTACTCCTGTCCTGTCAAATCCGGACAAAGCAAAAGCGCCGCAAATGCGGCGCTTTCTCAATACAGATTCTTCTTTTTGAGCATGAACCATGCAAAAAAGCACGCGGCAGCGGAGATTAGCAGCGGGATCCACCAGAAGAAATCTCCCGGGATCGCCTCGCCTCCGATATTCATGCCGTAGAAGCCGAAAATAATGTTTGGAATGGTCATGATGATGGTCAGCACAGTGAGCACCTTCATAATGATGTTCAAATTGTTGGATACGACCGACGCATAGGCATCCATCGTACCGGACAGAATGCTCGAATAGATGCCGGCCATCTCAATGGCCTGCCGGATCTCGATCAGCGCATCCTCCAGGATGTCGCGGTCATCCTCATACAGCTTGAGCACGCGGCCGCGCAGCACCTTTTCCATGGTCACCTCGTTGCCCTTGAGGGACGCGGAGAAGTAGACCAGCGATTTGCTCAGCCCGAGCAGCTGGATGAGCTCCTCGTTCTGCAGCGAATCGTACAGGCGCTTTTCGATGCGCGTAAAGTCGCGCTCAATCATGCGCAGGTTTTTGAGGAAGCGTCCCGCCACGCGCAGCAGGATCTGAAACACAAAGCGCGTACGCAGCGCGGTGTGCACGCCCTTGACCGCACCTTCTGCGATCGAACGCAGGATGATGCTGTCCTCCAGGCAAACCGTAATAACCGCGTTCTGTGCCACCACAATACCCATTGGCAGAGTGCTGAACATCTGCCCGCCATCCTCGACCGAGCTTTTTTCCACCATCGGGATGTCGACGATCATCAGCAGCTGGTCGTCCTCGGTATCAACGCGCGAGCTTTCCTCCGGGTCGAGCGCCGCGCGGACAAATTCCTCTTCCACATGCGTTGCACGGGAGATCGCCTCCAACTCATCCGAGCTGGGATGCACCATATTAACCCAGCAACCTTCGGTAAATCCACCGACTTCGGTCACCCGGCCGTCAATCGTCTTGTAAAATTCTACCATATCTTACCGCCTTTCAGCGGTGGTTCAGACAGCTGCACCACCGCGGGTGTTTTCTATCTGTCTACTTCCAGGGTCTGCACTCACGATGGTCTCACTCCCTTTTACAAAAATTTTACAAGGTCATTCCAGACCAAAACAGCCCCTTTCAGGGCTGTTTTGTCAGCTTTATTGTTTTGGGGATCAGCGGTGATCCTTATCGAAAATTCGCATCAGCACATCAAACGCTGCATCGTCCGAGCCAAGTTCGCTCGACTGCGTTTTTGCTGCAGGCTTTTCTTCTGCTGCAGCCGTAGAAGCCTCCGTAAACAGGCCGCTGCTCTGGGAAGACTCGCTCTTCTTATTGTTGTTGCCGCCTTCCATATCCATCTTGGCAGAGTTCGGGATATTGTCAAACCCGGTTGCAATAACGACAACGCGGATCTCATCATCCATCGTATCGTCAATGAATGCGCCGAAGATAATATGTGCATCGGGGTGAGCTGCCTGCTGCACCATGGTCGCTGCAGTCTCAACCTCGTCCAGGCCGATGTCGTCCGAACCGATGACCGAAACAATAACGCCATGCGCCATGTCGATCGAGGTTTCAAGCAGCGGGCTGGAAATCGCCATACGCGCCGCCTCAGCAGCCTTATCTTTTCCAGCCGCACGGCCGGTGCCGATATGTGCAAAGCCTGCGTCCTTCATAACCGAGGTAACGTCTGCAAAGTCCAGGTTAATAAAGCCCGGTACGGTAATCAGCTCGGAAATGTTGGCAACTGCCTGACGGAGCACGCCGTCCGCAATTTCAAACGCGTTCTTAAAGGTGATCTTCTGCTCAGATACGTACTTGAGGCGTTCGTTCGGGATGATAACAAGCGAGTCAACATTCTTGTTGAGCTCCTCGATACCGCCCAGCGCCTGCTCAAGGCGCTTCTTGCCCTCGAATGCGAACGGACGGGTGACAACGCCGACCGTCAGGATACCCATCTCGCGGGCGATCTGCGCCACGACCGGGGCCGCGCCCGTGCCCGTGCCGCCGCCCATACCGGCGGTGATGAACACCATATTGGTATTCTGCAGCGCCGCAGCGATCTGGTCTTTGCTCTCCTCCGCAGCCTTACGGCCGATCTCCGGGTTCGCGCCCGCACCCTGGCCCTTGGTGAGCTTCTCACCGATCTGGATCTTGGTGCCGGCCTGAGAAAAATTCAGCGCCTGCATATCCGTATTGATTGAAATAAACTCAACGCCCTGCACACCGCTCTCGACCATGCGGTTGACCGCATTGCCGCCGCCGCCGCCGACGCCGATGACTTTGATATTTACTACATTATCCAAGCCCTGTTCAAACTCAAAACCCATTGTTGCCATCCTCCGTTTTATGATAAAGAATCGTTCAGATTATCTTTTACGTTCTTTGCATGGGCTGGCACTACGCAAATGGCATGTCAGCCCTATTGTTTTAATTTTACCTCGAATCACTCTGTTTTGCAACAGAAAATAGTGAATTCCTCAAAAAAACTTGAGATTAACTGTACCTTTCCGTCGAACAACAGCTGTCAACTTTTCAGACCTGCCGTCCATTCCATATTCCGATGTGCTTTTTCCTTAATTTTTGTCTATTTCGCCGTATTCCCCTCTTCTTTCCGACTATTCGGCAGTTTCGTCCCCGGTTTCACTGTCTCCGTTATCTGTTTCAGACGAATCCCCGGCGTTTATTCCGTCCGTTTCACTGTCCCCGCTGATTTCCCCATCCGACGCACCCGAAGATCCGGTATCCGCACTGCCATCCGCACCGGACTGCCCGGTGCTGTCCTCCAGATTCACGGGCTGTTCCGATTCAGTCGGCACTCCGGTTGCCGAAGCCGCTACATTCTCTTCCGTGTCCGGCACAAAGTGCAGCCGGTCCTGCGTATCCCAATATAGCCTTCCGACATCCGAAGGCGAAAGACGTTCATCAATCACGGTTTTGGCGAAGCGCAGTCGGTAGGACAGCTCGTCCATACTGCCAACCTGGATATCAAAGCGCCCCTCATAACCGATGCGCACGTCCGTCAGGTCCTGCAGGTTGATGAACCTCAGCCCATCCAGCATACCGCCGGCATCCAATGTCTGCAGCACTTCCAGCAGCGCGTCGCAGTAAGCATCCTCACCCTGCGCAACTGCCTGTCCAGGCTGTATATCCGGCAACGTTACACCTGTAACCACAGGAAGGCCGCCGTCCGACGCATTTTGTTCAAGCACCTTGCCGTACCGGCTTAAATAAACGTATCCAGTGCCCGATGAAACCGCCACTGCCGCTTCGCATTCCGTGACCGTAACCACGAGTGTATCCGGCAGATGCCGCCGGATCTGTACACTTTCCAGATAAGGCAGCCGCTCCATCAGTGCATTCGATACCTTAACCTTGTTCCAAAGATAGAGGTTGTCGCCTTCCCGGACGTCCATGTTCGTAACGATTTCCTCCGCGCTGTACCGCATGGCCCCTTCTACCGAGATCGTGTTCACCTTGAAGAAGATGGTCAGCGCCAGGATCGCCGCTGCGACCAGGATGCCGATGAAAAGGATGCGCCCGACCGCATGGAAAAACCGCTGCCGCCGGTTTGCGCGCCTTCGCTGCTGCTCGGGCGTTTTCTGTTGTCGCCTTCTGCGTCTCATGCAAACGCCCCTTTGCGTCATTTGTTATGGTTTTCAATTGCCCAAATAATTTCCTGATAAATTTTTTCGCTTGCATCATGCGCAGCAAGCTTTGTCGCATCCTGCCCCATCCGGCGCAGCCGTTCCCGGTCGGAGAGCAGGTCCTGCATCTCATCATACAGCCGCCCGGGCGACGCATCCTTTTCGAGCAGCACCCGGCAGCCACCGGCCGTTTCCAGCGCGCGCGCATTTTTCTCCTGGTGGTTCTCCGCCACAAACGGAGATGGCACAAGCAGCGCCGGCCGGCCGAGCATGCATAGCTCGCCGAGCGTGGCTGCGCCTGCGCGGCATACAACCAGATCGGCCGCTGCCATGCGGTCTGCCATATCATAGATATATTCCGTCACCTGAATGTTGGGATGCGCAGCAAAGTCTGCTCCCTGCTCGGCTGCCATTTTTGGCAGCCACTCACGCGCCGCCGCACCGGTCGCATGGATATGATAATATGGCACGCCGTTCTGGCACTCGAGCGCAAGCGCGCCCGCCATGTGCTCATTCATATATTTTGCGCCCATCGAGCCCCAGAACGAAACGACCAGCTGATCGCCCTCCCCAAGGCCGAATTTGGCGCGCGCTTTTGCGCGGTCCGCCGCGAGGATCTCGCCGCGCACGGGCGCACCGGTCAGCACGATCTTGTCCCCGCCGCCCAGAATGTCCTTGGCCTGCTCGAAGCAGACCAGTACACGATCCGCCTTTTTGGCAAGCATTTTGGTCACCTTGCCGGGCAGTGCGTTGACCTCGAGCAGCACGGTGGGGATCCCCATCTGCTGCGCCGCGCGCACAACCGCAAATGACGCATAGCCACCGCAGCCGATCACGCAGTCCGGACGTGCCTGCCGCAGCAGCTTTTTCGCCTTACTCACAGCGGAGACTGCGAGACGCGCCGCCTTAACATTGTGCGCCAGCCCTTTGGGGCTCATCGAACGCGACAGGCCGATGATCTCGATCGTATCGAGCGGATAGCCCTCGCGCGGGACGAGCTTGTTCTCGATGCCGCGCGCTGAGCCCGCAAACCGGACAACCGTGTCCGGGTGTTTTGTCTCAAAATACCGTGCGATGGCCAGCCCGGGCGTGACGTGCCCGCCCGTGCCGCCGCCGGTGATGTACAGCCTCAATGATGTATCCCCCTTCTTGCGCAACGCGCGTATACAATCCAAATGCACACCGATGCGTTTCCGGAAAGTACTCCCGGCCCGCACAGTGAAACCGGGGAATGCATTCCCCGGGAAACCATCTCTTGTGCCGGTGCAGCCGTTCTATTCCTCCTGCCGCGCCTGCGCGCGCATATACCGCGATACATTCAGCAGGATCCCCATTTCGCCCAGCTGCAGCAGCAGTGCGGTGCCGCCGTAGCTGAAAAACGGCAGCGCAGCACCCGTGACCGGGATAATACCGGTTACAACAAACAGATTCATCAGCGTCTGGATGGCGAGCTTGATCGTGATACCGGCGGCCAGCAGGAAGCCGAACTTATCCGGCGCTGCCCGCGCCACGCGGAAGCCGCGGAAAATCAGATAGGCGAACAGCAGGATGACCAGCAGAGCCCCGATCAGCCCCATCTCTTCGCACCAGATGGCGAAAATAAAGTCGTTCTGCGGCTCGGGCAGATACAGCTGCTTCTGTACGCTGTTGCCCAGCCCTTTCCCGAGCAGCCCGCCCGAGCCGATGGCGATCTGCCCCATCGCGCCCTGCCAGCCTTCGTCCGTCAGATTGGAAAACGGGTCAAGCCAGACGGCAAAACGTTCCCGCACATGAGAAAAGGAAAAATAAAATACCGTAACCGCCGCAGCGCCCGCAATGCCGATCGGGGCAAAGTACCACAGGCGCATGCCGCCCGCAACCAGGATGAGCACACCGGTGCCGCAGATGATCAGCATGGCCGAGGTATGCGGCTCCAGATACAGCAGCACGCAGTATGCCACAAGCAGGAAGCCGTATGGCCGGATCAGTCCCTTGAACGAGCGCACGCTCTTGGTATCCTTTGCAATCCAGTAAGAAAAGCAAATGATGATCGTGATTTTCGCCAGCTCGGACGGCTGAAAGCCGAACAGCCAGCGCCGCGCATTGTTCTGCACCGTGCCGATACCCGGGATCGCGACCAGGATCAGCAGGATAATGGAAACTACCATGATCATGGTGCTGAACCGCGCATAAAGATGGTAGTTGATTTTGGAAACGATAACCATTGCAACCACGCCTGCTGCAGCAAATGCGCCCTGCCTGATGATGAAGTGGGCCGCGTTGCCCTGATAAAACAGCGCATTGGTATAACTTGCGGAAAAAAGCGCGATCAGACCGATAATGAGCAACAGCATAACAGAGAAAAACACACCAATATCCCAGGCATGCGCCCGCACCCGGGTATGCTGTTGTACACGGGAATTCGCTGCCGGGCGTGGGATCTGTTGCCGTGGTATGACCATATCCGACGCACGCGGAACCGGCTGTGCTGCCGGGCGGCGCGCAGGCACCGGACGACGCGTGGGACGCGTCTGTCGGTTGGTGGGAGTCACTCAGGTCACCTCCAAGTGGAATTCAAACATTACAGTGCCGGGGGCAGTGCCGCAAAATAGGCCACAAGGCACAGCAGGATGGTTATACCGGAAAATATCAGGACGATCTTTTTCTCTCCCCAGCCGCACATCTCAAAATGGTGGTGGATCGGCGCCATTTTAAACAGGCGCTTTCCGCCTGAAACCTTAAAATAAGTCACCTGCAGAATGACCGAAAGGGTTTCGATAATATAAATCAGGCCGACCAGAAGCAGGATGAGCGGCATTTCGCACGCAAACGCGAGGCCTGCAACCGCACCGCCGAGAAACAGCGAGCCGGTATCGCCCATGAACACCTTGGCAGGATTGAAATTGTAAATCAAAAAAGCTGCCAGGCCGCCTGCAAGGGCCGCTGCAAAAATCATGACACCCGCATCCTGCCGCACGATACCGACGAACACAAAGAAGATCGCGACCGGCAGGGTCACGCCCGCGGCCAGCCCATCAATCCCATCGGTCAGGTTGACCGCGTTATCCGCGCCAACGATAACGAATGCGGCAAAGATGATGTACAGCGGCCAGGGCAGCGGAAGCGCAATATCCGTAAACGGGATCCAAAGCACGGGCAGTCCGTCCGACTGGAGGAACAGCACCAGGATGAACACCGCCGCCACCAGGATCTGCAGCACCAGCTTCTGCTTGGGGCTGAGACCCGCGTTTTCTTTTTTCTTTATTTTGGCATAGTCGTCCACCAGGCCGACTGCGCCGTATGCTGCGGCAAGCCCAAGCACCGCAACCGATGCGATCTCCAGCCCGCCCAGCAGCAGATTGCCCGCCAGCACGGCGGCGGCAATGCCGATGATGAACATAAATCCGCCCATGGTGGGGATGTTCTGTTTGTTCATGTGCCACTTCGGCCCGATCTCCAGTATCTTCTGGCCGAATTTCATTTTGCGCAAATAACGGATGACCGACGGTCCGATTGCCGCCGTAACCACAAATGCGACTGCGCACACGATCAGCGCAGTCCTGATATTGATTGGCGTCATTCTTCTACATCCTCCCCTAAGAACAGCTTGAGTGCCTGCTCCATCCGCATACCGCGGCTTCCCTTGAACAGCAGCGCATCGCCTTTTTTCGCATCCTGCCGCAGCGCTGCAACCAATGCAGCCTGATCGGCAAACGCATAAGCCCTATCCATCCCTTTTTCCTTTGCTCCCGCGACCATCGCGTCCGCGTCCGGCCCGTAAGCATAGAGCGCATCTGCATAGCGTGCGGCGGCGCGTCCCGCCCTGCGGTGTCCTTCTTCCGCGTAACCGCCCAGTTCGAGCATCGAGCCGAGCACCGCGAAGCGGCGTCCTTCCGGCGCCATTGTGCCGAGCACAGCCAAAGTAGCCTCCATCGCATCCGGGCTGGCGTTGTAGCAGTCCGCATAAATCTGGTAGCCGTCCTGCTCGTAGATATTCTGCCGCAGGCCGCTCGCCTCATAGGACTGAAGGCCGGCTGTGATCTGTTCGGGTGTTTCGCCGAGCAGCAGGCCGACCGCCGCTGCAGCCAGTGCATTGAGCACATTGTGCGCGCCCGGTATACTGAGCTTTGCCGTAAATCTCCCGCCCGCCGGCAGGGATGCCGCCGGAAGGCTGTTATTGATGATATCAAATGTACCGTCGTCATGCAGGCATGCCGTCAGGTCGCATTCGCGGTTTTCCATGCCGTAGGTGACCACGCGGCAACCGAGCTGCGCGCGTTTATCCCACAAAAGCGGCTCATCGCCGCACAGGACGGCATATCCGTCCTTCTGCAGTCCTTCGAGGATCTCGAGTTTGGCCTTACAGATACCCTCGCGTGAGCCGAGAAACTCAATGTGCGAGGTGCCGATGTTGGTGATGACCGCGATATCCGGCCGCGCCGCCGCAGTCATGCGGGATATCTCCCCGAAATGGTTCATACCCATCTCCGCCACCATGACCTTGGTGTCCCGCATCATACGCAGCAGGGTCAGCGGCAGGCCGACTTCATTGTTCAGGTTTCCCTCGGTCTTCTGTGCGTTAAACTTCTGCTTTAAGACCGCATACAGCAATTCCTTTGTCGTGGTCTTGCCGACCGATCCGGTCACGCCGACCACCTTGCCGCCGCACATTTCCCGGTAGCCGCCCGCAAGGTCGAGCAGCGCCTGCGACGTGTTTTCCACATAAAGCGTCGGCACCGGGTATTCCTCATTCTGGCGGTGGGAAACGACCGCAGCCGCTCCGTTTTCGATCGCCTTTGCGATAAAATCATGCGCGTCAAACCGCTCGCCCCTGATCGGCAGGAACAGCGCCTCAGTCGGGATCTGCCTCGAGTCGGTCGAAACTGCCGTCAGCTCAGCCGTCCCTCTTGCTTCTCCCTTTGTCCATGCCGCAGCCTGTGCGAGCGTAAAGCGTTCCATGTCGTTTCCCCCGTCATCATTTTTTCGTTCCTTCCAAACCGGAAACCGCAGCGCGGTTCCCATCAAAACGCCCGGTCTTGCCGGACACCTTCAGCGGGCAAAATAGTCCGCAACGATCTCACGTTCATCCATGTGGTGCTTGACATGGTTGACCTCCTGATAGGTCTCATGCCCCTTGCCCATCAGCACGATGATATCGTCCTTTTTGGCATGCGCGAGCGCCCAGTGGATCGCCTCCGGCCGGTCGACGATCACCTGCATGGGCGTTTTGGAATCCTTCATGCCCTCGAGGATGTCGTCGATGATCGCCTGCGGATCCTCGGTGCGCGGGTTATCGCTCGTGACGATACAGAAATCTGCAAGCTCCGCTGCGATCTTACCCATCTTGGGACGCTTGGTGCGGTCGCGGTCGCCGCCGCAACCAAACAGTGCGACCACCCTGCCCTTGGCAAAGCCGCGCACCGCGCGCAGCACGTTCTCCACGCCGTCCGGCGAGTGCGCGTAGTCGATGAGCACGGTGTAATCCGTGTCGGTCGGCACGACCTCGACGCGGCCCTTGACGCCGGTCGCCGTGGCAAGCGATTTCGCCGCATCAGCGAGCGGCAGGCCGAGCTGCAGCACGATACCCAGTGCAGTCAGCGCATTTTCGACAGAAAAATGTCCCGGGATCGGCAGCTTGACGCGCGCGAGTTCGCCCTTGGTGGTGGCGACAAACTCCACGCCGTCCGCATGCAGTTTGATGTTTTTTGCCGTCAGGTCGGCCGCGTCCTTTTCGCACGAGAAGGTCATGCATGGGCACTGCGCGTCCGCGAGCATGGCCTTTGCCGCCGGATCATCCAGGTTGATGACGCCCTTGTCGCTGATGGTAAACAGGATCGCCTTGGCCTTGCGGTATTCTTCCATGGTCTTGTGGAAGTCCAGATGGTCCTGCGTCAGGTTGGTAAACGCGCCAACCGCAAAGCGGATACCGTGCACACGGTCGAGCACGAGCGAGTGCGAGGAAACCTCCATGATCACATGGGTGCAGCCTGCGTCGCGCATACGCGCAAACAGTGCGTGCAGCTCATAGGATTCGGGCGTAGTGCGCTCGGTCTCGACCACCTCGTCGCCGATCAGGTTCTGGTTGGTGCCGATCAGGCCGACCTTGTGCCCCGCATCCTCCAGCATGTGCTTGACCAGATAGGTGGTCGTGGTTTTGCCGTTTGTGCCGGTTACGCCCAGCATGACCATGCTGTCCGCCGGGTGGTCGAACCGATTGGCCGCGATCTCCGCGAGCGCGCGGCGGGAGTTCTCCACCACTACGGCAGGCGCGCCTTCGGGCGCTTCCTCGCACACGACAGCTGCCGCGCCCTGCTCGAGTGCCTTCGTGATATATTTATGTCCATCGGTCGCATAGCCGCGGATGGCGACGAACAGGTCACCCGGCTGCACGGCGCGGGAATCATATCTTACCTCGCGGATTTCGGTATTCCCTGCTGCGGTGCTTTCCAGCACCGCAACATTTTTCAGCAGCTCCTGTAATTTCATGCTTTTCCTCCCTATCGGTCGTTGACATTCGTGGTATCCGAGAACTCAACCGTCACCACCGCGCCGATGCTCACCTTGGTGCCCGCCGCAGGGCTCTGTCGACTCGCCGTTGTGCTGCCCGTCACCTGCGAGCTGGCAACGCCCGTCTGTTTCAGATACAGGCCATACTGTTCCAGTGTATCGCGGCATTCGTCCGGTGTCAAGCCGGTGAGATCAGGAACCTCAATCTGCTCGGCCGGCTTGCTCTCACCCATGTACAGAATAATCTTGCCGCTCGCCGGGATCCGCACGCCGCTCGCCGGCACCTGATCGGTGACCGTGTCGCCGTCGCCCACTACGCGGTACTCAAAGCCCGCCTGTCCGAGTGCGTCTTCCGCCTGCTCCTCGGTCAGGCCGATCACGCCGGGGACGGTCAGTTCGCGGCGGTCATTCTCTTCATCCGAGTAGACCGGTGTTACGCCGATATACGGGAGGACCTCCTCCATGATGCGCGCAACGACCGGGGCGGCGATCGCGCCGCCGCCATGAGGCGAAGATTCCGGGATATCGTTGATTGCTACCAGCACCGCGATCTGCGGGTCGTCCATCGGAGCCACGCCGATAAACGACGCTGTGTAACGCGGCTCCACGTCGCCCTCTTCCTGCAGGATCTCCGACGTCGCAGTCTTGCCACCGATACGGTAGCCGGAAACATAAGCGTTTTTACCTGTGCCGCCTGCAACGACCTGCTCCATCGCCTCACGCATATAAGCCGAGGTCTCCTCCGAGATGACCTGACGGACGACCGTAGTCTCGGTAGTCGATTGGACCGAACCATCCGCATTGAGCACCTGCTTGACAACATAGGGCTGCTTGAGTTTGCCGTCGTCCACAATCGCGCAGACCATGTTCAGCTCCTGCAGCGGGGTAACAGTAAAACGCTGGCCAAACGATGCGGTCGCCAGAGAAACCTCGTTCCATTCGCTCGTAACATCCGGGTCATGGAACTGGCCGTCTTCCTCATTCGGCAGGTCAATCCCGGTCTGCTCAAACATGCCGAACGCTTTGGTGTATTCATAGAAGCGGTCTTTGCCTATCTTTTCTGCAATCTGCATCATTGCCACGTTGCAGGAATTCATTAGCGCTTCGGTCAGGGTCTGCGTTCCGTGGCCGCTTGTATTAGAGCAGCGAATCGGCTGCGACCAGTCACCGACCATCATGGATCCATTACAGACATAGGTATCTTCCGCATGTGCCACACCAAGGTCATAAGCGGTTGCAACCGTCATCAGTTTATACGTCGAGCCAGGTTCGTAGTTGCTCGAAACAACCGGGTTATACCACGTTTTATATAAAATATTAACACGCGCCTCGCCAAGCGCATCGACCACCTCATCGTTATTCTGGATGCTCTCCGGGAGGTTGGCCAGCCCGCCTTCCTGATACCATGTATCGGAAATGGTGGCGGAAACGCCTGCGTCCTCCAGGATCTTTGCCGCATCCTCTTTGAGTTCGTTGATATAGCGCTCACTCGTCAGCTGGTAAGCGTTGTTCGGATCGAAGTCCGGCAGGTTAGCCATCGCCAGCACCTCACCGGTCTTGACATTCATGACAATGCCGGAAACGCCGTCGCGCGCGTTCGGGTTATCCGCAAGCGCAGTCTCCAAATGTTTTTCCAGGACGTTTTGAATATCACTGTCGATCGTCAGCACGAGCGAATTACCGTCCTGCGCCGGAATCTCAGTCGATGCCTCGGGCTCTACATCGATATTCTTCGCATTCTGCACGCGCACGATACGTCCCGCTGTACCGGACAGCTCGTCGTTATATTCGGCTTCAATGCCGTAAACGCCGTTGTTATCGCTGTCCACATAGCCCAGCACAGCAGACAGGAATGCACCCTGCTGGTAATAGCGCTTGGTATCCGTTTCGGAGTATACACCCTGGCAGTCGGCTGCTTCCAGTGCGGCATACAGCTCCTTTGCAACGTCCTTATCCACCTTCTGCGCAATGATTTCATACATCGAATCGGTCTTCTGGATCTTTGCCAGCACCGTGTCGTAATCCAGATCCAGTGTGTCAGACAGGATGGTTGCCAGCGTCTGCTGCTGGCTTTCCGCGCTGATCCCCTTGTTCACCTTTGTCTCATCGACAACTGCGCTCGGCGTGATACAGATACGTTCCACGCTCGCGGACTCTGCAAGCACCTGCATATTCGCATCATAGATTGTGCCCCGGTTGGGGGTGATGAAGCTGTCGCGCGTCTGCAGCTCGGTTGCCTGCTGGACATAAAAGCTGTTATGGAACACCTGCATATACAGCAGGCGAATACCCACCAGGCCAAAACCCAGCACAATGAACAGCACTGCCAGCCCGCTGACGCGCTTGCGCATTCGATTCGTTGGTCCTTTTGCCGACATAAGCCTCGATTTCCTCCCGGATATTCTGGTCAAAAAAGCGCAAGGAGTCAGAAGCATGCTACCTCTCACTCCCCTGTACGCATCCTATTCATTTACTCAGTTGATATATTCCACGATTGCGGAAAAACTGCGTGCCAAACCGCTGAACAATGCATCAAGCGAGATCCCGCTGTCCGAAACAGTAACGGTATCCGGGTTGGTGAGCGAAACATATTCGATCTGCGAATTGTCCATTTTAACCATACCCAGTGTATTTACCGCATATTTCTCCACTTCGTCCAAGTTCACACTGCTCATCTGCCGGGTGGTAAGCGATACGTTTTCCGCCGTCAGCTCGCTGAGCGCATCATTCTGTCTGCTTACTTCCGTCGTCAGCTCGGTCAGCTGCATCTGGCAAAACAGAATATATGCAGCCGTCGCTGCCAGAATAGCAATGCATGCAAACAGGCTGGGGCGGATCCGCGTTTTTTTGCGGCGCCGCGGCGCAGGCGCCGCGCGCAGCTCCCGCTTCTGCTCCACGGGGAAACGTTCCTCATACTGCTGATATGCTACGCTGTCCCTGCTCGCGGTCATCATTTGCATTTCCTTTCTTGTTCGCACGGTTTCATATCTTCTCGCATACGCGCAGCTTCGCGCTGCGTGCCCTTGGGTTCTCTTTTATTTCCCCTTCGTCCGGCAGGATCGGCTTGCGCGGCGTCAGCCGCACTTTCGGCTTTTTGCCGCACACGCATACCGGAAACTCCTTCGGACAAGTGCATCCCTGTGCTGCCTGCTGAAATGCCGTTTTGACAATACGGTCTTCCAGGCTGTGAAAGGTGATCACCGCCAGACGCCCCCCCGGGTTCAGGCAGTCGATCGCCTTGTCCATCGCCTCGCGCACCGCCCCCAGTTCGTCATTGACCGCAATACGAATCGCCTGGAAGCTGCGCTTGGCCGGATGCTGTTTTTCTCTCTTTGCCTTTGCAGGCATCGCACTCTTAATCACGTCTACAAGTTCAAGCGTGGTTTCGATCGGCTTCTTATCCCGCTCGCGTTCAATAGCCGCCGCAATCAGGGGTGCATAACGTTCCTCTCCGTATTCAAATAAAATGCGACGGATTTCCTCCCGGCTCCATGTGTTGACCACATCGTATGCCGTCAGCTTTTGGGCGCGGTCCATGCGCATGTCGAGCGGCGCATCCTGCATATAGGAAAAGCCGCGCTCTGCATGGTCTAGCTGTGGCGAGGACACGCCAAGGTCGAACAGGATCCCATCCGCCCCTGGCAAGCCCAGGCTTTCCAGCACCTTGTCGAGCTCGCGGAAATCGCTCTTTACCGCCGTGACCCGCTGCCATACGTCTTTCAGACGCTCTTTTGCATTTTCCAGCGCCTCATCGTCCCGGTCGATACAGATCAAACGGCCGCTATCATGCAAACGCTCCGCAATGCGGAGCGAATGTCCGGCGCCTCCGGTCGTTGCGTCTATATAGACGCCGTCCGGCTTGATCTGCAGCGCCTCGAGGCAGGGCTCGAGCAAAATGGATACATGGTGAAATTCCATACTTGCCTCCTGCCTGTAGCATCAAAAATCAATATCTTCCACGTCGGCGGCAACGCTTTCCGCATCGATCGCCTCGTTATAAACACGCCATTTTTCGCTGTTCCAGATCTCTGCATGGTCGAGCTGGCCGATCACGACAACGTCCTTCTGCAGGTCAGCAAACTCGCGCAGCCCTGCAGGGATCAGGATACGTCCCTGCGCATCCAGCTGGGCGTCAAAAGCATTGGCGAAGTAGTACCGCTTGACCCGCCGCGCTTTCTCGCCGTTGCCCAGCGCGCGGATGCGGTCCTCAAGTGACTCCCACTCCTTCTCAGGATAAACAGCCAGACAGC
The DNA here is from genome assembly GCA_019114345.1 of Candidatus Agathobaculum pullistercoris. Taxonomy (GTDB): domain Bacteria; phylum Bacillota; class Clostridia; order Oscillospirales; family Butyricicoccaceae; genus Agathobaculum; species Agathobaculum pullistercoris. The sequence continues at coordinate 19,354 of DXFS01000023.1, read as the reverse complement.
CGTCCAGCCCTTTGGTAACGGTGAAGCGCTCACCCAGCTCGTCACGCAGCTTGGCGGGCATAGCCAGACGCCCCTTGGCATCGATGGAATGCTTGTATTCGCCCTTCACCAGATTCACACCACACTTTCACTTTGGTGGAATCTGTGACACTTCGCCCCACTTCTCACCACCTTGCTTCCATTATAACGATACAGGCCAAAGATTGCAAGGGTTAATTTGAATTATTTTACGGGAGATCAGCGGCAGATATTTGATATTTCAATCGTTTTTTGAATTTTTATCGAACGTTTGTTCGAGCGTTCGATTTGTTCCAAACTGCTGTTTCTGTGGGGAAAAATCCCACCGCACTCCCACGCCGGCAGCATCTGCAGTTCCATTTCTCCACTTGTTCCCGTCGGCATGATATCAGCTGTGGGGTAAAGTGGGAATCCCCCTACCACATTCCCGTTGCAGTGGGGAAATAAAAAAACCAGCCGCCTGGCAGGCAACTGGTTTCCCCTCTTTTTTACTTGTTGGCGATGCTCTTGAACCGCTGGCGTGCCTTGCGCACTTCCTCCAGGGAAAGCGCAACCGCTTCCTCAGTGCGTTTGAGCGTGTCCTCACAATACTCATTCGCCACTCGGCGCAACTCACGTGCCTGGATTTCCGCATTACCCTGCACTTCTTTGGCCTTACGGCGTGCGGCGACCACGATCTCCGTCTCAGAAACCATCTGGCGGGCATCCTCTTCCGCCTGACGGCGGATCGCTTCTGCTTCACGCTTGCCGGATGCAAGCATCTCGCTGCGCTTGGCGACGATATCCTGCGCAGCCTGCAGGTCACCCGGCAGGGTCGCGCGCAGTTCATCAAGCAGGTCAAGCAGGTGGTCACGTTCAATAATACATTTTTCGCTGGCGAGCGGAATACCCTTGGCATCCTGCACCATGTCATACATGCTGTTGATCAATTCATCCAAAGTCGCCATCGTTTATCCTTCCTTTCTTGTGCGGCGCACAATATCCTGAATAATCCCATCGGGAACAAAACCGGCGACACTGCCGCCATGTACCGCTATATCCTTTACAACAGAAGAAGAGAGGTACATATATTCCGCGCTTGTCATCAGGAACACCGTATCCAGCTCAGGATTGAGCTTACGGTTGGCCAGCGCCATCTGGAATTCGTATTCAAAATCCGACACGGCACGCAGGCCCTTAACGACCGCACATGCCCCCTGCTGCCTGGCATAGTCAGCCAGCAGGCCGCCAAAAGAGGTGATTTCAACGTTCGGCAGACCATTCGTTGTGCGCCGGAGGAAGTCCATGCGTTCCTCCACAGAAAACATCGGCTGTTTGTTCTGGTTATGCATCACCGCGACAATCAGCCGGTCAAACATGACCGACGCGCGGCGAATAATGTCCAGATGGCCCAGAGTGACCGGGTCAAAGCTGCCCGGGTAGATCGCAGTTTTCATGTCGTTCATCCGTTCCGCCGTTCTGCCGACGCAGAACAGTAATCATAGTTGCGCCGTAGCGACGCTCGCGGACAACCTCAAATCCATGCGCGAACCGATCCCCTACTGCACTTTCGCATATTATTATACCATCCGTAGACAAAATGTCAAACGTTTCTATCTGTAATAACGCATTTTCCAGAATCACTCCGCCATAGGGAGGATCCAGGAAGATCAGGTCATACTGCCGCCGGCCCGCACGGGAGACAAATTCCGCCGCCTCCGCCCGGTGCAGCGCAGCACGGTCCGCCACCCGTGCAGACTGTGTATTTTTATACACGATATTGTATGCCGTCTTATCATGCTCCACAAAATCGCAGCGCTCCGCCCCGCGGGACAGGGCCTCGATCCCGAGCTGTCCTGTGCCTGCAAACAGGTCGAGCACGCGCGCGCCGCGGACATGGTCCTGGATCAGATTGAACACATTTTCCTTAACGCGGTCGGTCGTCGGCCGGGTGTTCATGCCGGGTACGGGCTGCAATTTGCAGCCGCGCGCCGTGCCGGATACCACACGCATGGCTCAGTCCTCCTTGTGAAAATACTCGTATACTGCCTGCGCGGTGTTGCGCGGCACCACGCGGGCCAGCTCCTGTTCGCTTGCCTGTTTGATATTCTCAATACTTCCAAAATGCTTAAGGAGATCGGTACGGCGCTTGTTTCCTACGCCCTCAATTTTATCGAGCGTCGAGCCGCGCACCTTTTTGCCGCCCAGCTTGCGGTTATACTCGATCGCAAACCGGTGCACCTCCTCCTGGATGCGGCCGATCAGCGCGAACAGCGCGGGCGTAGCCGAAATGCCGAACTCACGCCCGTCCGGCGCGACCAGGGCGCGGGTGCGGTGGCGGTCGTCCTTGACCATGCCGAAGCAGGGTGTGGACAGCCCGAACGAGTCGAGCACCTCCTTGCATACGCGCACATGCCCCAGGCCGCCGTCGATCAAAAAGGCGTTCGGCAGGGGCGAGAACTTCTCGTCCCCGTCCACATAGCGCTGCACGCGGCGGGTGAGCATTTCGCGCATGGACGCGTAGTCGTCCTGCCCGTTTGCCGCGCATTCGATCTTGAACTTGCGGTAATCGCTCTTTTTCGGCTGGCCCTCGACGAATACCACCATCGAACCGACCGTATCCTGCCCCGCGAAGTTGGAGATATCGTACGCCTCCAGCCGCAGCGGCAAGGCGATCATGCCGGTGACGTTTTGCAGCAGCTCAAGCGATTTATGCCGCCGTTCGGACTGCTTTTCACGGCGTTCGATCTCCTCACGCGCATTCTTTTCTGCAAGACGTGTGAGCACGCGGCGCTCGCCGCGCTGCGGCACTGCCAGTTCGACCTTGCGCTCCGCGATCGAGGCCAGGTATTCCGCGACCGCGTCCTGTTCCTCCAATTCGTGTGAGAGCAGCACTGCCTTGGGCACTGCGCCGCGCTGCGCATAATACTGCTTGACAAACGAGCAGAGCACCTCGGCCGGGTCGCTCTCCAGCACATGGAACAGGCTGTACTCTTTATCCTGCAAGGCTCCGCCCGCATAGTGCAGCACGCATACACAGGCGCGTGTCTGCCCCTGCACAAAGGCGACCACGTCCAGATCCGCGAAAGCGCCCGCGACCACATGCTGGCGCGTGCCCAGCCGCTGCACGGCGCGCAGACGGTCGCGCAGCAGCGCCGCACGCTCGAACTGCAGCTCTTCCGCCGCCTCGTTCATCTTCTCGGTCAGCTCTTTTTCCAGCTTTTTCGCGTCGCCCTCGAACAGCGCGATCGCCTGATCGATCAGCACATGGTATTCCGCCGGGCTGACCTTGCCTGTGCACGGCGCGCAGCAGCGCCCCAGATGCTGGTTAAGGCACGGGCGGTCCTTGCCGATGTCGCGCGGGAACACGCGCGAACAGGTCTTGAGGTGGAGCGCCTCACTGATCGTATCGATCGCGCGGCGCGCTGCCACACGACCCTGATATGGGCCGAAATAGCGCGCCCCGTCATGCGCCGGCTTGGAAACCACGGTAAATGCCGGATAGGGCGCGTCCGTATTCAGCCGGATATAGGGATAGCCCTTGTCGTCCTTGAGGAGGATGTTGTACTTGGGCTTGTATTTTTTGATCATCGAGTTTTCAAGCACGAGCGCTTCAAACTCAGTTTCGGTCACTATGATGTCAAAATCGTCAATATGGCTGACCAGCTGGCGCGTCTTGGCGTTCAGCCGTTCCGGCGGCTGAAAATAATTGGACACACGGTTGCGCAGCAGCTTGGCCTTGCCGACGTAGATCACCTTGCCTGTTTTATCTTTGTGCAGATACACGCCCGGCTGCATAGGCAGCTTGCGCACGCGTTCCTTCAGTTGTTCCCTTGTCGTGGCAAACCGCCTCCTCGCTTTATTATTTGCATACTATCGTACTGTTCCCGCTCCGCAGGCGCATGAAGATGGTGCTTAATGGAATCCTCAGCTCTTCCGTCCCGGGCAGCATCATTCAGGTATCGCAGGTGTTCCAATCCACAGGTGGTGATAAATAAAAGCGCCGATTTTTTCAATCGGCGCTTTTCCCTCAGGATGCGATCAATCAGTCGGTGAAATTAGACGTAATCAGCTCAACCAGCGCAGAAACAGCCTCTTCCTCATCCGGGCCGTCTGCGATCAGGTTGATGGTAGTGCCCTTGGTGATGCCAAGGGAAAGGATGCCGAGCAAGCTCTTCGCATTGACGCGGCGCTCTTCTTTTTCTACCAGGATAGTCGACTTGAACTCATTTGCTTTCTGAATGAAAAAAGTTGCGGGACGGGCATATAAGCCTACTTGATTGGTCACCTGTACCTCTTTCGAATACATAATCTGCATCGCTCCTATTTCTTCAAATCCGATATATGATATATATAGTCTAACGCCTTTCCCGGATTTCGTCAAGGCTATTTTGCCCTCCCATTGTTTGTGTTTTTCATGAAATTTTTCCTGCAAAACCCAAAGCAATCAGGCATTTTGCCCTGTACGCCCGGGCAGGCTCGTCAAAAGGCGATGCATTTCATCTCAATTCTACAATCGTTACGCCCTGCTCACCCTCACCGTATACGCCGCTGCGCACGCTTTTGACGCGCTTGTTCGACCGCAGGTGCTGCTGCACTGCGTTCCGGAGCACGCCGGTGCCCTTGCCGTGGATGACCGTGACCGACGGCAGGCCCGCCATAATCGCGCGCGACAGGAAGTTGTCCACCTCGAACAGCGCTTCCTCCGCGCTCATGCCGCGCACATCCACTTCGCTCTCCGCCGAACGGATGTTGAGTTCGCGTTTTGGGGCGTCCCGCCGCGGCCGGGACACGGGCTTTTTCGCAGGTTTGTTTTCCTCGACAAGACGCAGCTCGTTCTCCTTGACCGTCATCTTCATCGGGCCGGCCTGCACCTGCACGTTGCCGCTTTTGTCCGCAGGCGCGAGCACATCTGCCAGCACGCCGCCCACGTTGATCAGGCGCACGCGGTCGCCCTTTTTGACCGGGCGCTGCTCATCCACCTCGACCACACGCTTCTGGATACCGCGGCGCTGCTCATTCTCGGTCTGTGTGATCACGCCGCGCAGCGCAGCCTTGGCTGCGGCGAGGTTCTGGTCCGCGTTTTTCTTCTGCGCTTTCTTTTTCATGTCCTCGAGCTCGTCAAACACGGTCTCGGCGGTCATGCGCGCGTCTTTCAGGATGCGGTCCGCCTGGCTGCGTGCGCTTTCGAGCAGCTTGTCTGCGCGCTCCTCGGCCGCGTCGCGCTCAGCGCGCATCTTGTCCCGCTCGGACTGTGCGGCGGAGCGCATTTTCTGCGCCTCTTCCTTCATCTGCTCGATACGGCGGCGTTCGCGCTCGAGCTCAGCGAGCACGTCCTCAAACCGCGCATCCTCGGTCGAGACCTGCTCCTTCGCGCGCTCGATGATGGTGGGCTGGAGCCCCAGCCGCGCCGCGATCGCAAACGCATTGGACTTGCCCGGGATGCCGGTCAGCAGGCGGTAGGTCGGCTGGAGCGACTGCACGTTGAACTCGCACGAGGCGTTCTCCACCCCGTCGGTCGTGAGCGCAAAGGTTTTGAGCTCCGCATAGTGCGTTGTCGCCGCCACGCACGCGCCCATCTGGCGCGCATAGCCGATCACCGCGACCGCGAGCGCTGCGCCCTCAACCGGGTCGGTGCCCGCGCCCAGCTCGTCGAATAGCACAAGGTCGCCCTGCCCGCAGCAGTCCATGATGGACACGATGGTCTTCATATGCGCGGAGAAGGTAGAAAGCGACTGCTCAATGCTCTGTTCATCTCCGATGTCCGCGTAAACGTGCTCAAACAAACCGATCTCGCTCTGCTCGTTTGCCGGGATGTGCAGGCCGGAGGCCGCCATCAGGCTGAGCAGCCCCAGTGTTTTTAGCGACACGGTCTTACCGCCCGTGTTCGGACCGGTGATGACCAGCGTGTCGTAGTCGTTGCCGATGGCGATATCGATCGGCACCGCCTTATCCTTGTCGAGCAGCGGGTGCCGCGCGCGCAGCAGGCGGCAGCGGCTCGCGCCCTCCACGAGCACCGGCGGCGCGGCGTTCATCTCAAACGACAGCTTGGCGCGCGCGAAGATGAAGTCGAGCGAGACGAGTGCATCATAATCCTGCTCGATCGCATTTTTATACAGCGCGACCTCATTCGACAGCTCAGCTAAAATCCGCTCAATCTCGGCCTCCTCGCGGCCCTCGAGCACCTTGATCTGGTTGTTGATCTCCACCACCTGCTGCGGCTCAACGAACACGGTCGCACCTGTGGACGAGGTATCATGCACAAGGCCCGGGATATCGCCGCGGTGCTCGGCCTTGACCGGCACAACATAGCGCCCGTTGCGCTGGGTAACGATGGTTTCCTGCAGATATTTGGACCGCTCGCCCGAGATCAGGCGGTTGAGCGTCTCGCGCACCTTGCCCGAAATCCGCCGCAGCTCGCGGCGAATGGACAACAGTTCAGGGCTTGCGCCGTCCGCGATCTCCTCTTCGGAAAGGATCGCGGTCGTGATGGCCTCCTCAAGCGTCCGGTTGCCGGAAAGCAGTCCGAAAATCGGCGTGAGCGTGGTCTTTTCCTCATGCTCCGCGTCGTAGACCAGCGCGCGGCGCGCGGTCTGCAGCAGGCTCGCCACGTCTAGCAGCTCGCGCGGATTCAGCGTGCCGCCGCGCCCGGCGCGCGCCAGAATCGCGCCCACCTCGCGGATGCCGCCGAAGCCCGGGCTGCCCTGACGGATCATCAGGCTTTTGGCGTCCGTGGTCTGGTTCATCCAGACCTGCGCCTGCTCATAGTCGTCGAGAGGCCGCAGGGCGCGGCATTTCTCCTTCGCCGCCTCGGACGCGGCCTGCGCCGCAAGACGGTCGAGGATTTCGTAATACTCCAGTGTTTTTAAGGATTTTTCCCCTAATCTGTTCATGGTTTACTCCTAAAAAATATATCAGCCTAAAATCAGCTCTGCCGGCAGGTACATGCCTAGCATTGACATGCAGATCAGTATATCGCCCGCCATCCAGATCCGCAGCAAAGCGAGGCCAGCTTCATCGGATACGGCCTTGATCTGCCGGTATTGCAGCAGCATCCACAACCAGCGTCCGCGGCTTCCATACGAAAAATACCGCGCAGCAAGACGCTGGTATGCTTCGCTCGTCATGAACTGTTTGCAGTCGTTCCAATAATGATGCCCCAGCCAGCATATATTTACCGCACTAAGCAGCATAAGCACCAGCACAGGAACGAAATTTGCCCCGCTACCCCAAAAGAACCACAGCTCGACTGCCACCGCAGCCGCGTCCAACGCAAGCTGGGCATAAATGCTGCGGCGCATCGCGGTCTGTCTGATTGCAGGTTTCATGGCATTTCCCCTCTTCATCGCAAAAGAGGTCACTGTTATAATGCGACGGAATGATAAAACTTCAAACTGTCGAATCCGCGCCCGAGATGGTACTGCACATAGTCTTCCGCCATGCGGCAGAACTGCTCGCGCGCCGGGCCGGTCAGCGCAAAGGCATACACCTTGCCTGCCTCGCACGTCAGCACATGCACAAGCGCGCGCAGGGTGGAGTCCGCGAGCCGTACATACCCGCCGACACGCCGGGCGCACCTTTCGTCTGCTGCCGTACCCGCGCGCACGGAAAAGTATACCGGCGGATGTTCGATCATGTTCCCGCACACCCCGCAGTCCGACAGATCGGGCGCATAGCCGCTCTCCGCCATCACGCGCCACTCAAAAGCTGCCTTGACGAGTGCCGGCTCGCGTTTTTTGCCCTCGAGCGCATACAGCGCGTGCAGCAGCAGGCGACAGATGGCCGGGTTGTCCTCATCCTGCGTGGTGAGCGCCGCTGCGACCTCGGCAAGGTAGCACGCGAGCGCATACCGCTCGATATCCTGCGAGAGCGGGAAAAACGAGTGTACGAACTCCGCCTCGCGCAGCGTATAGCGCCCGCCCCGCTCGGACAGGATGAATTCAGAATAACAAAACTGCCGCGCGGCAGGGTTCTGTTTTTTGCCCCGCCGCGCGTTTTTGCATAAAATTTCAACCTTGCGGCCATCCTCGGTCAGCGCGGTCAGATACCGGTCAAAGTCGCCGAAATCCACCTCGCGCAGACCGAGCGCGCGCAGCTTGACCTCGGCCATTTACTGGTCCTCGTAGCCGAAGTTGCGCATCTGGTACTGGTTGTTGCGCCAGCCCTCCTTGACCTTGACCCACAGCTCGAGGAACACCTTGGCATCCAGCATGCGCTCGATGTCCGCGCGCGCCTGCCGGCCGATTTCCTTGAGCATGGCGCCCTGCTTGCCGATGATAATGCCCTTGTGGCTGTTCTTCTCACAGTAGATGACCGCGTTGATCTCGATGAGCCCGTCCTCGCGCTCGTTCCAGCGCTCGATGCCGACCGCAACGCCATGCGGCACCTCGCGGTCCAACAGGCGCAGCATCTTCTCGCGGATGATCTCCGCCACGAGCTGGCGCTCGGGCTGGTCGGAGACCATGTCCTCCGGGAACAGCTGCGGACCTTCGATCGCGTACTTGTCCACCTCGGCGAGGAAGTCGTTTAAGCCCTCGCCCGTGCGCGCGGAAACCGGCACGACCGCGTCGAAGTCGTGCGCCGCGGCGTAAGTTGCGATAACAGCAAGCAGCTCCTCTTTTTTCACCGTGTCGATCTTGTTGATGACCAGGATGGACGGCATGTGGTGCTGCTTGATCTGGCCGATCAGGCTCTGCTCCGCCGGGCCGATGTTGGCAATCGGCTCGACCACGAGCGCCGCTACATCCACCTCAGAGACCGTATCGGTCACGACGTTGCACATGTAGTCTCCCAGACGGGAACGAGGCTTATGCAGGCCGGGCGTGTCCAGAAAGACATACTGCGTCTCGCCCCGGTTCAGCACGCCGGTAATGCGCGTACGTGTGGTCTGGGGCTTGTTCGACACGATGGCGACTTTCTGGCCAACCAGTTTATTCGTCATGGTGGACTTGCCGACATTCGGCCGCCCGACTACGGAAACAACCGCAGTTTTGGTAATATTACTCATTGTATTCTCCCATATTTAAAAATAAACCATAAGGCCGCCGGTATCGAGACCAGCAGCACCGCCGCTGCCCACAGGTGCGCCAGCAGCCACGAAAGCGCCGAAAACAACACGCCTTCAAACAGGAAGATGCACACGCCCACAGCTACGCATGCCGCCGCGCAGACGAACACGCCCGCGGCCGCGATATCCTTCGCATTGCGGACAAAACCGTCGTACCCGCTCGCCTGCCGGTCGCACAAACGCTCGATCGCGGTGTTCATCAGCTCCGCGCCCATGGTCAGGCCGAAGCACAGGCACAGCACGGCGGCCTCCGCCGCCGTGGCGCGCCCCATCAGCGCAAAGACGGTGACGTAAAACGCCGCCGTCATGTGCACGCGGAAGTTGCGCTCCCCGTGGATGCACAGCCCCAGCCCGCGGAACGCATGCTGGAAACTCTCATGCAGTTTTCGGATATTCTTTTTCATGCTTCTCTATCTCTCGTCAGGCCGAGGAAGGTGAGGTTGTCCTCTTCCTTGGCGCGCATCAGACGGGTATCCGCATCGTTCCGTTCATGGTCGTAACCCAGCAGGTGCAGCACCGAATGCGTGGTCAGGTAGCCGCACTCACGCGCGGGCGAATGTCCAAACTCCGCCGCCTGCTCACAGGCGCGCGTGTAGCACAGGATCATATCCCCGAGCATCACGCAGCCGGAGTCCGGCTCGCGCTCGAGTTCCTCCTGCGGCTCGCCGTTATAAAACTCGTACATCGGGAAGGACAGCACGTCGGTCACCGCGTCCTTATCCCGGTATTCGGCGTTCATCTGCCGGATTGTGTCCGCATCCACGACGGTCACATCAACCGCCGCATCAAACGGCACGTTTTCGCTTTCAAGCACGCGCAGCGCGCAGGTGCGGATCAGCCCGGCGACCGCCTGCTCGTCCTCCACCGCGGTATCAAACCCGATATTGATCTGGTGGTTCATCGCTTGTCCCCTTTGCGCCGGAACGCCGGGTGCTTGTTGTCCGACGCCTTGCTTTTTCCCTTTTTGCTTTCATAATCCGCATACGCCTTGACGATGCGCTGCACCAGTTCGTGGCGCACGACGTCCTTTTCGGTCAGGTAGCACTGGGCGATGCCCTCCACGCCGTCCAGCACGCGCAGCGCATCCTTGAGTCCGGACTGCTTGCCGTCCGGCAGGTCGATCTGCGTAATATCGCCCGTGATGACCGCCTGCGAACCAAAACCCAGACGGGTCAGGAACATCTTCATCTGCTCGGGCGTGGTGTTCTGCGCCTCGTCGAGGATGATGAAGCTGTCGTCCAGCGTGCGGCCGCGCATATAGGCGAGCGGCGCAACCTCGATCGAGCCGCGCTCCTGGTATTTGGTGAAATTCTCCGCGCCGAGCATATCGAACAGGCCGTCGTACAGCGGGCGCAAATAAGGGTCAACCTTGCTTTGCAGGTCACCGGGCAGGAAGCCGAGCTTTTCGCCCGCCTCGACCGCGGGACGCGTCAGGATGATGCGGGAGACCCGCTTGTCCCGGAACGCTGCGACCGCCGCGGCGACAGCGAGATAGGTCTTGCCTGTGCCCGCCGGGCCGACGCCCATGACGATCGTATTCTTGCGGATGGCCTCCATATAGCGTTTCTGGCCGAGCGTCTTGGCCTTGACCGGCTTGCCCTTGGCCGTGATGCAGAGCACGTCGCGGCTCATGGTATGCACCTCAGCCTCGCGGCCGTCGCGTGCAAGGCCGATGACGTACTGCACGGTCTGCGTGCTGACCGCTTCGCCGCGGCCCGCCATCGCCGCCAGTGCTCCGATCGTGCGTGCGGCGACGTCCACCTCTGCATCCTCGCCGGAGATTTTCAGTTCGCTCCCCCGGCTGACGACCGATACACCGAGCTCACGCTCAATCAACTTGATATTCTCATCAAATGCACCGAATACCGCCATGAGCAGTTCGGTCTGTTCCACCTGGATTGTCTGTTCTATGGTTTGCACCTTGCTTTCGTAAATTTGCTGTTAAAACGGGCGGCCATGTCGCAGGGCGAACACCACGCGTCGCTTGCTGCGCGCTATTGTGGCGGGTCTGTCTGTTCTTCCGTCTCGGGCGGCGGGATCTCGCTGTCGTCCAGCGCCTCCTCGCCGATCTGCTCGACCGCATGCACCGACAGGCGCAGCACCGCCGCGCCGTTCTCCGTGGTCAGTGTTTCGCTGTGGCTCTGGACCGTGCCGTCCATATCCGCGGCAATGTCTCCCAGCGCGCGGGAGAGCATTTCCACGCGCACCTCGTCCACGGTCTGCTCCACGGGTACGCGCTCATAATACACATACGTCTGTACAATCAACGAAACCGGGAACACGACGCTGTCCGACAGGCGCAGTGTCCTTGTCTCCACTATTTTATCACAGGTCCCCCCGGTAATTCCACTCCCAATATATAAATTTAACCGTTTATTTCCGATCATCAGCGCATATTGCCGCCGCACCTTGCCGGTGTATGCCTTTTCCTCCGTGGTCAGGGCGCGCGCAATCTCTGCCGTGCGCAGCGTATACGCTTCCACCTCGCCGCGCGCGTGCGCCAGATGATATTTCCCTTCCTCCCGGGTCGGCGGTACCAGTCCGCTAATCAGCGTATCCCCGGCCTGTACCGCGTCGCCCGCCTGTACGACCGCCTGCCCGTCCAGCGCATGCACAGTCCTGACTACGCCGTCCCGTTTGGCGACTACTTTGGTCACCGCATCCTGGTCGAGGATGGCCTCGGGCGGCTCCGCGCCGCTCGCGAGCACGGTAACGCTGTTGCCGTGAATGTTGAGCGCAAAATACGTCATATTGGGCTGCAGCTGCAATATCCGCCAGCGGATGCGGTGGGTGTCGATCGAGGAGATGGGCGCGCCGATATGCACGCCCATCTCCCCGAGCTGCTGCAGCACCTCGGCTTCGGACAGGGCGGGCGAGATCTGCGTTTCGATCGCCCAGACGCGGGTGCACAGTATCCACCACGTCAGCGCAAGCAGCAGGAAACCGCCCCACAGCACATACCGCGGCCGCAGGCGCGCGGCGGCAAAAGGCGCGCCCCGCCGCCGTACAATGTGCACCCGGCAGCCCGTGCGCCCCATATACCGCCGCAGCGCGCGGAAATCCGCGACCGACATGGTCGCATACATCTCGTTCCACGCGGTGCGCTTCATGCGCCGCAGCGTCAGGCTGTGGAAGGCGCACAGGTTGAGAAAGCGCGGCAGGCTCGCACCTGTGATGCGCACCCGCACCTGTCCGCGTGCGAGCCGCCAGAGCCGTCCGATCATCCGCCTTCCCTCCCTTCCGTTTAGGCCTTGCTTGAAAAATGTCAACATACCCGAGCGACGGGGCTTTTTCCGTCATACTGCGTTAATTTTCCTTGCAATACACAAAGTATTGCTGCGTCAAATTGCCTTGTCTGGCGAAAAAAAAACTCGCCGCCTGGCACATTGCCAATTTCCAAACAAGGCCTAGCCGCCCGTGGTATATTCCACCGAGACGATCGTACCCGTCACCGCCAGCTCGTCGAGCGAGAGGGCAGTAAGCGCCAGCCCCTCCCCTGTGATGCGCACCTCGCACCCGCTGCATTTGACACGCAGCACGCCGTCGTCATATTCCTGTATGCCGCGGTGGTTTTCCACCACCACGCGGCTGTTGCCGATGATCTCCACGCGCGGCCGGTCGCCGTGCAGATCCTCGAGCAGCGCCGCGCCAAAGCCCTCGTGCGCCATGCGTCCCCTCCTCCGTCCGGGCTATTGGGCAATACCGCATGATTTGGCAAGAGCGATTTGCGAGAAACTTTTGCATCCGGATGCGGCGCGTTTTCGCAGCAATACTGGATGTATTGCAAGAAAATGCAACAATATCCGGGGAGCAAAATTTCTGCAAAGCGCCGCAGACATAATTGTGCGGTATTGCCATTGTATGCGGCGGCGGCATCAAACTTGCCTGCCCCTCATATCCTGAACCATCGAGGTGAGGCCATGAAGCTGTTTTTATCGCTCGCGCTGTTTGCGGCGTTCCTGCTTTGCCCGTCCGCCTGCGCGGACGGGATGCGCGACGGCCTGTCGCTCGCCGCGCGCGAGGCGCTGCCCGCGCTGTTCCCGTTTTTCGTGACAAGCGCGCTGCTCGTGCGCACCGGCTTTGCGGACGCGCTCGGCCGTCTTGCCGCGCGGCCGCTCGCCCGGCTGTACGGCCTGCCGCCCGCGGCTGCTCCCGCAGTCATCCTCGGGCTGACGGGCGGCTACCCGGTCGGCGCAGCGACCGCCGCCGAACTCCTGCAGCAAGGCGCGCTTTCGCCAAAGGACGCTGCGCGCGTCAATTCCTTCTGCAACTGTGCCAGCCCGGGCTTCTGCATCGGGCTGATCGGGCTGGGCCTGTTTGGCAGCGCGCGCACCGGCGCGGTGCTGTACATCGTTCACATCCTCGCCGCCCTGCTGGCAGGGCTGCTCACTGCGCGGGACAGGGGCACACCCCGTGCGTTTCCCGCCATTTCCCGCCCTTCCGCTCCGCAGGAGGGCTTCGCCACAGCATTCTGCGCTGCGGTGCGGCAGGCCGCCGCAACCGCGCTGACCGTAACCGCCTTCCTGACCGTATTCTCCATCCTGCTGCAGCTGGCCGCGCCCGTACTGGCGCGCGTGCCGTACGGCGCAGCACTCGCGGGTATGATCGAACTGACCAACGGCCTGGATCGGCTCCCCCTCCTGCCCCTGCCCACGGGCGCGCTGCTGACGCTCGCTTCCTTCCTTCTGGGCTTCGGTGGGCTGGCGGTGCAGTTCCAGGTGCGCGCAATCGCCGCGCCGGCGGAACTGCCGGTGGATGGCTTTGCCGCCGCCAAACTGCTGCACGGCGCGCTCGCCGCCCTGCTCACCGCACTGCTTTTCCGGCTTTCCCCGGCCGCGCTGACGGCGTTTGCCCCGGTACAGGCTGCTCCTCCCCTGTTCCGCCCGCTGTCCGCCGCACTGCTGGCTGCCGCAGCCTTGTTTCCAATTTGGGGTAGAAAAAAGGCGAAAGATAAGGTATAATGGGTCACAGAATATGATGGGTGTTGCTGCGGTTCCCTGCAGCTGCCCTGCTTTGATTGGAGTGACCACCCGCATGAGGCTGAAAAAGCTGCTGCGAAAGAATATCGAACCGCGCTGCGCCTACTGCGCGCACGGTTCCCCGCTGGCAGACGGCAAACGCATCGCCTGCCGCCGCCGCGGCGTGGTGGATGGCGCCGACCACTGCCTCGCCTTCCGCTACGACCCCCTGCGCCGTATCCCGCCCAAACCCGCCGCGCTGCGCGGCCATTTCACGGATGCAGACTTTTCACTGGGGGATAACGATGAAACATAAAATAAACCATTGCATATACATGATCCCGAACCGGCTTGCCGCGCTTTTTTTGTGCTTTGTTCTGCTTTTTGCCGCCGTTCCTCTGCCGCAGGCCTTCGCCGCGCCGGAAGATGAAGACACCGGCGTTTCCGACACGAGCGATACCGGGGAGGAAGCCGACAGCAACGGGGAAGAGACGGAAAGCGAAAGCAGCTCTTCCGGTGAAACGGACACACAGATCCCCGGCGCTACCAACAGCGACAATGTAACCGCTGCCGCATCCGGTGCACCTGCGACCAATGCAGAGGCCGCGCTGCTCGTCAGTCCGGATACCGGCATGGTGCTGTACGAAAAAAATGCGGACGAGCGCCGGTATCCTGCCTCAACCACCAAAATCATGACTGCGCTGATCGTTCTGGAAAATGTAACCGACCTGAGCGAAACTGTCACTGCGCAGGCATCAGACTTTGAAACGCTGGAGGCGGACAGTTCGAACGCCGGCATCAAAGAGGGCGAGACCGTTACGGTCGAGGATCTGCTCTATGCGCTCATGCTGCCCTCGGCCAACGAAGCTGCTTACATGCTGGCACGGCACGTCGCCGGCAGTTACGACGCGTTTGTAGACATGATGAACCAGCGCGCAGAGGAGCTCGGCTGCACGGGTACGCATTTCGTCAACCCCTGCGGCCTGCATGATGACAACCATTACACCACTGCGCGCGATCTGTATAAAATCGCTTACGCCGCCATGCAGGATGAAACCTTTGCGGATATCGCAGATACCGTACAGTGGAAAATGACCACCAATTTCAGGAATGAATACCTGATGATCACCACCAACGAACTGATCCGCAGTTCTTATCAGCCGTATGCCTACGCCTACTGCAAAGGCATCAAGACCGGCAATACCTCACAGGCAGGCAACTGCTTTGTCGGCTATGCGGAATACGGCGACGCCAAGCTGTACTCTGTTGTGATGGGCTGCGACAGCACTTCCCTGGAATACAGCAATCTGCCTTCCAGCTTCACGGATACCAAAGCGCTGTTTGAGTGGGGCTTTGACGCGTTCACCTCCAAAACGCTCGCTAAAAAGGGGGATATCATAAAATCCATCGATGTCAACCTTTCTACCGACACGAAAGAGCTTGTGCTGACGGCAAAAAATGATCTGGTTGCGCTGCTTCCCTCTGATCTGAATGTGGAAGATCTGGATGAGCCGCAGTTCACCACTCCGGATAGCGTAGACGCGCCCATCAAAGCCGGCGATGTGATCGGCAGCGTAAGCTATTCCCATAACGGCATCACCTATGGAACTGTCGAGCTTGTCGCGCTGACCGATGTGGAAATGAGCCGCGTGCTCTATATTTCGGACAGGCTCTCGAATTTCTTCCAAACCTCGGTCTTCCGGATCATTCTGGTCGTGCTGGCGGTATTTGTTGTGCTGTACATCCTGTTCAACCTGACGTTCGGCGGCATGCGCCGCCGCAATCAGCGCAAGAACATGCGTACCCGCTACCGCAACACCAACTACCAGCGCCGCCGCAGAAGATAATGCCTGAGGCATAACAAAAGCCGCCCGATCGGGCGGCTTTGGAGGCTGTCGAAAAACATAGGTTTTCGAACAGCCTCTCGATCGAAACCACGCTTTCGATCGAATTTACGACTCCGAGCCGCGCCCTGCGGGCACAATTCGGAGTCGTTTTGTATAAAAACCCACGCACATGTCGCGGGTTTTTATGAAAATTGCGGTCTACCGCAATTTTCTATTTCACGCGCGCTGGGGCGCGATGGACTTTTTCGACAAACTGAAGCCGCCCGATCGGGCGGCTTTTCTTGTGCTTTTCTTTTATCGGGCTTCCAGCTGCTCCATCCGGCGGTTTACCTCGTCCTCTGTCGCGCGCATCGCGTCCAGCGTCTGCTGCATCAGCTCTTCAATCGTCAGGCCGCACAGCTCCGCGCCCTTGAGAATAATCTCTCGCGAGCAGCCGGCAGCAAATTTTTTATCCTTGAACTTTTTCTTCAGGCTCTTAAGCTCCATATCCTGCACGCTTTTGGACGGCCGCATGAGCGACGCCGACCAGATCAGCCCGGTCAGCTCGTCCGCAGCAAACAGCAGCTTTTCCATCTCGTGTGTGGGCTCCACATCCGAACATTCTCCCCAGCCGTGGCTGCACACCGCGTGGACAACCGCCTCATCCGCGCCGCCCTCGCGCAGCAGTTCAGGCGCTCTCCGGCAGTGTTCCTCGGGCCACATCTCAAAGTCGATATCGTGCAGCAGGCCGGCAACGCCCCAGAAATCCGCATCCTCGCCGCGCTGCTCTGCGAAATACCGCATCACGCCCTCAACCGTCAGCGCATGGCGCAGATGGAACGGCTCTTTGTTGTACTTGCGCAGAAGATCCCAAGCCTTGTTTCTTTCCATGCTTCCGCATCCTTTCTTGCCCTTGCAGGGATATTTACCTTATCTTCCCGTCCTCCGGAACCTGTGATGCCTTCCCCAAGGCGTTCATTGCAGCCAGGAGGGCTTCTCGCGCATGCGCACCCCTGCTGCAATGCCGAGCGCAGCATACATGGTCAGCACCGAGGTGCCGCCATAGGAGAAAAACGGCAGCGTCAGGCCCATGACAGGCAGCAGGCCCACATTCATAAAGATGTTCATAAAAGTCTGAAACAGGAACATGCCGCCCACGCCCACCGCAAGCAGCGAGGAAAACGTTGTTGAGGCACGGTATGAGACATAAAACAGCCGCAGAATCAGCAGCGTCAGCAGGCCGATGATCAGCATACATCCGATAAAGCCCAGCTCCTCGCCCGCGACCGAAAAAATGTAGTCCGTGTGGTTCTCGGAAACCAGCTGCATCTGCGTCATCGTGCCATGGGTCAGCCCTTGTCCGGTCATCTGACCCGAGCCGATGGCGATCTTGCCGTAGGTCGCCTGCCGGGATGCGTCCAGATCGATCGACGGGTCGAACAGCACAAGGATACGTGTGATCTGATAACCCTGCAGCACAAAATTCCACAGGATCGGGATGCTGACAACGCCAAGCCCCGCGCCGATCGCCAGCCATTTGAGGGACAGCCCGGCTGCGAACAGCATGATCAGCGCAATCATGAAATACTGGATCGCCATGCCGGTATCGCCCGAAGCGATGACCACAGCGGCCATCATGATCAGCGTGTGCAGCGCGATAACAAACAGGCCGCGCCACTCGCTGATATGTTCCTTAATCTCGGAAATATGTGCAGCCAGCGTAAAAATGAAGATCAGCTTACCCAGCTCGCCCGGCTGCAGGCTGGTAACACCCAGATCCAGCCAGGCACGCTGGCCGTTGACCTCGGTACCCAACGGGGTAAACAGCAGCATCTGCAAACCGATATTGATCAGCACAAAAATCTTCCACCAGCCGCTCATGGTTTCGAGATCGATCAGCGACATAATGACAAATGCACCCAGGCCGAGGATAATCGCCGCTCCCTGGATGAACAGATTGCGCGTGCTGCCATCCTGCCAGCTGGCCGGATTGAGCGTTGCAGAATAAATGAGCACCATGCCGTACGCCGAGCACAGCAAGGCGATTGCCACCAGATAAAGGTCGGTGTTTTTGATGTAGTTTGTCACTGACTTAATAACGTCCATGCCGACCCTCCTTTGATCAGAATTTATGCCGCTTTATATCATACCACAACAGAACCGCTTTTTTAAGTCGCAAATTCGGCAAAATTTTCGCATCCTGCGCTGGAAAACTGTGCAGAACATTGTTATAATAATATCATGCGTACCAATGCGTATGGACGGGAGGAAAATGTTATGCTATCCGATATCGAAATCGCCCAGGGCTGCAAGATGCGCCCGATTATTGACGTCGCCGCGGACGCCGGTCTGGCCGCGGACGACCTGGAGCTCTACGGAAAATACAAGGCCAAGCTGTCCGCAGACGTGTGGAACAAGCTGGAGGGCAAGAAAAACGGCAAGCTGGTGCTTGTGACCGCCATCAACCCCACCCCTGCGGGCGAGGGCAAGACCACCACGACCGTCGGCCTCGGTCAGGCGATGGCAAAGCTCGGCAAAAAGGCCATGATCGCGCTGCGTGAGCCTTCGCTCGGCCCGGTGTTCGGCATCAAGGGCGGCGCGGCCGGCGGCGGCTATGCGCAGGTCGTGCCGATGGAGGACATCAACCTGCACTTCACCGGCGACATGCACGCGATCACCGCCGCGAACAACCTGCTCTGCGCCATGCTGGACAACCACATGCAGCAGGGCAACGCGCTTGGCATCGACCCGCGCCGCGTGATCTTCACCCGCGTAATGGACATGAACGACCGCGCCCTGCGCAACATCACCATTGGCCTTGGCGGCAAGGTCAACGGCGTGCCGCGCGAAGACCACTTCATGATCACGGTCGCCTCCGAGGTCATGGCGATCCTGTGCCTGGCCTCCGACCTGGAGGACCTGAAAAAACGCTTCGGCGACATTCTGGTCGCCTACTCCTACGACGGCAAGCCGGTCTACGCGCGCGACCTGCATGCCGAGGGCGCGATGGCCGCGCTGATGAAGGACGCGATCAAGCCCAATCTGGTGCAGACGCTTGAGGGCACCCCCTGCCTGATGCACGGCGGCCCGTTTGCCAACATCGCGCACGGCTGCAACAGCGTGCAGGCGACCAAGCTCGCGCTGAAGCTGGCGGACATCGCCATCACCGAGGCCGGCTTCGGCGCAGACCTCGGCGCGGAGAAGTTCATGGATATCAAGTGCCGCAAGGCCGGACTTGCTCCCGACTGCATCGTGATTGTGGCGACCGTGCGCGCGCTCAAGTACAACGGCGGCGTTGCCAAGGCGGATCTGAACACCCCGAACCTGACCGCGCTCGAGCGCGGCATCTGCAATCTGGACGCGCATCTGGACAACATGGAGAAGTTCGGCGTGCCGGTGGTCGTGGCGATCAACTCGTTCCCGACCGACACCGAGGAAGAGGTCGCGTTCATCCGCGAGCACTGCGCAAAGCGCGGTGTGCGCGTGGCGCTCAGCGAGGTATTCGC
>DXFS01000022.1 GCA_019114345.1 Candidatus Agathobaculum pullistercoris | reverse complement strand
ACTTCGCGCCACCTGCGCGAGCGCCTGTTCCGCGAACTGCTCAAGGACGTATCCCTGCGCGTCAGCGAGACCGATACGACCGATGCGTTCCGCGTCTCCGGCCGCGGCGAGATGCATCTGTCCATCCTGATCGAGAACCTGCGCCGCGAGGGCTATGAGTTCCAGGTCGGCGCGCCCAAGGCGCTGTTCAAAGAGATCGACGGACAAAAGTGCGAGCCGATCGAGCGCATGATCGCGGACGTGCCGCAGGATGCGGTCGGCGCGGTCATGGAGAAGATGGGTAACCGCAAGGGCGAGCTGGTCTCGATGAACCCCAAGGGTGCGGACCGCATGCGCCTCGAGTTCCTGATCCCGGCGCGCGGCCTGTTCGGCTACCGCACCGAGTTTTTGACCGATACCAAGGGCGAGGGCGTGCTGTCCTCGGTCTTCCACAGCTACCAGCCGTACAAGGGCGATATCTCCAAGCGCACCACCGGTTCGCTGATCGCGTTTGAAACCGGCGAGGCGGTCGGCTACGGCCTGTTCAACGCGCAGGAGCGCGGCCCGCTGTTCATCGGCCCGGGCACACAGGTGTACGAGGGTATGGTCGTGGGCGAGAACCCGCGCGGGGACGACATGGCGGTCAACGTGTGCAAGAAAAAGCAGCTGACCAACATGCGCGCCTCCGGCTCGGACGATGCACTGCGCCTGATCCCGCCGCGCCAGATGTCGATCGAGGCGGCGCTCGAGTTCATCTCGGACGACGAGCTGCTTGAGATCACGCCCAAGAGCATCCGCATCCGCAAGAAGATCCTGTCCAATACCGAACGCTTGAAAAAGGTCAAGGGCGGCAAGAAATAAAAGTTTCATTGAGTAAAGGAGTATTTCCCATGGCTGAAAAGGAAGTCATCCACAGCGAACTCGCGCCGGCGGCTGTCGGCCCGTATTCCCATGCGATTGCAGCAAACAACCTGGTTTTCACCTCGGGCCAGGTCGCGATCGACCCCAAGACCGGCAAGGTCGAGTCCGACACGATCGAGGGCCAGACCGAGCAGGTCATGCAGAACCTGCACTATGTGCTGGCGCAGGCCGGCGTGTCGTTTGACCGCGTGGTCAAGACCACCTGCTTCCTCGCGGACATGAATGATTTTGCCGCGTTCAACAGTGTATACGGCAGGTATTTCCCCGAAAACCCGCCCGCGCGCTCCTGCGTGCAGGTTGCCTCGCTGCCGATGGGCCTCAAGGTCGAGGTCGAAATGATTGCAGTCAAGGGCTGAGGATCTGCATACGATAAAAGAGGACGGATTTTTCCGTCCTCTTTTTTTTATTCGCCCTGTTCGCTGCGCCGGACCGCCTGCAGGTACTGCCACAGCAGCACAAGGATCACGACCTGGAGCACCAGGCTGCCGATCCGTGCCGCGCCAGGCATCGCCAACTCCAGTACAGCGGAGACCACCGCAATGATGATGGACAGCCAGAAGCACCATTTGATTCGCCCGGCCGGGTAATCATATCCGCGCACGACCGCCAAGTCATCCAGCGCGGTGTAGAAAAAGTAGCTGGCAATCACTGTGATGACCGCCCCGGCCAGCGCGACCAGCAGCATCAGGAACGCGACCATGGTACTGTTGCCCGTAAGGTATACCATCGGGTTGGCAGCAGCAGTAAACACGGCCACCACCGCCAGCACCAGCCCTGCAATCACCATCACCAGGCCGATGATATTCCACCGGAACGCCTTCTCCATCCGCAGAGAAATCGTGCGCATCCGGTAGAGCGCATACAACTGCACGATCCCCAGAATGACCGAAATAATGCTGACCACAGTGGAGTCAAGCAGCCCCAGCACATCGACCAGCAGCATCAGCAGCCAGTAAAGCCGCAGATCCTGATACAGCGGCTGCCAGTTTTCTTCGAACGCTTCATACATTATGATCCCCTCCTTTCTTCCACTGTAACAGGAGGGCGCAGGGATTGCAAGCAAAATTTTGATATAATTCATGTAGCGATCCACGCCGCTGCGGCGTATTACTGGTGAAAGGAGGATGAGCGCATGACAGACAAGACCCCTGAGCAGCTTGTCCGGACGTACGGAGATATGGTCTACCGCCTCGCCTATGCGCAGACACGCAGCCGCCACGACGCGGACGACATCTTTCAGGACGTGTTTCTGCAGGTCGTGCGCCGCCGTCCGCAGTTTGCAAGCGAGGCGCACGAAAAGGCGTGGCTGATCCGCGTAACGCTCAACTGCCTGAAAAGCCACTGGCGCGCCGCGTGGCGGCGGCACGATGTGCCGCTTGATGACCGCATCCCCTTCCCCGCGCCGGAGGAACGCGCGCTGGACGAAGCCCTGCGCCGCCTTGCCCCCAAGTACCGCGCCGCAGTTCACCTGTATTACTACGAAGGCTATTCCGCCGAGGAGATCGCCCGCATGAGCGGCGAAAAACCGTCCACTATCCGCACGCGGCTGACCCGCGCGCGGGCGCAGCTCCGCGAGATCATGAAAGGAGAGCTTGACGATGGATTTCCGCAATCAATACCGCAGCATGAATGAACGCATCGCACCGGACAAAGCACTGGTTGCCGATACGCTCGCGCGCATGGCACGCGGCGAAAAGCCACGGCACAGGCCGCGCCGCCTGCGGCGGGTGCTGACCATCGCCGTGGCTGCAGCGGTTGCAATCGGATGCATGACGCCCGCGCTGGCGGCCAATGTGCCGGGCGTGTATCAGGCGCTGTATACCATTTCTCCTGCAGTCGCGCAATTTCTCGTTCCGGTAAACCTGTCCTGCGAGCGCGAGGGTGTCAGGCTGGAAGTGACGGACGCCTATCTGCAAGGGCACACTGCCTGCATCTCCTTTACCATGCAGGATATCCAGAGCAGCCGCCTCACCAACGCACACACCGCGCTTTCCGGCTGGTATCTGGACAGCATGGGGCTTGGCAGCAGCCGGTGCCGGCTGGTTTCCTATGATGCACAGACCCGAACCGCTGCTTTCTTTGCCGAATTTTCCAATCCCGGTCAAACCTTTGACCCCGAGAGCATGCAGACCTTCAGCGTGTCCGAACTCTTCTGCGGCGGAGCGCAGGCAGAAGACGCTCCCCTCGCAGTGCCGCTGTCGGATGTACCCGTTGATCCACCGGTGCAGATCCATGAAATTTCCAGCGGCACGCTGGATGAAACCGGCCAGTGCCCAACGCAATACGCTTTTCTTGTGCCGCTGGAGCCGCTCTGGCAGAGCGCCGACGGCGTGTTCTCCCTCTCCGCTGCCGGGTACCGGGAGGGACAGCTCCACCTGCAGCTCTGCACGGATGAGAGCCGTGTCGCATCAGCATCCGGGCTGCTCGAACTATGCGATGCCGATGGACAGACGGTCGCGGCCGCGGCTGCTTACAGCTGGACAGAGGGCGAACGCCACTATACGGAGACGCTTTATGACATCCCCTGCAACGCGCTTCCCGGCTGCTCGCTCACACTGGACTCCTCCATCTATGAGACCGTGATCTCCGGCAACTGGCAGGTCACCTTCCGGCTGGAAAAAGAATGACCCCCGGCACGGCAAAAAGGCTTCGGAACCTTGGGTTCCGAAGCCTTTTCCTATTGCACGGGATCAGTCCTGATGCTCCTCGATATACTTGACGATATCGCCGATGGTGCTCATCTGGGTCGCTTCCTCGTCGGAGATCGTGATGCCGAAGTTCTCCTCAAGGTCCATCATCAGCTCGACAACGTCCAGCGAGTCCGCGTTCAGATCCTCCTTGACCTTGGTGTCCATGGTCATGGTGGAAGCGTCGGCGTCGAACTTGTCAGCCAGGATCTCACATACCTTTTCAAACATGGGAATTACACTCCTTCGTTTTCTTCTTGGTTTATTTGTCTGAAAACTCCGATCTTGCGGAATTTTTCATACCGTTTTTGCAGCAGGATGTCGATGTCATTCTCGGCCGACAGCTCTGCAAGCTGGTCGCGCAGCGCGCGGCCCACGTTGCGGATGATCTGCGCGCCGGACTGCCCTTCGGGTACGATACCCTCGATCATACCGAACTCGTACAGATCCTGCGCAGTCAGGCGCAGCGCCTCTGCGGCCTCGCCCTCCCGCTTGGGATCCTTCCACACGATAGACGCACATGCACGCGGCGAAACGACCGAATAAATGGCGTTTTCCAGCATGAGCACACGGTCAGCCACAGCCAGCGCCAGCGCGCCGCCCGAGCCGCCCTCGCCGGTAACGATCGAGACGACCGGCGTGCGCAGTTCGATAAACTCGTACAGGCAGCGGGCGATCGCCTCGCCCTGCCCGCGTTCTTCCGCGCCTGCGCCCGGGTATGCGCCCGAGGTATCCACAAAGTTGATCACCGGGCGGTGGAACTTCTCCGCCTGATGCGCCAGACGCAGCGCCTTGCGGTAGCCCTCCGGATTTGCCATGCCGAAGTTCGCATCCATGTTCTGCTCGATCGTGCGGCCCTTGCGGTGGCCGATCACGGTCACTGGGATGCCGTTAAAATAGCCGATGCCCGCCATGATCGCGTGGTCGTCCGCGAAGTAGCGGTCGCCGTGCAGTTCCACGAAATCGTCGAACAACTCGTTGATGTAGTCGCTCATCATAGGACGCTTGGTATCGTGGATGATGCGCATTTTTTCACTTGCTGTTTTGTTAGCCATGACGACGCACCTGCCATTTCTTTGCCTTGGGGCCGCAGTGGAACTTCAGGATGGTCTCCAGCGTCTCCCGCAGCTGATTGCGCGGAACTATTTTATCACAGAAGCCGTGCGATAGCAAGAACTCTGAGGACTGAAAATCGTCCGGCAGGGTCTGGCCGATCGTGCCCTCGATGACGCGGCGGCCCGCAAAGCCGACGGTCGTGCGCGGTTCGGCAAGGATAATGTCGCCCAACATGGCGAACGAGGCGGTCACGCCGCCGGTCGTCGGATCGGTCAGCACGGTGATATACAGCAGGCCCGCGTCCGAGTGCCGCCGCACCGCAGCGGACACCTTGGCCATCTGCAGCAGGGAGTACATGCCCTCCTGCATGCGCGCGCCGCCCGAGCAGGTGAATACCACCACAGGCAGGCTTTTCTCTGTCGCATACTCAAACAGGCGGGTCAGCTTTTCGCCCACGACCGAGCCCATGGACGCCATCATAAAATGGCTGTCCATCACACCGATGCAGGTCTCCACGCCGCCGATCTTGCACACGCCGGTTTTAACGGCGTCCGGCATGCCGACCTTTTCTGCCAGCTCCGCGGTCTTTTCCGCGTAGCCCGGGAAGTCGATCGGATCAGCCGGTGCAAGGTTTGCATACAGCTCTTCAAAACTGTCCTTGTCCGCGATCTGGCGGATGCGCGTGCGCGCGAGCAGGCGGCCATAGCGTCCGCAGTGCGGGCAGACGTACAGGTTCTTGCCGTAAACATAGGCCTTCAGCTCTGCCCCGCAGCCCTTGCACTTGACCACCTTAACGGTATCGTCCTCCTGCGGTTTCATCTCCATGGAGGTTTCACGCGTTTTCTGGAAAAGGTCGATCAGTCCCATCCTTATTCCCCTCTCTTACTGGTCAAAATCGCCGTTGGCGATCGAATTGACGTTAAATGCTGCGTCTTCAAATGCCTTGGAACACAGAATATGCATCTGGTAATCCGTGCTCGTCACAACGCCCTCGAACAGGGTCTCCGCCAGCGCGCGGCGCATGCGGTCGATCGCCTGCGTGCGGTCCGCTCCGTACACGATCAGCTTGCCGATCATGGAGTCATAATACGGCGGGATGGTATATCCCTGATACGCCGCGGAATCCACGCGCACGCCCGGCCCGCCCGGCAGATGCAGGGAAACCAGCGTACCCGGGCAGGGTGCGAAATTACGTGCCGGATCCTCCGCATTGATGCGGCATTCGATCGCGTGGCCGCGCAGCGTGATATCCTCCTGTCCAAACGAGAGCGGCTCGCCCGCCGCGATGCGGATCTGCTCGCACACCAGATCCACGCCGGTCACCTGCTCGGTGACCGGGTGCTCGACCTGGATACGGGTATTCATCTCGCAGAAATAGAAGTTGCGGTCATTGTCAACCAGGAATTCGATCGTGCCCGCGTTGCGATAGCCCACGCGTTTGGCCAGGCTGACCGCGGCCTGCGTCATCCTCTCCCGCAGTTCGGGGGTGACAAACGCGGACGGCGACTCCTCGATCAGCTTCTGGTGGCGGCGCTGCACCGAGCATTCGCGCTCGAACAGATGCACCACATTGCCGTAATGGTCGCCGAGGATCTGCACCTCGATATGGCGCGGGTTCTCGATGTATTTTTCCATGT
This sequence comes from Candidatus Agathobaculum pullistercoris, assembly GCA_019114345.1. Classification (GTDB taxonomy): domain Bacteria; phylum Bacillota; class Clostridia; order Oscillospirales; family Butyricicoccaceae; genus Agathobaculum; species Agathobaculum pullistercoris. Next base: position 1,374 of record DXFS01000022.1, on the reverse strand, counting down.
AAAGCCGGCCGTCGCCGAAATTGGCGACCGCCTCTGCCGCTGCGCTGTCATAGGCCTCTTTCAGGTCCTTGACGCTGCGCGCCACTCGGATGCCCTTGCCGCCGCCGCCGGACGCCGCCTTGAGCATGACCGGATAGCCGATGCGCTCGGCCTCGGAAATCGCCTCGTCAAAGTCGCGCAGCGGGCCGTCCGTGCCCAGCGCGACCGGCACGCCCGCAGCGATCGCATTGCGCTTTGCCTCGGACTTGTCGCCCATCAGGCGGATGGTCGCAGCAGTCGGGCCGATGAAGGCTAGGCCGGCCTGCGTGGTGCGTTCGGCAAAATCCGGGTTTTCGGACAAAAAGCCAAAGCCCGGGTGGATCGCCTGGCAGCCGGAGGCCAGCGCCGCCGATATGATATTGTTCATATTCAGATAGCTGTCTGCCGCGCGCGCCGGGCCGATGCACACTGCTTCGTCCGCGATCTGCGCATGCAGCGCCTCGCGGTCCGCCTCGGAATACACAGCAACCGCGATCACGCCCAGATCGCGGCAAGCCTGTATGATGCGAACCGCGATCTCGCCGCGGTTCGCAATGAGTACCTTTTGAAACATACGTTCTCCTGCCTCAGTCCGTGATGACCATGCATTTGATCTCCGCCTCGGCGGCCTTCTGGTCGCCCACCCAGGCAACGCCCTCAGCCACTGCCATCGGGCCGCGACGCTTCGTAAACTTCACTTCCAGGCGGAGCGTGTCGCCCGGCTTTGCCATTGCGCGGAACTTTGCCTTGTCGATGCCGGTATACACCGCGGTCTTGCCGCGGAACTCAGGTATAGACAACAGCGCCACGCCGCCGCACTGTGCCAGTGCTTCCAAGCGGAACACCGCGGGCATAATCGGGTTGCCCGGGAAGTGCCCCTGGAAAAAGAATTCATCGCCGGTCAGGTGCAGCGCGCCGACCACATGCTCCTCATCCATTTCGAGGATCTCATCCACCAGCAGCATGGGCGGACGGTGCGGGAGGATCTCCATGATCTGTTCTTTATTCATCAGCATATATCTTATACCTCTTTTCTGTCGGGCACAAGGGTTTTGACGAAATAGCGCACAGCACACACGTTTTTTGTGTGGTTTGCTGCAATTTCCGCCCTTTTCCCCCTGCTGCGTCAAGCACAGCATATAACAGAAAATTGCCGCACCGCGGCAATTTTCATAAAAAGCGCGCGCTTCGCCCGTGCTTTTTATTCTCCGCCCCAGCAAAGCCGGGCGGCATCCGCGCAGACGCCGCAGCGCCTGCGTTCCAAATCCCCGCAAAAGCCCGGCTCTGCCGGACTTTTGCTCCGCTGCCCGCGCCGCGGCGGCGCGGCCTCGTCCGCCGTGCGGACGAGAGGGGGGG
>DXFS01000021.1 GCA_019114345.1 Candidatus Agathobaculum pullistercoris | reverse complement strand
ACGCGCGGCGAGGCAGCCGCCCACAGGGCGATGAGAGACCGGTACTGCGCAACGGAGGACTGTGAACCATGTCAGGCGGGGAACCGAGCAGCATTAAGCAGAAACCATCGTGTGCCGCAGAGCTGCCGATTTTGAGCCCGAACCGCGGAAAGGCAGCCGGGCGTGCGCTTTCGAATTGACCGCGTGCGGTCTTGTGGGGCGCTGAACGGAAATTCGATTGAAACCACGCTTTCAATCGAAGCGATGTACCGAGCCTGTGGCTCGGATACATCGAAACGGGACAAAAGTTCCGATAAACGAAACTTTTGCTCCGACTGGTATAAAAAGTCCGGCAGAGCTGGACTTTTTATGAAAATCACGGCGCTGCCGCGATTTTCTATTGAAATGGCGCTGCAGGCAGCGCTGTGTTTGGAACGCTTGGAGGCGGGCTTGCGCCCGCCTCTTTGTGGTGTGAACAGGATTTTTGGCCCGCAGGGACAGAGTTTCGGGAAAGGGGTAAAACGCAGCTGTGTATCAGGCATTATACCGCAAGTGGCGGCCGCAGACGTTCGCGGACGTGATCGGCCAGCAGCATATCACGGATACCCTGCGCGCGCAGCTCCAGTCCGGGCGGCTGAGCCATGCCTACCTGTTCACCGGCACGCGCGGCACGGGCAAGACCACCTGCGCCAAGATCCTGGCACGCGCGGTCAACTGCGAGCACCCGGTGAACGGCGACCCGTGCAACGAGTGCGCGGCGTGCCGCGGCATTCTGGACGGCTCGGTGCTTGATGTGACCGAGATCGACGCGGCTTCCAACAACGGCGTGGACAATATCCGCGACCTGCGTGATGAGACGCGTTATACCCCGGCGCAGGTCAAAAAGCGTGTGTTCATCATCGACGAGGTGCACATGCTCTCGATCGGCGCATTTAACGCGCTGCTCAAGACGCTCGAGGAGCCGCCCGAACATGTGCTGTTCATTCTGGCGACGACCGAGCTGCACAAGGTGCCCGCGACCATCCTGTCGCGCTGCCAGCGGTTCGATTTCCGGCGCATCGGCGCGGAGGACATTGCGCGCCGCCTGCTCGATGTCGCGGCGGGCGAGGGCATCCAGCTCACTGAAGGCGCAGCACGGCTGATCGCGCGCCTCGCGGACGGTGCGATGCGCGACGCGCTCTCCATGCTCGACCGCGCGGCGGCTGCCGGTGCGGTGGACGAGCAGACGGTCACCACGGCGCTCGGCGTGCTTGGGCAGGACGACGGCGTGCGGCTGGCCGAGGCACTCAAGGCGGGAGATCTCGCCGCAGCGGTCGGGCTGCTGGACGAATACTACAACGCGGGGCGCGACCTCGCCTCGGTTTACGACCAGATGCTCGGCCTGATCCGCGATGCGCTGCTGGTTAAGACCAGTAAAACCGACGTTTCCGGGCTGATCTCGCCCGCGTACAGCGTGAAAACATTGCAGAAGCTGTGCGACGGGCTGGCCTCCTCCACGCTGATCGCGTGGAGCCGCGTGATCGGCGACGCGCTCGACCGGATGCGCAGCGCGGCGAACCGCCGCGTGGAGGCCGAACTCTGCGCGGTACGGCTGTGCAGCCTGGGAGCGGAAAATTATGACACCTTGGGCGGGCGTGTAGAGGCGCTTGAGGAAAAGCTGAAAAACGGCGTGCCGGTTCAGGTCGTGCAAGGTGCAGCAGTGCCTGCGCGCGGCACGGACGCACCGCCTCCGCCGGGGGACGAGGACGCCCCCCCGCCGCCGGACGACAGCGACGCGCCGCCTTGGCTGGGTGAGGAGCAGGGACAGGCTGCCCCGGCAAAGCAGGAGGAACCAGCGGCTGCGGTTCCTACGCAGGCGGACTGGCCGCACTGGGCGAAACTGCTTGAAGCGCTGACCGGCAAGATCAACACCGGCGCGCATACCAACCTCAAGCTGTCCGCGCGCGGCGTGGAAGAGGACGGCGGCCTGGTTATTCTGTGTGAGGACAGCATCACCGCCATGCTCGCCAAGGCGGAGCCGACCATGAAGGTTATCCGCGAGCAGGCGGCGGCGCTCGCAGGCGCGCCCATCAAGGTCAAGGTGCGCGAGGCGGGCGATGAACCCGTACAAAAGAAAAATACCGCGGTGGATGAACTCATCGGCCGCGCGAAAGCATTTGACATCCAAGTGAAAGAACTGTAAGGAGGACATATCCATATGGCAAAGGGAAAGGGCTTTGGCGGCGGCTTCGGCGGCGGCATGAACATGCAGGCGATGATGAAGCAGGCGCAGAAGATGCAGGAGAGCATGCTTAAGGCGCAGGAGGAGATCGCCCAGATGGAGACCACCGGCACCGCGGGCGGCGGCATGGTGACCGCGACCGTGACCGGTACGTCCACGCTCAAGAGCATTGAGATCAAGCCGGACGTCGTCGACCCGGACGACATCGACATGCTGCAGGATCTGGTGGTTGCAGCGGTCAATGAGGCGCTCAAGGCGGCGGGCGAGAAGTCGCAGAGCCAGATGTCCGCCATCACGGGCGGTATGGGCGGACTGGGCGGCGGCCTGTTCTGATGGACTTTTTTGCCCCCCCGGTCGAGCGGCTGATCGAGGAATTCGCCAAGCTGCCCGGTATCGGGCAGAAAACCGCGCAGCGGCTGGCGTTTTACGTGCTCGACCTGCCCAAGGAGGATGCGGAGCGCTTTGCGGATGCGATCCGCGATGCGAAGGCGCATACCTTCACCTGTAAGCGCTGCCAGAACCTGACGGACAGCGAGACCTGCCCGATCTGTGCAGACAAAACGCGCGACCAGAAGACCATCTGTGTGGTCGCTGAGCCGCGCGATGTGGTCGCGTTTGAACGCACCAAGGAATACAAGGGCCTGTACCATGTGCTGCACGGGACACTGTCCCCAATGGGGCATGTCGGCCCGGACGATATCCGCATCCGCGAGCTGGTGCAGCGCGTTGCGGATGAGGATACCGAGGAGGTCATCCTCGCCACCAACCCGGATACCGAGGGCGAGGCGACCGCGATGTATATTTCACGGCTGCTGCAGCCGTTTGGGATCAAGATCACCCGCCTGGCGTACGGCATCCCGGTCGGCGGGCATCTGGAATTTGTGGACGAGGTGACGCTCACCCGCGCGCTGGAGGGACGGCAGGAGTTGTGAACCCCTGCCAATCCCGGTAGGGCGGGGCGCCCCTATCCGGGCGCAGGGTGGGTGCCAGCCTTTGGCTGGCGGGAATGCGGCCTGCGCGGCCGCACCGCGGACAAGAGGGAGACAACCTGCGGTTTTCTCCCTCTTGCCAATCACCCTCTTTCCCTCAGGACGCGCTGCGCGCGTAAGAGTCAGTGGCGCCTTCCATCTGCCGCCCAATTGCCATTGCGACAGGCAGGGGATTGGCTGCCCCCCGGAGGGCGCGACGACCTCGGCGCGCCAAACTGGGCACTCGGCCGGAGCGTCGCCTTCACACGAACGACAGGCACAAGCCTTACATCGCCAGCACTCCCGCCTCGGTGTCAGGCGCAAAACCGAACCGCCGCGATATTATCGCAAAGCAAATTTTTCCACAGAATGTGGACAAATTTGTTTGCGGTCGCGGGCATCCGCGAACATCCCCCAGCGGGGGTGATTCGCAAGAGGGGGCGAAGCGCCCCCTCTTGTGCGCGAGGCGGCCGCGCAGGCCGCATCCCAGCCCGTGAAGCACGGGCACTTTCCCCTCCGCCTTTTAAGGCGAACCCCGGGCGCGCACTGCGCGCCCCTACGGGGACAAACCACTCGATTCCTGCCTGTGCGCCATGCGCACAAAAACAGGAACGGCCGGACTTTCGTCCGGCCGCTCCCGCAATAAAAGGTAGGATAGAGAGTAGAAAGCAAGAACATGTGGGGGGATCTTACGCTTTCCACGTTTATTATAATAAATTGGAATTGTGAACATTCTGTGTACATTTCGCAACAAATTTGACTTTTCATCTGATCGGGAGGAATTTGGCCAGTGGCAGATCTGAAAAAAGAAATCGAAAACCGGCGCACATTTGCGATTATTTCGCACCCGGACGCCGGTAAAACCACCATAACCGAGAAGTTTTTGCTCTACGGCGGTGCCATTCAGGAGGCCGGCATGGTCAAGGGCAAGAAAAACAGCCGCCATGCGGTTTCCGACTGGATGGAGATCGAAAAGCAGCGCGGTATTTCGGTCACATCCTCGGTGCTGCAGTTCCGGTATGAGGGAAAGTGCATCAACATCCTGGACACCCCGGGACACCAGGACTTTTCCGAGGATACCTACCGTACGCTGATGGCGGCGGACTCCGCTGTCATGGTCATCGACGCATCCAAGGGCGTCGAGGCGCAGACGCGCAAGCTGTTCAAGGTGTGCGCGATGCGCGGCGTGCCGATCTTTACCTTCATCAACAAGATAGACCGCGAGGCGCGCGATCCCTACGAACTGCTCGAGGAGATCGAGAACGAGCTGGGCATCGGCACGTTCGCGGTCAACTGGCCGATCGGCTCGGGCAAACGCTTTAAGGGCGTGTACGACCGCATGGATGACGAGGTTATCGCATTCGAGGGCGCGGACTTCCGACACGAAGTCAAAGCGCAGCGCCTGTCCATCGACGACCCCATCCTCGAGGGCCTGCTGCCCGAGGACCAGTACCAGAACCTGATCGACGACGTGGAGCTGCTTTCGGGCGCGGGCGATGAGTTCGACCTCAAAGCCGTGCATGAGGGCCGTCTGTCGCCGGTGTTCTTCGGCTCGGCGCTGACCAACTTCGGCGTAGAGCCCTTCCTCAAGAAGTTTTTGCAGATGACCCCGCCGCCGACCGCGCGCACGGCGGATATCGGTGTGATCGACCCGTTTGACGATCACTTCTCTGCGTTCGTGTTCAAGATCCAGGCCAACATGAACAAGGCGCACCGCGACCGCATCGCGTTCATGCGCATCTGCTCGGGCAAGTTCGTGCGCGGCGAAGAGGTGCTGCACATGCGCACAGGCAAAAAGATGGTGCTCGCTGCGCCGCAGCAGCTGATGGCGCAGGACCGCTCGATCGTGGACGAGGCGTATGCGGGCGATATCATCGGTATTTTTGATCCGGGTGTGTTTGCGATCGGCGACACGGTTTGCGATCCTAAGCACAAATGCGTGTTCTCGGGCATCCCGACCTTCGCGCCCGAGCTGTTTGCGACCGTGCGGCAGAAGGATACCTTAAAGCGCAAGCAGTTCGTCAAGGGCGTGGAGCAGATCGCGCAGGAGGGCGCAATCCAGATCTTCCGCGAGCCGGGCGCAGGCATGGAGTCGGTCATCGTGGGCGTGGTCGGCGTGCTGCAGTTCGAGGTGCTGGAATATCGCCTCAAGAACGAGTACAACGTCGAGATCATCCGCGAGAGCCTGCCCTATGAGCACATCCGCTGGGTGGAGAACGACGAAGAGGATTTTGACGTCAAGAAGCTCCAGCTGACGAGCGACACCAAGATCGTCGAGGACCTCAAGGGGAACACGCTGCTGCTGTTCTCCTCGCCGTGGAATATCACCTATGCGCTCGATCACAACGAGGGCCTCAAGCTGGCGGAGTTTTCGGAAAACGCATAAAAATAATCTCGATTGGAAGGCACGTCTTCCAATCGAACAGGCTTTGCTGCGCGTGGCGCGGACAAAGCGAAAGCGCGATGTTTGCGCGCCGTATGCGGCACACAAAATCGCGCCCTTGTACTTGTATAAAAACGCAGGTACACGCCCTGCATTTTTATGATTTACAAAAAAAGAGCGGCCGAATGGCCGCTCTTTTGGTTTATGCTGCGATGGCTTAGCGCACCGGGCATACACCGTTGACGCACTCGGAGTCCCCGATATCGAGTTCGGTCTCCTGCTGCTCATAGCGTGAGAGCAGCGAGGGGTTGAACGGCTTCATCTCCGCCAGACGGCGCTCGTATTCCTCTTTGCTGATGGCCTCATAGGGCATCAGCTCATAGAAGCTGTCGTCATAGCTGAGGAAGGACAGGGCGACCACATCGTCCCAGTTGTCCCACACCCACTGTTCGACCGCGTCCCACTCGTTCTCGCGCACATGCACGGTGATCGAGCAGTTGTGGTCCACGTAGTGCTCCATGAACATTTTGTAGGTCTCCAGCTGTTCGATGGCGGATACGTCCGCCTTGACGCGGCCCTCGGGCGCCTTAACCGGGAACTCGACCACCTTGGTGGTCGGGTCGTCCGGGTCCTGCCCGACCTCGGGCAGCACGGGATAGCCCAGCTCCTCACACACCTTGCACAGCGGGTCGGCGGCGGTAATGCGTACGCGGCGGATGTAGTACGGCGCATGCGAATAATGCACGCCGCTCGATACGGTCGGCAGCAGGGAAAGCGTGCCTTCCGGCTTGAGCGTGGTCACGAGCAGCGGCGTTCTGCCGCCCAGCCGCTCTGCGATCGACTTCGCCGCGTCGTGCGCGGTCCGGCGAAGCTCCTCGAGCAGGGCGATCTGCGCTTCACGGTCCAGGCCGGCGGCGTTGACCATATCCTGCCAGCCGGTCAGCGAGCAGCCGAGCAGGCGGTCGCGCTGCTGCACGGCATTCCAGCGGTGCAGTTCGAGCGCGCGGCAGGTCATGCGGTAGCCCGCGCGCACGGACAAACGCTGCGCCTCGAGCAGCGCGTCGCGATCCAGCTTGCCGTCCTTGACAAAGGCCATCACGTTGACCGTAGTCAGGTTGCACAGGCCGTTGCTGTCCAGCAGGATTTCACCGCAGGGGTTGCAGCCGCTGAAGTTGGGGCGGCGCCTGGCGCCGGCCTCCTCGTTGATCCAGCCCGGCTCACCCGAATAGCGCATCTGCTGCAGATGCCAGTGCAGCTTTTCGCGGATGGGCTTCTTGCGGTAGAAGATCGAGTTGTTGCTCATCTGGCGGTGCGCGATCGACTTGTCGATCTCCCAGCGGCCGCGCACCTGGCGGTACAGGTTGCTCTTGGCCTGGATGCATGCCTGGTCGTCCGCGTCGATCAGGCCGATCTCCGAGGTGCGGCGCACGCCGCCCGAGACCACATTTTCACCGATGATGTTGGCGATGTCCAGCAGGTCGATCGGGCGGAGCGGCACCCAGACCGCGCCCTCGCGCTGGCCGGCGGCCGTGATCACCTTGTGGATCTTATCGATCATGGCCATCATCGAGCCGAAGCCGCTGGCCGTGCCGCCGAAGGTGCGCAGCCGCTCGCCCTTGGGACGGATGGAGTCGTATACCACGATCAGACGGTGGATCTTGCGGTACTCCCGGTTGGAAAGCAGGTCGAAATAGTGGGTCAGCGCCTGCGCCCAGCCCTCCTTGGAATCGCCGACGTTGAGGGTCGCGGTATCGTGCGCAAAGGTCAGGTCGGTGTACTCCAGCCGCGCGTAGGGCGGGACCGGGTCATAGGACTTGTGCAGGATCTCCAGATCGGTGCGCACGGGCGGCAGCTTGTCCGCATCCGACTGCAGCACGCGCACGCCCACGCCGCTGCCCACCATCAGCAGGTAGAACAGGTCGTGGTAGGCGGTGAAGCTGTCGATCACGGTAAAGGCGCAGTTGTAATTGGCCATAGGGTAGAGCTCGGCCACCGGCGTGCCGCCCACCCACAGCGTGCGCCCGGAGAGGAACTGCCGCATGTGATAGATGTTGTCGAACAGCTTTTCCGCCTCCTCGCGCGAGGTGGGAGCGAGCGAACAGTTGTACTCGACCGCGCGGCGCACGGTCTCCCACCAGAATTCGCGGCGGCCCAGCCGGGGCAGGAAGCGCGAGTAGGTACGCGTATAGACGAACGCGCCCAGCTGGCCCATGGGATTGGGTGCATGCTTATAGGGGCTGAGGAATTCGCGGGTGAGCAGGCCGTCCTCCTCCGCGCCGTCCGTGCGCACCTTCTGCTTCTCGATACGGTAGCGGATATAGGCCCGGGCGGTGTGGTACAGCTGCATTTCGAGCAGGGTCTCCTCGACCGTGTCCTGGATGTGCTCAATATAGATCGTGTCTTCGCCGCGCTCCTTGAGCTTGGCGGCAACGCTCTCAGTAACGCGGGCGATGGCGTCCTCGTCGTGCTCACCGGCGGCTGCGGCGGCCAGCGTGATTGCCCGCTGGATAAAGCCGGGATCGAACGGCACGACCGTGCCGCTGCGTTTGCGTACGTTCATAGCAAAATCCTCCGTGGAATATATCATGTGTCATTTTCGAATAGAATACACCATATATGGTATACCGTTTGGCGCGGCTTGTCAATATGGCAGGATGCCGGAAAACCGGGGGCAGATCATATCCGATTCTGGAACAGATCCCCTTCGATGCAGCGCAGCTGCGCGACCGGGATGTGCGTCCGGTCCGCAAGAATGAGCAGGCCTGCTGTTTCATCGATTTTTGCGACCCGTCCGCAGGCTGTCCGGTATACGCCGCCCGGCTTGCGCGCATCCGGCTGGAACCAGGTGAATACGGCTTCGGGCTGCTCGGGCAGGCGGCTGCGCAACTGCTGCAGGCGGAGGTCGAGCACCGCCTGTTCGTTTTCATCCAGGCTGACCGGCTGCTCGGTCAGCCGTGCAGTTTCGCGGAGCACGTCATCGTGCCCGGTCAGCGCGGCGAAGGGTGAGAACTGCGCCGCCCTGGCGTGGAGGGGCATGCGCCTGCGCCCGGGCGGCGGCTCGGGGTGGGGCAGGCTGCGCATGTCGGCATAGCACGCATCATCTGCCCGCGGGCCCGCCCTCATGCGCGGTGGCCGCCGATCTGCGCATTGCGGCTGCGGGCGGTCGCTCCTTCCTGCAGATCCATCCCCTTGAACAGCGCGTTTTTGCCGTATTTATGCTTGATCGCCAGTACGGCCTGCTGCATATGCCGTTCACGGTCGAGCGCCGCCTGCTCGCGCTGCTGCGCGGCATAGTCGGTGAACAGGTCGAGCTGCTCGTACCGGGCGGCGGCAGCGGCGGTTTTTTCGTCCACAACGTGACAGGCGGCCAGCGTCAGACGGCGCACGAGCAGACTGCTGTCCACAATGCGGTCGAACAGGTCAAGGACGGCCCGGACGATCTCCTGTGCAGAGGCAGTGGGGCGGCTGAGATTTGCTGTGCCGTGCGCGTGTTTGGGAACCGAGCGGCCGTAAAAATCCGTCGTGACCGCGCCGCGGTACTGCACGCGGCGCGCCGGGTCGGCAAGGTTCTGCCGGTCGTACCCGACGGTCAGCACGACCTGACCGGTCACCAGATGCTTTTCCAGCAGGTCGAGCGCAAGCTGCTCGGCCATCTCGCGCAGCACCAGACGCGCTTTGGAAAAGGGATACGGCTCCTGCAGCACCTGGCCTGCGCCGAGGCTGTGCGCAGCCGGGCGGTAGGCCTTGATATCCGCCATTGTGCAGGGCTCCCAGCCCCAGGCGTGGTCGATCAGCAGCTCGGCATTCACGCCGAACAGCCGGTAGAGCAGCTCCTGGTTGTAAAACTCCTCCGGCTTGCCGAGCGAGCAGCGCGCGATATCCCCCATGGTGAACAGCCCATACTTCTCCAGCTTTTTGGCATACCCGCGCCCGACTCGCCAGAAATCAGTAAGCGGGCGGTGGGACCACAGCAGTCGGCGGTAGGAGTCCTCGCTGAGCGCCGCGATGCGCACGCCGTTCCGGTCGGGCTTTACATGCTTTGCGACGATGTCCATCGCCACTTTGCACAGGTACAGGTTGCTGCCGATGCCGGCGGTGGCGGTGATGCCGGTGCGCTGCAGCACCTCCTGCACCAGCTTTTGCGCGAGCTCGCGCGCGGACAGGCCGTAGGTCGCGAGATAAGGGGTCACGTCCATGAACACCTCGTCGATCGAGTAGACGTGGATATCCTCAGGCGCGATATATTGCAGGTAGATCTCGTAAATACGGGCACTGTACGCGATATAGTATGCCATGCGCGGCACGGCGGTGATATAGGAGAGCGCCAGCGCGGGATCGGCGGCGAGCGCCGCAGCGTCCCACGACTCGCCGCAGAGCTTGCGGCCGGGAGCGCGCATGCGCCGCCCGGCGTTGACCTCACGGACCCGCTGCACGACCTCGAACAGCCGCGCCCGCCCGGGGACGCCGTATGCCTTGAGCGCGGGCGACACGGCAAGGCAGATGGTCTTTTCCGTACGGCTGGCGTCTGCAACGACAAGATGGGTCGTCAGCGGGTCGAGACCGCGCTCGACGCATTCCACCGAGGCGTAAAAGGATTTCAGGTCGATGGCGAGATAGGTGCGGCCGGGCATAAGGGGACCTCCTTTCCAAACACAAAATACGAACATTTGTTCGTATTTATTATATCGCGTTCCGGCGGGAATGCAAGGCCTTTCTGACGGGTGGAAGAATTTGACCAAAGAGACGGGAGGGGGAGGGTGAACGGTTTGGCGTGTACTGGCAGAAAAAACTTGACAAATCCCGCGGAATAGAATACACTAATACCACAGAGAAGAAATTCTATCTAAACCGTAGGAAAAGGAGGAAACCGCGATGCTGTCGATCCGGAAGGAAATGTGCATGATGTGCGGTTCTGCTCGTTTTTCTGCGGCGCAGCCCTGAAGGCTGCAGCGCTGTAAGCGGGCCGCTTGTCATGCGGCGCGCTTGACACAGATGGAAAACGAGCGGAAAGCAGGCCCTGCTTTCCGCTTTTATTTTGAAAAAGGAGGAACGGACTTGGAGAAGGATTGTATCGTCAGGATCCAAAACCTGAATAAGACTTTCCGCGGCCGCGCAGGCACGGTCACCGCGCTGGACGGCGTCAGCCTCGAGATCCGCCGCGGCGAGATCTTCGGCATTATCGGCCTGTCGGGCGCGGGCAAAAGCACGCTTGTGCGCTGCATCAACTTTCTGGAAAAGCCCACTGCGGGTACGGTGACGGTGGACGGGCAGGAGCTGGGCAAGCTGTCCAAAAGGGAGCTGCTGGAGGCGCGCTGGTCGATGGGCATGATCTTCCAGCAGTTCAACCTGCTGCAGCAGCGCACGGCGCTGCAGAATATCTGCTTCCCGCTGGAGATCGCGGGCGTGAAAAAGGCAGAGGCGGAGAAGCGGGCGCGCGAGCTGCTCGAGACCGTCGGCCTGTCCGACCGGGCGGACAATTACCCGTCCCAGCTGTCCGGCGGCCAGCAGCAGCGCGTGGCAATTGCCCGCGCGCTGGCGACGAACCCAAAGATCCTGCTGTGCGACGAGGCGACCAGCGCGCTCGACCCGACGACCACGCGCTCGATCCTCGCGCTGCTCAAGGAGATCAACCAAACGCTCGGCATCACGATTATTGTCATCACGCATGAGATGTCGGTCATCGAGGAGATCTGCCAGCGCGTGGCGATCATTGATTCCAGCCATATCGCCGAGGTCGGCCCGGTCGACCAGGTGTTCACCCGGCCGCAGTCCGCGATGGCAAAGCAGCTCATCTACCCGGACGGGGGGCGCGACAAACTCGCCACCGGCAAGCATTACTGCCGCATCGTATTTGACGGCAACTCGTCGTTCGAGCCGGTGGTGTCCAACATGGTGCTCGAATGCAAGGCGGCGGTCAACATCATGTTTGCAGATACCAAGGACATCGACGGCCGCGCCTACGGCCAGATGATTTTGCAGCTTCCCGAGGACGAGCGCGCGGCAAAGCGTGCGCTGGCGTACCTCGAAACCCAGAATGTGCATGTAGAGGAGGGGGACGCAGATGCTTTCACCTGAAGTTTGGGCCCAGAGCCTGTGGGAGACCCTGTATATGGTCATCGTGTCGACTGCGGTGTCCTATATGATCGGCCTGCCGCTCGGCCTGCTGCTGGTCGTGACGGATAAGGGCGGCATCCGCCCGATGCCCGTGCTTAACGCGGTGGTCGGCGTGATCGTTAACATCCTGCGCTCGATCCCGTTCCTGATCCTCGCGGTCATGATCACGCCGCTGACGCGTGCGATCGCGGGCCGCGCGATCGGCACGACCGCGATGATCGTGCCGCTGACCGTGGCGGCTGCGCCCTATGTGGCGCGCATGGTCGAGTCCTCGATCAAGGAGGTGCCCTTTGGTGTGATCGAGGCGGCGCAGTCCATGGGAGCATCCCCGTGGCAGATCGTGCGCAAGGTGCTCGTGCCCGAGGCCAAGCCCTCGCTTATGGTGGGCGGCGCGATCTCGATCGTCACCATTTTGGGCTATTCCGCCATGGCCGGCTTCATCGGCGGCGGCGGTCTGGGTACGATCGCGGTCAACTACGGCTATAACCGCTACCGCGCTGACATCATGCTGGTCGCCTGTATCATCATCGTCATCGTCGTGCAGATTTTTCAGGTCGCCGGCATGTGGCTCGCGCGGCGGCTGGATAAGCGCAACCGATAAACTGCTTGCTATCATGGGGCGGCGCAGGGATAGAAAAGGAGAAGCGCTTATGTTTAAAAAGGCATTTTGGGTTCCCTATGAGGATTGTGCGGACTATCCCACCGTCACAAAAGCAAAAGATGCAATTTCCAGGTACTGTGCCGAAAACGGCTGGTTCTATTCTTTCCCGGCAGAGGATGCGGTCATCATCGAGGGGAAGGAATACGAAGTGTATCGCGGCTATGAATCCGGAAGCCGGGGAAATTACGGCATCAAATGCAAGGAAAAATAAAGCGGCCCAGCGGCTGACGGGCTGGTAAAAACAGCCTGTGAGCCGGACGACACACCATTTGCGTCCCATGCGCCGCCCCATGGCAGCAAAAGACGGGAAACGGCCTGCTACGGCCGGAAAGCGATCCGATCAAACAGGATCAAGCCGCCGGTATGGAGGCGGTTTGGTTTTGATGATATGCAAAGCAAAAAGGAGAGACAAAGTCATGAAGAAGAAAATTGCAGCCCTGCTGGCAGGCGCGCTCTGCCTGTCCGCCCTGACCGCCTGCGGCGGCGGGAACGACGCACAGACCGCAGAAGGCGGCGCGTCCGACGACAAGACCATCGTGGTCGGCGCATCGCCCACACCGCACGCGGAGATCCTGAATGCGGCGAAAGATGTTCTGGCGGAGGCCGGCTGGACGCTTGAGGTTGTGGAGTTTACCGACTATGTGCAGCCCAATACCGCGCTGGTCGACGGCGATCTGGACGCGAACTACTTCCAGCACATCCCGTATCTGAACAACTTCAATGAGGAGAACAATGCAGATCTGGTTTCTGCGATCGAGATGCACTACGAGCCGTTCGGCATCTACCCGGGCCGTACCGCAACGCTTGAGGAACTGGCGGACGGCGCGACCATTGCCGTGCCGAACGATGGTTCGAACGAGACCCGTGCGCTCCTGCTGCTGCAGGACGCCGGCCTGATTACGCTGGCGGACGGCATCGACCCGACCTCGGATGCGACCATTCTGGACATTGTCGAAAACCCGAAGAACCTGACCATTCAGGAGATCGCAGCCGAGCAGCTGCCGCGTTCGCTCGAGGATGTTGACCTTGCGGTCATCAACGGCAACTATGCGCTGCAGGCTGACCTGAACGCAAACGAGGATTCGCTCATCACCGAGAACCCGGAGTATGCGCAGGTTTACGTCAACACGGTGGCCTGCCGCAGCGGCGACGAGAACAGCGAAAAGATCCAGGCGCTGGCTGATGCGCTGCAGAGCGATACGGTCAAGCAGTTTATCGAGGACACTTATAAGGGTGCGGTTGTGCCGACTTTCTAAACAAATATGAAAAAACAGTCCCGAAATTTTGATTTCGGGACTGTTTTTTTGCGGAACTGGAAACGCGCAGGTTACAGCGCGGTGCCTTTTTTCGGGATGAAAAAGCCGCTCATATCCGTTTTTTCCAGCGTCAGGAGCTGCACCTTTTTGTCAATGCCGCCGGCGTAGCCGGTCAGGCTGCCGTTTGCCCCGACCACCCGGTGGCAGGGGACGAGGATGGAGATCTCGTTGTGCCCAACCGCACTGCCGACAGCCTGCGCCGACATGTGTGCCCGGCCGTTTTGCGCAGCGAGCTGACGCGCGATCGCGCCGTAAGTCGTGGTACGGCCATAGGGGATGGTGCACAGGATCTCCCACACCTCGTTCTGGAAGTCGGTGCCGGTGAAACGCAGCGGCACGGAAAAATCCGGCTCGCGGCCGGAAAAATAAACATCCAGCCAGCGTTTTGCTGCGGAAAATACGTCAAGTTCCTTTTCTTCATGCACCGGATCCAGCCGGAGGGCGAAATATTTCTGCCCTTCAAACCAAAGCCCGGTCAGATGGGCGCCGTCGGACGCGAGCAGGATGGGGCCGAGAGGAGAATGGTAATGGCTGGTGTATTGCATGGTATTACCTCCGCGGTTTTGGCGTTGCAGCTGTGATGGAAAAAGCCCGGCTTTGCCGGGCTTCCAGTCTGTTGAAAAGCGTTTCTGCGCCGCAGGGCCTAAACGGGGTTATTCCGCCGCAGCCTGTACGCCTGCCATGTCGGAGACCGGCTTGCAGGTGAGCGCTTTGTCGATCTTGCCGGCAAAGCCGGTGAGCGTCTTGCCCGGGCCGATCTCGCATGCGGTGGTCAGGCCCGCCGCCATGCCGTTCCGCACAAGCTTGGTCCAGCGCACGGGGGAGATCATGTGCTGCTCGAGGTGCGCGGGCAGGTCGGCGCAGTCGAGCACCTCGCCGTCGAGATTGGAGTAAATATCCATCTTGGGCGCGGAGAAGGTGAAGTCGGATACATAGGCGCGCAGCTCAGCTGCAGCCTTTTCCATCAGCGGGGTGTGGAACGCGCCCGATACCGCAAGCGGGAGCGCACGGCGCGCGCCTGCCGCCTTGCAGTTTTCGACCGCTTCATTCAGTGCCTTGCGCTCGCCCGCGATGACCAGCTGGCCGGGGCAGTTGTAGTTGACCGGGCGGACCAGGCCGCTCTTGACCGCGGCGCAGGCCTCCTCGATCTTTGCGTCCTCGAGGCCGAGGATAGCCGCCATGCCACCGTCGATCGAATCCGCCGCCTGCTGCATCAGCTTGCCGCGCATGGATACGATCTTGACGCCGTCCGCGAGCGATACCACGCCCGCCGCCGCGAGCGCAGTGTATTCGCCGAGCGAGAAGCCCGCCGCCGCCTTGAAGGTCACGCCGGCCTCGGTCAGCGCCGCGAGCGCTGCCATCGAGTGGGTGAAGATCGCGATCTGGCTGTTCTCCGTGCGGGAGAGCGTCTCCTTGTCGCTGTCAAAGCAGAGCTTCGCAACGTCCAGCCCTGCCCCCTCGCTGGCTTCCTCAAAAACCAGCCGGGCCGCCTGCGAATTTTCGTACAGATCCTTGCCCATGCCGGGAGCCTGCGCGCCCTGGCCGGGGAAAAATGCAAAACCGTATTCCATGCTTCGTTCCTCCAAAAATCGCCGTCAAACCTCGGAAAAGGTTGACAATTTTGTGTCCTTTTATTATAATAGTCAAGGATTACTTTGTCAATCAAACTATTGTCGCTTTTCCACGCTTTTTGGGAGAGCGATTTGAACTTTTGGGGAGCGTGGAAATCATCAACAGCCAACTGATTGGAACGG
>DXFS01000002.1 GCA_019114345.1 Candidatus Agathobaculum pullistercoris | reverse complement strand
CAGCACAATAGCTGGGAATACATACAGCGCAAGCAGCACCGCAACAAAGCCGATCACGCCGAACAACACTCTTGCTTTCATATCTTGACACCCCGATTTTCGGACTATACGCCGCCAAACCGGCGGTTTCTTTTATTAAATGCGTCGATCGCCGCATCCATGTCGGCGGTCTTGAAATCCGGCCACAAAATGTCGGTAAAATAATATTCCGCGTAGGCCGACTGCCAGAGCAGGAAGTTGGAGGTGCGGATCTCGCCGGACGGCCGGATGATGAGATCCGGGTCAGGCATATGCGCGGTGTACAGGTGCGCACCGATAGTCTCCTCGGTGATCTCCTCCGGCGCGAGCGTGCCGTTTTTGACCTCCTGCGCAATCGCGCGGACCGCGTTTTTGATCTCGTCCCGTCCGCCGTAGTTGATGCACAGCGAGGCAGTCGCGGCGTCCGGCCCGAGCCGGTCGGCGATTTCATCCACCTCGCGTATTTGCGCGCGGATGTCCTCCGGCAGAGGCGTCAGATCGCCCAGCACACGCACCGCCACACCGCGCTGGAACATGGTTTCCGCTGCCTCTTTCAGATAGCTGCGGAACAGGTTCATCAGCGCGTCGACTTCCTCCTGCGGGCGTTTCCAGTTCTCGGTCGAAAAGGCATAGACCGTGAAATACTGTACGCCGATATCCTTGCAGTAGGTCGCGATCGTGCGGAAGGTTTCCGCGCCGACTTTATGCCCCGCCTGCCGCGGCAGGCCGCGTTTTTTCGCCCAGCGGCCGTTCCCGTCCATGATAACCGCGATGTGCCGCGGCACCGGGCGGTCCGCCGCCGGCGTATTTTTCTTTTTTCTTGTAAACAGACCCAATCTGCTTCCCCCATGCAAAGGGGCGGCGAACCCGCCGCCCCCCAATTATCTCTTCTGCCAAAGCCATGCTTTCGCGTTCGCGCGCTTTGCGCGCATACAATAGAAAATTGACTGCAAGACAATTTTCATAAAAAGTCAGGACATGTGCCTGACTTTTTATTCTCCTGCTGGATTGTGGTTTCGCATGTCGGAACCACAATCCAGCTCTGGCTGTACCCGGACACCGGCCGGTACAGCCGCTCTCGTTTGAAACCGTGGTTTCAAACGAAGTGTTTATACTTCCGCCAGCTCCTTGGACTTCTTCGCGACCATCGCGTCGATCTCCTTGACGTACTTATCGGTCAGCTTCTGCATTTTCTCTTCGCCGTCGTGCAGCTCATCCTCGGTCATCTCGCTCTTTTTCTGCGCAGACTTGAATTTGTCGATCGCATCACGGCGGATGTTTCGGATCGCGACCTTGGCTTCCTCGCCGGTCTTGGATACGCCCTTGATCAGCTCCTTGCGGCGCTCCTCGGTCAGCGGCGGGAAGTTCAGGCGGATCTGCTTGCCGTCGTTCTGCGGGTTGATACCCAGATCAGACGTCTGGATCGCCTTTTCGATCGCCTTGAGGATCGAGCCGTCCCACGGCTGGATGGACAGCGAGCGCGGATCAGGCGTCGAGATCGCCGCCACCTGGTTCAGCGGGGTCGGCGCGCCGTAGTACTCGACCGTGATCTTGTCCAGCACGGCCGGGTTCGCGCGGCCCGCGCGGACCGCTGCCAGCTCCTTGGCCAACACGTCGAGCGTCTTTTTCATCTTTTCTTCGTATGCGTTAAGCTGAGCCTTCATTTATTTTTCCTCCTCTACAATCGTGCCGATCTTCTCGCCGTTGACCGCACGATAAATATTCTCCGGGTCGGAGAGCGCAAACACCAGGATCGGGATATGGTTATCCATCGAGAGCGAGGTCGCAGTGGTATCCATAACACCAAGCCCCTGGTTGAGCACGTCCATATAAGTAAGATGGTCGTACTTCTTTGCATCCGGGTTTTTCGCCGGATCGGAATCATACACGCCGTCTACGTTCTTTGCCAGCAGGATGACTTCTGCCCCGATCTCCGCCGCGCGCAGCACAGCTGCCGTATCGGTAGAGAAAAACGGGTTGCCTGTGCCGCAGCCGAAAATTACCACACGGCCCTTTTCCAGATGACGCGTTGCACGCTGCCGGATATAAGGCTCCGCAATGCGGTTCATCTCGATCGCGGTCTGCACGCGCACCGGCACATTCCGCTGCTCAAGCGCATCCGCCAGCGCGAGCGCATTGATCGTCGTCGCCAGCATGCCCATGTGGTCTGCGCGGGTGCGCTCCATTTTGCCGCCGCCGTCCTTAACGCCGCGCCAGAAGTTGCCGCCGCCGACGACAACGCCGATCTCGCAGCCTTCCTCATTGCACTTTTTGATTACGTCACATACCGGCCCGATCACATCAAAATTCAGGCCGAAATGCTTATCCCCTGCAAGCGCTTCGCCGCTGATCTTGATCAGCACGCGCTTATATTTAGGTGTTCCCATATTCCACACTCCTTGCTTCTTATTCCCGCTTTCTATTCTACCCTATTACCGCCTGTTTTGCAAAGGGTTTTCAAGATATTTCAGGGGAATCTGCAGCTTCTGCTATGCAGAATACAAAAATTTCAAATAACTGCTTGACAAAACCATCCCGCAAGTGTATTATTGTATCATTCACTTAATACATTAGTATGGGAGGCAATGCACATGCTGCTGACAGTAGACGGATTGGTCAAGGAATATACCACGCGCTTCGGCGGGCGCCGGGTGCCCGCGCTGCGCGGGGTCAACTTTGGGGTGGAGCAAGGCGAATTTGTCGCCGTGATGGGCGAAAGCGGCAGCGGCAAGACCACGCTGCTCACCCTGCTCGCCGCGCTCGACCGGCCGACCGACGGCCGCATCCTGCTGGACGGCGAGGATCTGGCCGCCATCCCGAACCGCGCGCTCTCCGCATTCCGGCGCGACCGTCTGGGGTTCATCTTTCAGGACTGCAACCTGCTCGATACGCTTTCCCTGCGCGAAAACATCGTGTTCCCGCTCGTGCTGGCCGGACGGCGGCGCGAGGAGATGGAGGCCCGCCTGCTACCGCTGACCGGCCGGCTGGGCATCACGCCGCTGCTCGAAAAATTCCCATACGAGGTATCGGGCGGCGAGCGCCAGCGCGCCGCCGCGGCCCGCGCGCTGATCACCGAACCCTCCCTGCTGCTGGCGGACGAACCCACCGGCGCGCTCGATTCCGGCTCCGCTGCGCAGCTGCTCGGCATGCTGGACGAGTGCAATGCAGAGGGGCAGACCATCGTCATGGTCACGCACAGCCTGGATGCGGCGAGCCACGCCTCCCGCGTGCTGTTCCTGCGCGACGGGCAGATCGCGGGCGAAGCCAGCCGGGAAAACCTGTCCCGCGCGGACTTTTACCCGCGCCTTGCCGCGCGCCTGACCTCTTTGCAGCAGGGGGGTGCCCGCCTTGCGTAACGCTCTGCTTCCCCGTCTTTCCCTGCGCGGTCTGTACGGCAGCCGCAGGCTGTATCTGCCGTTTATTCTGGCGACCAGCTTTATGGTGATGGTCTATTTTGTGATTGCATCATTCGTTTATAACCAGTCGTTCGCGCAGAGCATCCCCAACGGCGGCAACATCCTGCTGCTGATGAGCGTGGGCTATTTCCTGATGCCGGTCGTGCTCGTGCCGTTTCTCGTGTATATCTATAGCTATCTGCTCAAAAACCGCAGCCGCGAGCTGGCGCTGTACGCCATTCTCGGGCTGGGGCGGCGGCACATCGCTGTTATCCTGCTGATCGAAAATGCGGTGTGCTTTGCAATTTGCCTGCTGCTCGGCCTTGGAGCCGGCATGGTGTTCTGCCCGCTGGTGTTCTGCGGCCTGCTGGCGGCGCTCGGCCAGCCCACCGGGCTGGTGTGGACGTTTTCCGCAGGCGCAGGGCTCGGCGTGGTCAAGGTGTTCGCGGTGTGCTTTGCCGTGCTGGTCGTGATGGGCGTATGGCGCGCCGCTCATACCCAGCCCGCTTCCCTGTTGCGCGAGCATCTGCAGGGCGAAAAGCCCATGCGCAGCCGCGCGGTCGCCGCTGTACTGGGTGCGGGTTGTCTGATCGCCGCCTACTTCCTCTCCGCGACGAGCGGCAGCAGCGCCACACTGACCAGCTTTATGCTCGCCCTGCTGCTGGTCATCCTCGGCACCTATGGGGTGTTCACCGGTGTGAGCGCCGAAGTGCTGCGCCGCATGCGTAAAAGCCCCCGTTTTTATGCGAATGCATCCGAATTTGTCGTGGTCTCCGGCCTGCAGCACCGCATGCGCAAAAACGCCGCCGGGCTGACCAACATCTGTCTGTTTGGCTGTGCCGCACTGTTTACGCTGTGCTGCTCGTTCAGCGTACTGTTCGGGCAGGATGCGGTCATTTCCCGCGCCGGGCAGGCGCTTGCAGAGGGACAGATCGGACTGAACACCGCCGCGGTGGACACGCAGGAGATCTCGCTCATGTTCACCACGCTCGCCTTTCTCGGCGTGTTTTTCGTGCTGGTGTTCCTCGCCTGCACGGCGCTCGTGCTGTACTACCGGCAGCTTGCCGAGGGGACGGAGGACGCAGGGCGCTTCCGCATCCTGCGCGCGGTCGGCTTATCTGACGAAATGACGCGCCGCACGGCACGGCAGCAGCTGCGCGTGGTGTTCCTGCTCCCACTCGGCGGCACACTGCTGCACATCGCATTTGCCTTCCCGTTTTTCGCCACATTCATGGGGCTGATCTCGATCGATGCGCCGGCCGTGCTGCTCAGCAGCGCAGCGGCAGCCATGCTGGTATTCTGCGTATTCTATCTGTTCTGCTACAAGGTATCGACGCGCGCCTATCTGCGCACGATTGCATAAAAAAATCCCGTTCCTCTCGGAACGGGATTTCTCTGTCGATATCAAACAGATTACTTGAGGACAACCTCGCCGCCCAGACCGGTGTGCGCGGTGATGTACTCGCGGCCCATCTTGGCATACTCGAACGGGTTAGCCTTCGCCGGGTCCTGCTCGGCCTCGACCATGATCCAGCCGGTGTAGCCAGCCTTGTCCAGCAGGTCGAATACCTTGTCGAACTCCACACAGCCGTCCGGATCGCCCGGTACGGTGAACGCGCCGGCGCGGACGGCATCGAGGAAGGACCAGTGCTCCTGGCGGGCCTTCTCGACCAGCGGCATACGCATGTTCTTCAGGTGAACGTGGCCGACACGGTCAGCAAACTTCTCGAGCATCTTGACCGGATCCTCGCCTGCGAAGGTGAAGTGGCCGGTGTCGAAGCACAGGAATACGTACTTGGGATCGGTGTTCTCCATCAGGCGGGTAGTTTCCTCAACCGTCTGGCAGACCGTGCCCATATGATGATGGAAGCAGGTGCGGATGCCGTACTTCTCCATGGACAGCTTGCCCAGCTTGTTCAGGCCGGTGGTGAAGCGGTCCCACTCCTCGTCGGTCAGCACGCGCTTGTTCTCCATATCGAGAACCGCGGTGTCGAGCTTGCCCTGGATCGAGCCGGACTGCTCGGAAACGTTGATCGCGGTCGCGCCAACGTAGGACAGGTAATCCAGTTCCTTGATAAACTCGGCCTCTACCTCTTCATACGGCTTGTCAACCAGGAAAGAGGAGAACCACTTGGACGCGATGGTCATGTTGCGGACGTCCAGCATGTGCTTGAGGACTTCCTTATCTTCCGGATACTTGTGGCCGACTTCGCAGCCGTCAAAACCCGCGAGCTTCATCTCAGAGATGCACTGCTGGAACGTATTCTCGTCGCCAAGATCCCACATATCATCGTTGGACCAGCCGATCGGGCAGATGCCGAGTCTTACTTTCTTCGGATCTAACATATTATTCCCTCCATTATCTTCTCTCATGCTGAATGCGTTTAACGCATGCATAACTGTTACCCTTATTGTAACCAACTATACACCAAAAGTCAAACGGATTTTTGCACAAAGGCCCACTGTGCAAAATATTTTTTGGAGATTTTGCACAATTTCAACCTTACTCACCGCTCCAAACAGCGCACTTGCGCCGCTGTAAACAAGCTGATATACTAAAAGTGCATGGATTCGCAAACCGGAAGTGATATTATGAAAAAACTGCTGATCGATCCGGGCGTCTGCGGTTTCCGCACGCTCGTAACCGCCGTATATAACGAAGATGAGGACGAGGTCACGTTGCGCGTCGATTCCGGCTGCAAGCATGTCCGCGAAATGATGGACACGCTCGGCGATACGTTTGACAGCTTTGCCCTGTGCCTTTCCCGGCCGGGGCAGAACGAGCTGTACCAATTCGCTGCGGAACACTTCCCGCCGCATGCGGCCTGCCCGGTGATCGCGGGCATTGTCAAATGCGCGGAGGCTGCAAGCGGCCTTGCGCTGCCGCGCGACGCATCGTTTACCTTTCAGGAATAACATAAAACCCGCTCGCAACGAGCGGGTTTTTGTTGTTTTCCATTATCCCCGGCGCAGCAGGGAGCGTTTTTCGTAGGCCCAGGCGGCGTAGGACGTGATTCGCCGGTACACCGGCACGTTCTGCAAGCCTCCCGCAATGCCGACCACCGGCAGGCCCTGCACAAATTTTGCCGCAAGCATTTCATCCGCGAGCCGTGCGGCCGCCGTATCGATGCATTCATCCAACGCAGCAGGGCATACCCCGCCGCGGTCGAGCGCATGCGCGGTAGCGTCCGCAAGCGCGGCAAGGCGTCCGCGTTCTTCCCCCTTGCTGAGCGACGCCGCAACAAGCAGCAGCAGGTAACAGCGCTCGCCATCGCTTTTGCAGCCAAAGCCGAAGCTCTGCGCAATGCGGTACAGCCCGCGCAACATTCCCGCCAGAAACAGTGGGATATCCGGCAGCCCAACGCCGAGCACCCCGAGCGCTGCGCCCTCGGCCAACGCGATCCCCGTGCCGCCGCGCACCGCAGCGCGCGAACGGGCGCGCAGACGGCGCAGCCGTCCGCCGGTCACCCGTTCGGACAGCGCCTGCTCGTTCTCCTCATATTCCCGCTGCAGGCTTTCTGCGTTGTAGGTCTTATCGATCAGGCCGCTGCCCTTCTCAAACACCAGCTGAAAGCCCTTGCGGAACGCCAGCTCGAGCTTATCGCGCAGGCCGTCCGGGATCTTATTCTGCACGGAGGCAAAAACGGAGGGCTTTGCCTTTTCATATTTGGCAGCGATGCGCATCTCCTGCTTTTGCAGGCGCGCGAGCCGCTTGCGGCTTGCCCTGTCCATCGCTTTAGATGCGGGCAACGCCCGAGTCGCGCGCCGCCTGTGCGACTGCGTCCGCGACCGCGCGGATGACCGCCTTGTCAAATGCCATGGGCATGATGTATTCCGGGTTCAGCTCCTCATCGGATACACAGTATGCGATCGCCTTGGCGGCGGCGAGCTTCATCTCCTCGTTGATGTCGCTTGCGCGCACGTCGAGCGCGCCGCGGAAGATACCCGGGAACGCGAGCACGTTGTTGATCTGGTTCGGGTAGTCCGAGCGGCCGGTGCCGACGACTGCGGCGCCGCCCTCCCTGGCGTCCTCCGGCCAGATTTCGGGTACCGGGTTGGCCATCGCGAACACCATCGGGTTTTCCGCCATCGTTGAAACCATCTCGCTCGTCAGCACCTGCGGCGCCGACATGCCGAAGAACACGTCCGCGCCCTTGACCGCATCCGCGAGTGTGCCAGTCATGTGGCTGCGGTTGGTGACCTTTGCCATCTCGGCCTGCGCGGGATTGAGGCGCTCGTCGCCCTCGCATACGATGCCGAAGCGCTCGACCATTGTGATATGCTGCACGCCGAGGAACATCAAAAACTTGGTGACCGCGATCGCCGCCGCGCCGCAGCCGTTGACCACCATTTTGATGTCCTCCACCTTGCGGCCGGTCAGACGGCAGGCGTTGATGAGCGCCGCGCCGCAGCAGACCGCCGTGCCGTGCTGGTCGTCGTGGAACACCGGGATGTCGCAGACCTCCTTGAGCCGCCGCTCGATCTCAAAGCAGCGCGGCGCGGCGATGTCCTCCAGATTGATGCCGCCGAACGAACCGGAAATCAGCTGGATGGTGCGCACGATCTCGTCCACATCCTTGGAAGCCACACAAAGCGGGAACGCATCCACGTCCGCGAACGCCTTGAACAGCGCGCACTTGCCCTCCATGACCGGCATGCCCGCGATCGGGCCGATGTCGCCCAGGCCGAGCACGGCCGTGCCGTCCGTGATGACCGCGACCAGATTGTGGCGGCGGGTATAGGTGTAGCTCAGCGACGGGTCGTCCTTGATCTTGAGGCAGGGCTCGGCTACGCCGGGCGTGTAGGCGATCGACAGATCGTCCTTGCTGTTGACCTCGCACCGCGCGACGACCTCGATCTTGCCGCCCCACTGCTCATGCGCCTTGAGGGCGCGCTCTTTTAAATCCATGTTGGTTTCCTCCGTTACATTTGCACGCCGCCCACCGAAGGGTGCGGCGTGGTATTTCTTCTTTATTTCTTTATTATACCGGCCCTTCCACGTTTCGTAAAGTGCCGTTTTCGCCGTTCCGTGCAAAACATGCCCCAAAAGCGGAGCAGATGGCAAAGCTGCCGGTTCGTCTTCCACCATTGCGGCATGTTATCATGCGTTGCTTGCAGCAACGGGCAGATTGCTCTACAATGGTGGCAACAACGAAGGGCCAAAGGAGGTTACCCCTGATGTTAAGCGAAAACATAAAAACGATCCGAAAAGCAAAAGGGCTTTCGCAGGAAGAGCTTGCCGTCAAGCTGAACGTGGTGCGGCAGACCGTTTCCAAATGGGAGCATGGCTTGTCCGTTCCTGATTCTGAGATGCTGGTCTCCCTGTCGGAAGTGCTGGAAACACCGGTAAGCATTCTGCTTGGAGAACCGGTGATCGAGCCGCAGGCTGATGACCTGAAAGCGATCTCCGAAAAGCTGGAGATCATCAACCTGCAGCTTGCACGCAGCAAAGCCGCCAGAAGAAAAGCACTGCACTGGCTGCTGATCGCATTGTGCGCCGTCATAGCAGCCACGTTTGCAGTCCTCGCCGTATGGAACAGCTCTTATCTTGGATGGGATTTCAGCGACCCGGAAACCGCCGTTGCCGGCGCCGCCCTTCACGCTTTTGAGTGGCTGTTCGTCCGCTTCGCTCCGTTTGTTCTGATCGCGGCAGTCATTGGGGCTGTTTTCACGCGCAGGAAGGGATAAAAGCGGTTCTGTTTCAGCCAGGCTTTTATCCGTCCTCCGCTTCCCGGCGGTGCATCAGCCGCGGGAACAGCAGGATATACGCCGCGCCCGAAAGCACTGCAGACAGGATATCCGAAATCGGTTCGGCGTACAGCAGGGCCGTTGCGGAAAACACCGCGGGCAGGATGAATACGCCTGCAAAAAACACACCCTTGCGCAGCATGGAAAACGCCAGCCCCCACTTGACCAGCCCCATGCCGGTCATGCCGTCCACAAAGGGATACTGGACCGCAAGGCCGAGCACACCCAGTGTATAAGTGCGGATCATCCATGCCGCCATCTCGATATGCGCGGGCTCGGTGGTGAAAATGCGGACAAACAGACCGGAAAGCGTCTGCGCAGCAAGGAACATGACAACTGTGAACACAAGGCACAGCAGCACGATATACTTTTCCGCGCGCACCACGCGTCTAGTATTTCCCGCGCCGTAGTTATAGCCCAGAATGGACTGCGTGCCCGCTGTGATGCCGCCGAGCGGCATGGTGATGATCAGCATAAAGCTCTGCAAAATGGCCGCGCACGCGATCAGCATATCACTGTCCGCTCCGCCGTATTTGCGCAGCATGACGTTGACCGCGATCAGCAGCACATTATCCAGCGCGATGATGAGCGCAGGCGACAGGCCGACCTGCACGATACGCCGCAGCCAGCCTGCGTTCAGCGGCTGCCTCGTGATGCCGACCAGCGCGCGGTCACTGAACAGGAAGCGAAGCGTATAGGCCGTCGAGCACACCTGCGACAGCACGGTGGCCAGCGCGGCCCCCTGCACCCCCATATCCAGCAAAAAGATAAACACCGGGTCGAGCAGAATATTGACCGCCGCGCCCAGCATGACCGAACGCATCGCCGTGCCCGAAAAGCCCTGGCTCATCACGATCTGGTTCATGCCGCTGCTGAGCAGCGCGAACACCGTGCCCAGCACATAGGTTGTGAAATACGCCTCCGCATACGGCCAGAGCTGCTCGCTCGCACCGAAGGCGAACAGGATCGGCCGCCGGAACACCAGCACCGGGATGGTGACCAGCACTGAAAGCGCCAGCAGCAGATAAAAGCTGTTGGCGACGACCTGCCGCGCGCCGTCCATATCGCGCCGCCCCATGCGGATGCTCATGAGCGGGCCGCCGCCGAAGCCGACCAGTGCGGCAAACGCTGTGATCATGGTCACGACCGGAGCGCACACGCCCACACCTGCAAGCGCGTCCGCCCCCACTTCCGCAATATGGCCGACATACATGCGGTCAACCACGCTGTATAATATATTGACAAACTGTGCCAGCATAGCCGGTATCGCAAGCTGCAGAACCAGCTTGCCTTCCGGCGCCGTGCCGAGCGGCGTTTCCGCCTGCTGCATATCCGATCCCCGCCTCGTTTTTCATGATGACCCTACTATTATACGGGCAATGGACGGTTTCGTAAAGGGAACTTTTCGCAGTTTTGCCCGTCTTTTTTTAATAGGAGGGATCGTGATGAAACAGCTTATTTCACTTGCCTCTGGCCTGCTCCTGCTCGCCGCTCCGGGAGCCGCCGCTCAGCCTGCGTCGCCCGGCATGTCCAGCCCCACGGCAATGCCCGCGCCCGAGCCGGAAGGCGCACCGCCTGTCCCACTGCCGTCCCCTGAAACCGACGGCGTACCCCCGCCGGATCTGCCCTGTCCGACCACCGCCGTTCAGGAGGTGGTGCTTCCATGAAACAGCTTCCGCTTTGTCTTGCGCTTGTGCTCCTGCTGTCTGCGTGCAGCCCCGCCGCACTGCAAAACACACCGGACACAGCCGACACACCGGTTGAAGTGACCGACTGCGGAGAATACATCGACAGGCACGGCGAGATCACAGGCGCAGAGGCGCGCGACCAGTTTCTTTCCGCCGTGGAGAGCGGATCGCCTGCCGACATACGTATCATACAGTACACCATCGAGGGCGATCCGGTCACGATCGATGTGTCGTTTGACGGAAAAACTTTCATTTCGACCCAGGACACAACACAGGATCAGTTCGGTCCACAGCAGGTCACAACGGCCGAATGGGGCTACCTGCTCAACAGCGAGCTTGTCGCAGACACATATGGGGACGGCTCGCCGCGTACGGTGCGGACAACCTGGTTCCTCTCACCGGTTCCGCAGAAAGAAATCGACGCAAATCCGCTGGCGGAATACGACAGCTTATATCTGTTTGACCGCACGGATACGCTTCGTTAAGCTTTCCCGACCCGGAATGCACCGGTATTCCGGTTTTGTCTGCCGGACAGAAACAGGATCAGACAGGCGTTTGGCTACAGCGCAGCAATCCTGTCAAAACTGTTAGATTTCCGACAGGCTCTCGACAGAATTGCATGGTATAGTCTGTACCGTACCAAGGAAATGGTACGGTACAGACTTTTTTCCGGGAGGTTTTCTCTTATGACGGTTTTACAGACAGCAGACCTGCGCAAGGTTTACGGCGCGGGCGACACCGAGGTGCGCGCGCTCGACGGCGTCGACCTTACAGTCGAGAGCGGCGAGTTCGTCGCCGTAGTCGGCACGTCCGGCTCGGGCAAGTCCACCCTGCTGCACATGCTCGGCGGGCTCGACCGCCCGACAAGCGGCAAGGTCTATGTGGACGGGAACGACATTTTCGCGCTGAAGGACGACGAGCTGACCATCTTCCGCCGCCGGCGCATCGGTTTTGTGTTCCAGGCGTACAATCTGGTGCCCGTGCTCAGTGTATACGAAAACATTGTGCTCCCCATCGAGCTGGACGGCGGCACGGTGGATAAATCCTATGTGGACGAGATCATCCACACGCTCGGTCTGGAAAGCAAGCTCTTAAGCCTGCCGAGCCAGCTGTCAGGCGGCCAGCAGCAGCGCGTCGCCATCGCCCGCGCGCTCGCAACCAAGCCCGCCATTATCCTGGCCGACGAGCCGACCGGCAACCTGGACAGCAAGACCAGCCAGGACGTGCTCGCACTGATGAAGGTGACGAGCGAGAAGTTCGGCCAGACCATTGTCATGATCACCCACAACGAGGAGATCGCCCAGCTCGCGCACCGGATCGTCCGTATTGAGGACGGCCGCATCGTCCATTCGTAAGGGGGCGCGTGTCATGTTAAACGTCCCCAACAAAAAGTGCATCCGCCGCCTGTCCGACCGCAGCCTCAAGGCGGCGAAAACGCGCAACATCATTGCGGTCATCGCGATCGCGCTGACGACCGTGCTGTTTACCTCGCTGTTCACGATCGCCATGTCCATCAACGCCTCGTTCCAGCAGGGCAACTTCCGGCAGGCGGGCGGCGACATGCACGGCTCGTTC